>NZ_JAKUGG010000028.1:0-61766 GCF_022663835.1 Bacillus cereus group sp. BfR-BA-01347 | reverse complement strand
GTTCGACTCCTCTCGGGCGCGCTTTTATTAACGGGAAGTGGCTCAGCTTGGTAGAGCACCTGGTTTGGGACCAGGGGGTCGCAGGTTCAAATCCTGTCTTCCCGATATTCCAAAAAAACATGGGGCCTTAGCTCAGCTGGGAGAGCGCCTGCCTTGCACGCAGGAGGTCAGCGGTTCGATCCCGCTAGGCTCCACTTATCTTAAATATCATTTATGGCGGTGTAGCTCAGCTGGCTAGAGCGTACGGTTCATACCCGTGAGGTCGGGGGTTCGATCCCCTCCGCCGCTACCATAAAGGACCTTTAGCTCAGCTGGTTAGAGCAGACGGCTCATAACCGTCCGGTCGTAGGTTCGAGTCCTACAAGGTCCACCATTAGACGTATATATCTCGGAGGTATACCCAAGTTCGGCTGAAGGGATCGGTCTTGAAAACCGACAGGCGGCGAGAGTCGCGCGGGGGTTCGAATCCCTCTACCTCCTCCATTTTTTCTAAAGTAAATATTTTATCATCGCGGGGTGGAGCAGCACGGTAGCTCGTCGGGCTCATAACCCGAAGGTCGCAGGTTCAAATCCTGTCCCCGCAACCAAATGGTCCCGTGGTGTAGTGGTTAACATGCCTGCCTGTCACGCAGGAGATCGCCGGTTCGACCCCGGTCGGGACCGCCATTTTTACATAAAGGCTCGGTAGCTCAGTCGGTAGAGCAGAGGACTGAAAATCCTCGTGTCGGCGGTTCGATTCCGTCCCGAGCCACCATTTTGAAGTCGCAAGCCGACTTAGCTCAATTGGTAGAGCAACTGACTTGTAATCAGTAGGTTGGGGGTTCAAGTCCTCTAGTCGGCACCACTTTCAAAATGAGCCATTAGCTCAGTTGGTAGAGCATCTGACTTTTAATCAGAGGGTCGAAGGTTCGAGTCCTTCATGGCTCACCATTTACAATTTAATGCGGGTGTAGTTTAGTGGTAAAACAAGAGCCTTCCAAGCTCTGGTCGAGAGTTCGATTCTCTTCACCCGCTTTTCAATTATGGGCCTATAGCTCAGCTGGTTAGAGCGCACGCCTGATAAGCGTGAGGTCGATGGTTCGAGTCCATTTAGGCCCACCATAATTGTTCCGCAGTAGCTCAGTGGTAGAGCTATCGGCTGTTAACCGATCGGTCGTAGGTTCGAGTCCTACCTGCGGAGCCATATTTATAGAGAAGTACCCAAGTGGCTCAAGGGGCTCCCCTGCTAAGGGAGTAGATCGCGAACGCGGTGCGAGGGTTCGAATCCCTTCTTCTCTGCCAGAACTGGCCCGTTGGTCAAGTGGTTAAGACACCGCCCTTTCACGGCGGTAACACGGGTTCGAATCCCGTACGGGTCATACTAAAAGAGATAGCATAATCTGCTATCTCTTTTTTGTTGTGTAAAAGTGGACTTTGGATACTCTGCTTTTTTAGGCAATAGAAGAAATATGAAGTATGGGCTGTTGCAGTTGGGTATATAGAGCCGTAAATACAATCATGTTGTTTATTTGGCCTGTATGAATATGAAGGAACTATCTATCTAACAAATGATACCTCAAGTTGAACTTTTACCCCAGCTGTATGGCTGTAGCCTCCTACACTTGGAGAAACCGATGAAAATACATCCGGGAGCTACTGTGGAAAATAAATAATATATAGAAGAAGCTGCTTTCTCTCAATAGGTGTGACCTACTGAAGACAGCTTTTTTATGTTGTCATTATTGTCGAGTTTTGTCGGTAAGCCGATATATTGCAAAAATCGCTGATATAATTTGAGTTACGGTCGATAAATTTTAATAATCGCTGATATATTTGGAGTTACGGTCCATATATTCTAAAAATCGCCGATATAATTTCACTTACCGACAAAAACCACAAGAAAATCCCTTTCACAATCTAAAGAAAACGCCTCCATTGAAATGGATTCCACACCTATTCCAATAACTTTACATCATATGTGAAAAAGTTCACAAATAGGTCATAATTTGTGAAGTAATTCACAATAATACGTGCTACAATATGAATGTAAAGAAGTTAAACAACATTAAATTAGTATTTTAATTAATTACTTAAACAATCATAAAAAATAGATGTGAACAATAGAGAGGGGAAATTACCATGAAAAAAGGTATCAATCGTGTAGTATTAGTAGGAACAGGAGCTGTAGGTTGTAGTTATGCTTACTCAATGATCAACCAAGGTGTAGCTGAAGAATTCGTATTAGTAGATGTTAATGAAGCAAAAGCAGAAGGGGAAGCAATGGACTTAAGCCATGCGGTACCATTCTCTCCATCACCAACAAAAGTTTGGAGCGGTAGCTATGCAGATTGTAAAGATGCAGATTTAGTAGTTATCACTGCTGGATTACCACAAAAGCCAGGTGAAACTCGTTTAGACCTAGTTGAGAAAAATACAAAGATCTTTAAACAAATCGTTCGCGGTATTATGGATAGCGGATTCGATGGAATCTTCTTAATCGCAACTAACCCAGTTGATATTTTAACTTACGTAACTTGGAAAGAATCTGGTCTACCAAAAGAGCGCGTAATTGGTTCTGGTACTACTTTAGACTCTGCTCGTTTCCGTTACATGTTAGGTGACTACTTAAATGTAGATCCACGTAACGTTCATGCTTACATCGTTGGTGAACACGGTGACACTGAACTTCCAGTATGGAGCCATGCTACTATCGGTGTACAAAAACTAGAAACAATTTTAGCTAATAACGAACAGTACAAACAAGAAGACTTAGATAAAATCTTTGAAAATGTACGTGATGCAGCTTACCATATCATCGAGCGTAAAGGTGCAACTTACTACGGAATCGGTATGTCACTACTTCGTGTAACTAAAGCAATCTTAAACAACGAGAACAGCGTATTAACTGTATCTGCATACCTTGAAGGTCAATACGATGAGAAAGATGCTTATGTAGGTGTTCCAGCTGTAATTAACCGTGAAGGTGTACGTGAAATCGTAGAGCTTGAGTTAAATGAAGAAGAAAAAGCGAAATTCGCTCATTCTGTAAAAGTATTAAAAGAAACAATGGCACCAGTACTATAATAATTACTAAATAATTCAGAGGTGGGAAACTGCTTCTTACCTCTGAACTTATATAATTTAATATAAATTCCTTTTCCGGTTTCCCTTGTATATCCCCAATATACCCCTTTTGCTGGATAAGGGTCGTTTATAGAAAAAGAGCACTCTATTTTACGTAGAGTGCTCTTTATTATTCCGCTATTTGCCGGGCAGTAAAACCTCGACTGATTAAAGTTTCACTTTATTATTTTTTAGGCATTAATCCTAATTTCTTTAAAATATCTGTCAGTGTACCGCTTTTGGATTTTTCAGCAGCTGTTTGTGATTTAGATGCATCTAGCTCTTTTTTCAAGAAGTTCTTTTCAACGAAGCGAATATCTTTTTCATCGACAATCCCATCTTTATTAAGGTCTCCGTCTTTTACAGTTAGTCCTTTTTTACCATAGTTGCTAGCGATAATTTCAGCATCTTTAATATCGATTACTTTATCAGCATTTACATCGCCGGCAAGGTTTTTGTCAGGTCTTGCATAATAATATTGGCCAAGCAGCTTACCGTCTTTTTCAGTACCAAGTTTCGTTGTTAGGCGGCTTGTTAAATGTCCTGGCACCTCTACATATAAGTTATAGTCGCGTTTATTAACTGGAAGTCCATTTAGTTTGAAGTATCCGTATTTATCTAGTGAGCCTTCAAACTTATGACGATAAGAATCAGTCGCATATACTTTTACGCCAAGCTTTGTATAATCGAACTTTTCATCTAAATAGCCACGTTCATTTAAGAATGCACCAGGTTTAATATTTCCTTCTACTAGTGAATTTAAGGACATAACTGAGAATGTTTGATCTTGAAGTACACGCATTCTATTTGGTTCTGATTCACCTTGTTTCCAGTAAACAAAAATTGGTGACTCTAATTGAGCGTTTGCTTCATAAAATTCATCATTTTCTACTTTGAAAGTTACATCAATGAACGGGAAATCACCATCTAATCCAGCAAAGTTTTTGTCATCGATAGCACCGCCAACTGTAACAGAACCTGCCTCTAGTTTCGGTTCATTTACTTTTGCGGTTACCCCTTTGTCGGAAAGTAGCTTTTCAAAAGCAGGATTAAATTTCGCATTTCAATAACATTGTGACAAAAAATATTGAGAAACATTTTTTATGACAGATTATTTTATTTTGATTTTGAGTGGAAAATAGCATGAAAAATAGGATAAACATAATAAAATAAAGGTTGAGAAAAATAATTGGTAAAAATATAGAAGAATAATAAAGCGTTTTCAATGAATATTCGTCAAAATTCGATATTTTACACGGAAATGTGAAGAAAAACTAACATTTTTAAGAAAAAAACGAATGTTTTTTATAAATTAACAAGGATATTGCAGTTTTTCACAGAAATAGTTAAAGTATAAAAAATTCTGTCATCTAAGTGAGGTGAGCATATTGAGTGTAATAAATTGTGAAGAAGTGAAACGAGATGAGTTTCATACAGAAAAGTACTATGAAAGTTATAACATCTTTGGCGCACATGTTGTGACGGAAGATGAGATTCAAGGGGTACGATTTACAGTGTGGGCTCCTCATGCGAAAGCAATGAGTGTTGTTGGAGATTTTAATAAGTGGGATTATGAGCAACATAAGATGCTACAAGTGACAGAAGAAGGCATTTGGTCCTTATTTATACCGCATATTGAAGAAGGAGAAATATATAAATATGCGATTGAAACGTTGGCTGGTGACGTCATTTTAAAGGCAGATCCGTATGCTATATATGCAGAAGTAAGACCGAATACGGCATCTGTAGTTTTTGATATAAAAGGATATGAATGGAATGATAAAAACTGGAATCGTAAGAAAAAGAAAAAACCGATTTATAAAGAAGCGATGACAGTTTATGAATTACATTTCGGTTCTTGGAAAAAGAAAGAAGATGGAACACTATATTCTTACAGGGAAATGGCAGAAGAACTCATTCCGTATGTGGTGGAACATCAATTTACACATATTGAAATTATGCCGCTTGTTGAGCATCCATATGATCGTTCTTGGGGATATCAAGGAACGGGATATTATGTAGCGACGAGTAGATTTGGTACACCGCATGATTTAATGTATTTTGTCGACGAATGTCATAAATATGGAATCGGTGTCATTTTAGATTGGGTACCGGGGCATTTTTGTAAAGATGCTCACGGTTTATATTTGTTTGATGGCACACCGACCTATGAATATAAAGATAAAGATGTACAAGAAAATCTAGTATGGGGAACTGTCAATTTTGATTTAGGAAAGAGAGAGGTACGTAATTTCTTAATTTCAAATGCGTTATTTTGGATGAGATATTTCCATATTGATGGTTTCAGAGTAGATGCAGTTGCGAACATGTTGTACTGGAATAAAGAAGGACAAGAGCAAAGTAATGAGTACGCTGTGTCATTTTTACGGGAGTTAAATGAAGCAGTGTTTGCAGAGGATGAAGATTTTCTTATGACGGCAGAGGATTCAACAGCTTGGCCACTTGTAACAGCACCAACGTATGAAGGTGGGCTTGGATTCAATTACAAATGGAATATGGGCTGGATGAATGACGTGCTGAAATATATGGAGTGTGCGCCAGAGTACAGAAAATATATTCATGAGAAAATGACGTTCTCTTTACTATATGCTTACTCTGAAAACTTCATATTACCCCTTTCTCATGATGAAGTCGTTCATGGGAAAAAGTCGTTATTAAATAAAATGCCAGGTGATTACTGGGATAAGTTTGCTCAGCTTCGTTTATTATATGGATATTTCTTTACTCACCCAGGAAAGAAATTACTTTTCATGGGAGGAGAATTCGGGCAGTTTGATGAGTGGAAAGACCTTGAAGATTTAGATTGGAATTTACATGATTTTGAAATGCATCGTTATATGCATGATTACTTTAAAGAGCTCATAGCATTGTATAAGCGCTCAAAACCACTTTGGCAGCTTGATCATTCGCCTGAAGGTTTTCAGTGGATTGATGCTAATAATAACGAGCAAAGTATTTTCTCGTTTATCCGCCAAGGAGATAAACAAGAAGATGCGTTAGTTATCGTATGTAATTTTACGAAAGCTACATATGAAAACTATAAAGTAGGTGTACCAGATTTCGAGTATTATAACGAGATTTTAAACAGTGATGCACAGCAATATGGCGGGTCAGGGCAAGTAAATAAGAAACGTCTGAAAGCAATTCAAGAACCGTATCATAATCAAGCAGCACATGTAGAAATTACAATTCCACCATTTGGCGTATCCATATTACGACCAGTGAAGACGAGAAAGGGGAGCAAAAAACAAGATGGCTCAAAAACAAAAGTGCGTAGCAATGTTACTAGCAGGGGGAAAAGGTAGTCGATTAAGTGCATTAACAAAAAATTTAGCCAAGCCAGCTGTTCCATTTGGTGGTAAATATCGCATTATCGATTTTACGCTAAGTAACTGTGCGAATTCTGGTATTGAAACGGTTGGGATTTTAACGCAATATCAACCACTTGAACTTCATAATTATATCGGAATCGGCAATGCGTGGGATTTAGACCGAGTAAGCGGTGGAGTCACAGTGTTACCTCCTTATGCGGAGTCTTCAGGTGTGAAGTGGTACACAGGTACGGCAAGTGCCATTTATCAAAACTTAAACTATTTAAGTCAGTACGAACCAGAGTACGTTCTTATTTTATCGGGCGACCATATTTATAAAATGGATTACAGTAAAATGCTAGATTATCATATTGAGAAGGAAGCGGATGTTTCCATTTCTGTTATTGAAGTACCTTGGGATGAAGCGAGTCGCTTTGGCATTATGAATACAAATGAAGAAATGGAGATTGTTGAGTTTGAAGAGAAACCGCAATTTCCAAGAAGTAATCTTGCATCAATGGGAATCTATATTTTTAATTGGTCAATTTTGAAAGAGTATTTAGAGATGGATGCAAGAAATCCTGAATCTAGTAATGATTTCGGAAAAGATGTACTTCCGCTTTTATTAGATGAAGGGAAGAAGTTGATGGCGTATCCGTTTGAAGGATATTGGAAAGATGTTGGAACGGTTAAGAGCTTATGGGAAGCGAATATGGATTTACTGCGCGATGAAACATCACTGAATTTAAACGATCGTAATTGGCGTATTTATTCTGTAAATCCAAATGAGCCACCTCAATATATTGCAGAGCAGGCAAAAGTAGAAGAATCACTTATTAACGAAGGATGCGTCATTGAAGGGGACGTGAAGCATTCTGTATTATTCCAAGGGGTGACGGTAGAAGAAGGTAGTATGGTTATTGATTCTGTCGTTATGCCAGGAGCAAAGATTGGAAAAAATGTTGTGATTGAAAGAGCAATTGTTGGATCGGAAATGGTTATTGAAGATGGAACAATTATTCGTCCGGAAAAAAATGTTGACGATGTAGTACTCATTGCTGAAGGGAAATAGAAAAGGGGGATGAAATGAATGGGAGAAAAAATGTTAGGAATTATTAATGCAACGGGAAGTTTTCCTTCCTTAAAGAAAGTAACAGGGCATCGTTCACTAGCGGCGTTACCGTTTGGGGGCCGTTATCGACTCATTGATTTCATGCTTTCAAATATGGTGAATTCTAATATTCATAGTGTGGCAGTTTTTACAAGTCATAAAAACCGCTCGTTAATGGACCATGTTGGTTCAGGAAAGCAGTGGGATTTAGATAGAAAAAGAGACGGACTGTTTTTATTCCCACCAAATTGCCAATGTGACCAAGATGAATTTGGATCTTTTGCACATTTTAGAAGACATATTGATTATTTTCTAAGAGCTAGGGAAGAATACGTCGTTATTACGAATAGCCATCTCGTAACAGCATTGAATTTCCAGGCGGTGTTAGAGCGACATATACATACGGCAGCTGATATTACGGAAGTTTGCCATGAAGGGGTTTCGCTTCAAACATACGTGTTAAAGAAAAAATTATTGTTAGATTTATTTGAGTCATATAAAGATTTGGAGCAATATAGCTTATTCGATGTGGTGAGAGAAAAGCGCGGAAAATCACTGCATATTGCTACTTATGAGCATACAGGATATGTAGCGATTATTGATTCGATTGAAAGTTACTATAAACATAGCTTAGAAATTTTGCAACCTGCTATTTGGAAGCAAGTATTTAAGAAAGAAGCACCGATCTTTACGAAAGTAAAAGATGAACCACCAACTCGTTACTTAAAAGGTGCAGCCGTGAAAAATACAATGATTGCAAACGGCAGTATTATTGAAGGCGAAGTAGAAAATAGTGTTATCTCCCGTTCTGTTAAAATTGGAAAAGGTTCCATTGTTCGTAACAGTATTATTATGCAAAAGAGCCAAATTGGAGATAACTGTATAATAGACGGTGTTATTATTGATAAAGACGTGAAAATTGGTGACGGTGTTGTACTAAAAGGAAACGCTGATGAGCCATACGTTGTAGAAAAAGGAAGCGTTCAAAACAGTACGATTAATAGTTATTCTTAAAAGAATCAGTGGGGGTCTTCCTCCACTGATTAAAGTTTTAATTCAAATGAAAACTCGAAGGGAGGAAGCTGCAAGGGAAGTAGTATAAGCTTTTCGTGCAGTGGGACAACAAGTGAATATTTTATTTGCAGTATCAGAATGTGTACCATTTGTTAAATCGGGAGGCTTAGCTGATGTAGCAGGTGCGCTCCCAAAAGAGCTAAAAAAATTAGGGGTGGACGTTCGCATTATACTCCCGAATTATAGTCTTATTCCGCCAAAGTTAAGGGATGGATGTACGTTACATAAAGTAATTAATGTCCCGCTCGGGTGGAGAAATCAATATTGTGGAATTTTAAAAGGTGAGCAAGACGGAATTACGTATTACTTAATAGATAATGAATATTATTTTAAGAGAGATTCTCTGTATGGTCATTATGATGACGGAGAGCGTTTTTCTTATTTCTCAAAAGCGGTGTTAGAGTGTATTCCGCACCTTGATTTTGAAGTGGATGTTCTTCATAGCCACGATTGGCATACGGCTATGGTTAATTTCTTACTTCGTGAAAAGTATCAAGATAACCCGTTATATGAGCGTATTAAAACGGTATATACAATTCACAACTTGCAGTTCCAAGGAGTATTTCCTCCTGAAGTGATGTACGACTTGTTAGAGCTTGGTGATGAATATTTTCATAGTGAGCAGCTAGAGTTTTATGGGAATGTGAACTTTATGAAAGGCGGTATTATCGCTTCGGATCAAATTACAGCGGTGAGCCCGACGTATAAGGAAGAAATTCAATATGAATTTTTTGGTGAGAAGTTAGATGGATTACTGCGAAAATATAATGATAAGCTTAGCGGCATTGTAAATGGCATTGATACCAGCGTATATAATCCAGAAACGGATTCGTATATTAAGGCGCAGTATGATGCAGATTCATTATATGAAAAGAGTGAAAATAAACGCGCTTTGCAGCGTTATTTTGGTTTGCCAGAAAAAGAGGATACACCAATTATTTCAATGGTAACGAGATTAACGAAGCAAAAAGGTCTTGATTTAGTACGTACTGTATTCCACGAAATAATGGAAGAAGATGTACAATGTATTATTTTAGGTTCAGGTGATTCGGAATATGAGCAATTCTTTGAGTGGATGGCATATGAGTATCCGGAGAAGGTAAAAGTTTATATCGGATTTAATGAAGAATTAGCTCACCAAGTGTATGCGGGAAGCGATTTGTTTTTAATGCCATCACTGTTTGAACCGTGTGGACTTGGACAACTTATCGCATTAGCGTACGGTACGATTCCAATTGTAAGAGAAACAGGTGGATTAAACGATACGGTACATTCTTATGATGAAGAAACAGGCGAAGGAAATGGTTTCAGTTTCATGAACTTTAATGCACATGACATGCTGCATACGATTCAGCGTGCGATTGAATTCTATCACGATAAACCAGTGTGGGAGCAGCTTGTAAAACAAGCGATGACTGAAGATTATAGCTGGGAGCAATCGGCTCTTGCTTATAAGGAATTGTATAAAAGTCTCATGGAATAACATGTAGGTGGTGAAAAAATGTTTACTCATGTTGAAAGTTTTAAATCAACTTTTCTAGAAAAGTTAGAGACGATGTATGGTAAAAGTTTTAAAGATTCTACAACTCGTGATCAATATAATACGCTCGGCCATATGGTACGTGAGTATATGAATAGTCAATGGATTGCAACGAACGAGAGTTATCGATCCGGAGAGCAAAAGCAAATGTATTACTTGTCTATTGAGTTTTTGCTTGGACGTTTGCTTGGAAGTAACATCTTGAATTTAGGTATTCGAGATGTATGCGAGCAGGGGTTATCTGAACTAGGGATTTCGTTACAAGAGTTAGAAGAAGTGGAAGCAGATGCAGGCCTTGGTAATGGTGGGCTTGGACGCTTAGCAGCCTGTTTTCTCGATTCACTTGCCTCTTTAAACTTGCCAGGACACGGCTGTGGAATTCGTTATAAACATGGTTTGTTTGATCAGAAAATTGTTGATGGTTATCAAGTTGAATTTCCAGAACAGTGGCTTCTTCATGAAAACGTATGGGAAGTAAGAAGGCATGATCAAGCTGTAGAAGTAAGTTATTTCGGCAGTGTTGAACCGCTAGAAATTGACGGACGTTTAGAGTTTAGGCATACAAATGCAGAAGTCATTATGGCCGTGCCATATGATGTGCCGGTAGTTGGCTATGAGACGAGTACTGTAAATACACTTAGACTTTGGAATGCTGAACCAGTTCCTTTCCCGCAAAACTGCAAAGATATTTTGAAATATAAGCGCGAAACAGAGGCTGTATCGGAGTTTTTATATCCAGATGATACGCATGATGAGGGAAAAATACTTCGTTTAAAACAACAGTATTTCCTCGTATCAGCAAGTTTGCAAAACATCGTTCGAATGCATAGAGAAAGATATGGTGACCTTCGTCAATTACATGAGAAAATTGCGATTCATATTAATGATACACATCCAGTTTTGGCGATTCCAGAACTGATGCGTATTTTATTAGATGAAGAAAAACTAGCATGGGAAGAAGCTTGGCACATAACGACGCAAACGATTTCTTATACGAATCATACGACGTTATCAGAAGCACTTGAGAAGTGGCCAATTCACATTTTTAAACCGTTATTACCGAGAATTTATATGATTATTGAAGAGATTAATGAACGTTTCTGTCATGAACTTTGGGAACGTTATCCGTATGAATGGCATCGTATTGAAGAGATGGCGATTATTGCGCATGATCTTGTGAAAATGGCTCATTTAGCAATTGTCGGTAGCCATAGTGTAAACGGTGTTGCAAAAATTCATACGGAAATTTTAAAGCAACGTGAAATGCGATTGTTTTATGAGTTTTATCCAGATAAGTTTAATAATAAAACGAATGGAATCGCTCATAGACGCTGGTTAATGAAGGCGAATCCACAGCTGACAAACCTTATTTCAGAGGCGATTGGAACAGAGTGGAAGAAAGAACCGATTAAGCTTCAAGAGCTACAATTAGTTCAATACGATGCGAGTTTCCAAGAGAAATTTGCAGAGGTAAAACAAGAGCGTAAAGAGATTTTAGCGGCGCGCATTCATAATAAAATGGGGATTACAATTGATCCTAATTCTATTTTTGATGTACAAGTAAAAAGACTACATGCTTACAAGCGACAATTATTAAATGTTCTTCATATTTTATATTTGTATAACCGTTTGAAAGAGGATGCTAGTTTTACATTTTATCCGCGTACTTTTATTTTTGGAGCGAAAGCATCACCTGGCTATTATTACGCGAAAAAAATTATTAAATTAATAAATGAACTCGCAAGAAAAGTAAATAATGACCCGTATGTCAGTCAATATATGAAAGTTATCTTTCTAGAAAACTATCGAGTTTCTTTAGCGGAAGATATATTCCCAGCGGCGGATGTAAGTGAACAAATTTCAACGGCGAGTAAAGAAGCATCGGGAACAGGTAATATGAAATTTATGATGAATGGCGCGATTACACTCGGAACGCTAGACGGTGCTAACATTGAAATAAAAGACCGGGTCGGTGATGATAACTGTTTCATTTTCGGTTTAACAGCGGAAGAGGTTCTTCATTACTATCAAAATGGTGGATATCGTGCAAGTGATTATTATCACCACAATAGGCACATTAAAAAAGTAGTTGATCAATTAACGAATGGTTTCTTTGCACAATCGGGTGCTGAATTTGAGGCGATTTACGATTCTCTCGTTATTCAAAATGATGAATATTTCGTTCTGCGAGATTTTGGTCCATATGCGGAAAGGCAAGAAGCTGTCGGTAGAGCTTATGAGAACCGAACGAAGTGGCTAGAAATGTCGATTTTAAATATTGCACAGTCTGGTCATTTTGCGAGCGATCGAACGATTTTGCAGTATAGTAATGAAATTTGGGATATCGGTAATGCAGTTAAACAGTTTTAAAGAGGTTGCTATATTGGGAGATATATTATCGATTTACCAACAAAAATGGATATTAATAAATAAAACGGGCTTAATAAAATTAAGCTCGTTTTATTTATTTTGCTTAAGAAAGAAATGGAACAGTGGTATATATGATACCTGCCCCATCATACTCTCCTGTCGCAAAGTATGAAAATGTAAAGAAACCTGTAACCGTAAAAATTACAATAAGAAAAAATGCTAAGATAAATTTTAACATGTAAGGTCCCCTCATCCAAAAATAACTTCATACATTATTATAGTATACGAATATTTTATTTCCAATTGTTTACTGGTTAAAAATGAGAAGTCAGACATGTTTTGTATGTTGTAATGGAATGATTATTTGTAATGGATTTTGTGTTTTTTGTAAATGTCATGTTGTGATGGACGTGTGCATACTCCCAATCATGATCATTAAAATTTATATTTCGGGGAGGGAGAAGTGGAACGACATCGAACAAATTGACGAAACGAAAGCTACTAGCTACTTGTAGTTTATAATAATTTCGAAAAGCGATATCTCCTACTTTTGGAGAAGCGAATGTATAAAGTCCATACTGTGCGAAGGCAGTATTTATACGTGCATCTAATATGTGTAATGTGGCAAGCGCGCCACCTAGACTATGCCCAGTAGCTAGCAGTTTTTTATGTGCTGGCAATGATACGAGCATATCCATAATAGAATCACGACAAGACTCATAAATAGAGAGAAAACCGTTATGGACATTTCCGCCATTTAAAGCATAAGGATAAGGTTTTTGATTGACGAGAGAATCAATAATCCAATCTGGGTCTGTTTGAGTGCCTCTGAAGGCAACGATAATTGTATCCTCAGATTCTAATATAAATCCGAACCATTCTGTTGTTTGAATGGCCTTTCCTTGAAACCCTTGTACATATTGAAAACCATTTGGTATTTCGAAAATGCCATTTTGTTTATATTGTTCATACGTTAACTCACAACAAGAAGCTAACAGTATGGCAGTGTCTTTATCAAAGGATAAAGGAGTACGCATTAAGGAAGCCCTCCTTAAGAAAAAGTATAGTTTAATATATGCAGTGAGGAACTTGATTCATTCTTTTGGAAAAAGTGCTTGAACCTACAGTTACGTGAGGGAGTATGGTTTTTGTAAACATATTGTTAGGAGGAGTGTAAGATGAGCAAAAAGGAAGGCTGTTCAATTGGTGAGTTTTCAAAGAGAACAGGCACATCAATACGGACACTACAATATTACGATGAAATTGGAATACTTAAACCTGAAAAGAATGTTAGCTCTGGTCACCGTGTGTACAAGGAAAAAGATATAGTAGAGCTACAGAAAATAGTGAGTCTTAAAGTATTAGGATATAGTTTAGAAGAAATACGACTCATGCTGAAAATGCCGAGTTTGAATGTAAGTTTAAAAGAAACGTTGGAACAACAAAGAAAAGCCTTTGAAGAAAAGAAAAAACACATTGAAGTTTCGATAAAGGCACTTGAACGAGCAATGGTATGTCTTGAGGAAGATGAAGAGTTGGATAGTGACATATTAATGAGTCTAATTAACAGTATTCAAAAAGAAAACGAACAACGTTTATGGCTTGAAGGATATGTATCAAAAAAGTTGGTTGATAGATTATATAATAAGCCAGAAGAAGAGGGCATAGCACTTGATAAAGAATTTGTGCGTTTAGCAAAAGAAGTGAAAAGGTTATTTGGAAGACAAATTGAGGATTCAGAAGTGCAAAAATTGGTTGATGAACATATGAAGGCGACTCTTAAGTATGTTGGTGAAGAGACAATGTATTCTCTAGGTGAATTAGAGAATGTAGAAGAACAATATAATAATATGATGCCATCTCCTTATACGGAAGAAGAAGAGGCGTGGCTTAATGAAGCGATGGAGTATTATATGATTCGAAATGAAATGTATAGCCCTCCACAGTAAAAATAAAGTGCTATAGTTATAAACTTTAGAGAAATGCCTCCGATGTTTTTTGCATTGGAGGCATTTTTTTATTCTTTTCCATCTAAAAGGCGACCAAGTCCACCTAATATACTACTTTCACCAGTACTTTATCCCGCATTAACAGGCAGCCCGATTGGTGAGAGCTGATAATCAGTGAGGGATGAACAAAACCCCACTGATTAAAGGTTCACTTTATCCCGCTAAGCTTGTAAGAGGTTTGAAAAAATGGCCTGTATATATTTGGAAGATGAATAAATAACCTATTTTCTTGTGTTTGTTTACACTATATACAGAAAAAATCGAAAAACAAAACATATTATTTATCTGTTTGTTTTTGCTTCTTTTTCAAATACTCCGTACGCAATCTTTCAAGTTGCTGCTTTTTATCAAATTTGGCAGGCTTCTGTTTTTCATGAAACTTTGCCACAGCTACCTGACTTTTGGAATCCAATTGATATTTTCCCACTTTGTTCACCTACTTTTCTTGTCTCTAAAGAGAATCTATTCAACAAATATAATATACCTTATTTTCCTGAAGTAAACCTTATTACTTTATTTTAACTGCTTTTTCTCGTTTGTAGACGTAAATTAAAACACCCTTTCACTTCAATTACTGCAAGCAAGGGTGTTTTAATTTTATTATTTTATTAGTTGATTGCCATGCCCACATAAGGGCACAGTTTACTCTTTCCCATCTAATAAACGACCAAGTCCACCTAATACACTACCTTCACCGCTGCCTTGCGCTGCTGGGCTTGTCAGGCGTGCTGCTAAGCGGCTAAGTGTTAAGGACTGAATCCAAACTGTTCCAGGTCCTTCTAACGTTGCGAAGAATAAACCCTCACCGCCAAATAGAGCTGTTTTTACTTTTCCAACGAACTCGACGTCGTAGTTAACGTCTTTTGTCATGGCAACGAGACAGCCTGTATCGATGCGAAGTTTTTCACCAGGTTTTAGTTCACGCTTATATACAGTTCCGCCTGCATGCATGAAAGCAAGTCCATCACCTTCGAGTTTTTGCATGATGAAACCTTCGCCGCCGAAGAAACCAGTTCCGATTTTTTTCGTAAACTCGATTCCGATAGAAACGCCTTTTGCTGCACAAAGAAATGCATCTTTTTGACAAACTACTTTTCCTTGATATTCTGTTAAATCTACAGGAATAATTTTACCTGGATAAGGGGCAGCAAATGATACGTGGCGCTTGCCGTGACCTGTATTTGTAAATACAGTCATAAACATGCTTTCACCTGTAACGAGACGCTTACCAGCGCCCATTAATTTTCCGAATAAACCTCCAGATGGGCCAGAACCATCACCGAAGATTGTTTCCATTTCTATGTAATCTTCCATCATCATCATTGCGCCAGCTTCTGCGATCACGCTTTCTTCTGGATCTAACTCAATTTCAACAAACTGCATATCATCGCCGTATAACTTATACTCGATTTCGTGTGCTCTCATTTTTTTTCACCTCGTATGTAATAGATACTTATATTGTACAGAATTTAACAGGATTAGAATACTTTAGTTTTGTTAATTTTTAAATAAAGTGGGAGTATCGAAACTGATTATCAGCTCCCACCAATTGAGCTGTCCGCAAATGGCGGGATAAAATATGAATATGGAAATTCAACATTATATTAAAATTATAAAAAAATGGTGGAATGAAAGTGTTCTCATTTGACGTTTTGGATATAGCGTGATATAGTGAAATCACTATTGAGCTACATAATGTGGTACGGAAATAAAGCACGTTGAATTAAAGGCTGTAAGCTTGTTATACATTCATGTCCTTTATATCCACCTTTTCATGTGGATTCATAGTTTCATTTTTATTTAGGAGGTACATGACATGCAAACAGGTAAAGTTAAATGGTTTAACAGCGAAAAAGGTTTCGGTTTCATCGAAGTTGAAGGTGGAGACGATGTATTCGTTCACTTCTCAGCTATCCAAGGTGACGGATTCAAAACTTTAGAAGAAGGTCAAGAAGTTTCTTTCGAAATCGTTGAAGGTAACCGTGGACCACAAGCTGCTAACGTTACAAAAAACTAATTAGCTAGCGATAAAAAGCATTCCGATTTTCGGAATGCTTTTTTTTATTCTTTGGAGCTCGACTCATTTGAAGATAATTCACCTTTGAAGGTACGTTCTTCAAAATCATCAAGCATTTGTTCATATTCTTCATGCTCTTCTGTAGCGAAAACTTGTGGGTTTTTCCCGTACATATCCGTACCGATAAAGTTTTCAAAATCCTCCACGTAGCCTACGTTTTCTTCACTATTCACGTACATGCCATTATAGTTTTTTGAATCTTGTCTTTCTAAATCGGACGGTGTTTCAGACGTTCCGTAATTTGCGACATCTTGCCACGCATCTTCCGCATCGTACTCAACAGAATGATCCTCATCATGCTTGTGAAAAGAAGGGGATAACACTTCTTCTTCAACTGGTCGTGTATTCATATTTAACTTATTTGTCGCGTGCTGGATGCATGTTGTAGCAGTCGGCATTGCTTCCAATCTTTCAAATGGAATTTCTTCGCCAGACACTTCGCAAATGCCGTACGTACCTGCTTCTATTTTTTGCAGGGCATGTTTCGTATCCGCTAGTTGTTTATGCCAAAGTTCAATAAGCCCGAAGTCTTTTTCACGTTCATATAGCTCTGTTGCCATATCAGCTGGATGATTATCGTAGCTAGATAATTCCCCAACGGAATCACGTTCAGATGCACGATCTTCATTTTCATGTGTTTGTATCGTTTGCTCTAGTTCTTGTTTTTGCTTTTCTAAAACGGATTTAAATTGATTTATTTGTTGTGGAGTTAACATAGTCGTCCACCTTCCTACAATTCAGTTTCTTTACATAGTATGAGCGTTGCGAGGAGGAATTATGAGCTGAAATTGGTATATGAAAAAGGAGCCGCATTAGCAGCTCCTTTTAAAGGAAATATCCAAGTAATAATCCGATTCCCATGAGGAGACCGAAGATTGTGTTTGTTTTTGCTGTTGCTATCATCGCAGGTACCATTTCCATTGGAATGCTTTTGCCGATAAAGCCTTTCGTCGCTTTAAATGCTTTCGGTGCACTTAAAAATACGATAAGCATCCATGGTGATACGATGCCCACGATAATTAAAGCAATTGTCCAAATATAGGAAACGATGAACATAGAAGCGAGTACACCAACGGCTCTTTCACGTCCAACGAGAATGGCTAACGTTTTACGACCGTTTTCTTTATCGCCATCTAAGTCACGGATGTTATTCGCTAGTAAAATGGCACCAATTAAAATGGAGCTTGGAATAGATAGTAAAATGACTTCCGATGTTACAGCCCCAGTTTGAATAAAGAATGAAATCCCGATAATAATGACACCCATAAACAATCCGGCTGTTAACTCTCCAAATGGTGTATACGCAATGGGAAGTGGGCCGCCTGTATAAAGGTAAGCAACGGTCATACAAACAAGACCGATTGCAGCAAGCCACCAGCTAGAATTCATACAAATATAAACACCTAATAGTATTGCGATGCCGAAAAATCCAAATGCTAAGTTAAGCACTGTTTTTGGCTGAATGCCATCGCGAACGATAGCGCCGCCGATACCGACTGAACCTTCGTGATCGAGCCCTCTTTTATAATCAAAGTATTCATTAAACATGTTTGTTGCTGCCTGAATGAGAAGACAAGCAAGAAGCATTATAAGGAAAAGAGGGAGATGTATTTGATTTATACCTCCGACCTGCATTGCATAGGCTGTTCCGATGAAAACAGGAACGAAAGCTGCTGTTAATGTATGGGGACGTAGTAAACTCCACCAAATGCGCCAGCCTGTTTGCTTACTTGGCTTTGGCGCCGTAGGAGAGGAATTCGTTTTGACGTTCATTTCCATGTTGAATCCTCCTTTGGTCACATATTGTACACAACTAAGTGTAGAAAAAGCATCATTTAGTGTCAACGTTTATTTTCTAGGAAGAGAAGGTGAATTTCTCAGAAATGCTAAACGTTGACAGGCCTTTCGTTTGAGGTGTATCTTAAAATCAAGCGTAATTATGACTATTTTTCGCCCATAGGGGGGAGACAATTGTGATTCAAACGAAACAAATAGGCTTGCAAGAAGTTCTAAGTGCGGCCATTAAGCGTGCAACTGATGAAAAAATATTGGTGAGCTTCGTAAAACAAATAGACTGGATGGATCCGCTTCTGTTTTATGCAGCAGGAAAAAGGATTGCATTCGAAAATAGATGTTATTTTGCAGACCCAGCTCAGCATGTAATATTTGCTGGAATTGGTTCTGTTTTCACTATAGCAACTGCTTCTCACAAACGCTTTCAAACTGCTCGTGACGAGTGGGATAAAGTAAAAGAGAAAGCATTTGTACAAAGGGAAAAATACGAATTTGGAACAGGTCCTCTTTTATTTGGCGGGTTTTCATTTGACCAAGAAAAAGAGAAAACAGATTTATGGAAAGAATTTGATGATACGACATTTTCACTACCAGCATTTTTATTAACTGTAAAAAATGAAAAAGCATGGTTAACAATGAATACATTCGTTTCAGCAACAGATTGTGCAGAAACTCTTTATAACGAAATTGTTTCTTTAGAAGAGAAAATTTTTGAGAAGAGTAAATGTGCACTACAAGGATCGAAATTAACAGTTACTTCTAAAGTAGAAGTGGATCCGAAAGGCTGGATGAAGGCTATTGAGAAAGTGCAAGATGAGATGAAGCAGGGGAACGTGCAGAAGGTTGTATTAGCGAGGGAGCTAAAAGTAGAGATGGATCATCATATTGATTCTGCGCTTGTTTTAGAAGCACTTCGCATTGGGCAACCGGATTGTTACGTATTTTCTTTTGATTATAAAGGAGCATGCTTCTTAGGAGCGACGCCAGAGAGATTAATTCGCAAAGAAGATGAGAAGTTTACTTCAATGTGTCTTGCTGGTTCAACTGGTCATGGTCAATCTATAGAAGAAAGTAAGCGAAATAGTGATGCGCTTCTTCATGATGAAAAGAATTTAGCTGAACACGGTTATGTTGTGAACATGATCAGGTCGGTATTAAATGAGCACTGCGAATACGTTAATATTCCAGAAAGTCCAGGTTTATTAACAACGAAAAATTTAATTCATTTATATACGCCTGTAGAGGCAAAAGGCGATGCGAGTCTTTTAACGATGGTAGAAGAATTACATCCAACACCAGCTCTTGGCGGGACACCTCGTTTAGAAGCGATGAAATTAATTCGTGATGTTGAATTGCTAGATAGAGGATTATATGGTGCACCGATTGGCTGGATAGATGATGAAGGAAATGGTGAATTTGCGGTTGCACTTCGCTGCGGATTATTAAATGGCGAGAAGGCATCCTTATTTGCCGGTTGCGGGATTGTAATTGATTCAGTACCGCAACTTGAATATGAAGAAACAAGTTTGAAGTTTAGACCGATGCTTGGTGCTTTGGAGGAATTAATGAAATGAACAATCATATAGAAGCATTATCATATTATTTAGGCGCGTTCGTGGATGAACTGACGCGTCTAAATGTATGTGATGTTGTCATTAGTCCAGGCTCACGGTCAACGCCGATTGCTCTACTAATGGAACAACACGAAGGAATGAACACATATTTACATGTAGATGAAAGATCTGCAGGATTTTTTGCGCTCGGTATCGCAAAAGCGAAAAAACGTCCGGTTGCATTATTATGTACGTCAGGAACGGCAGCAGCGAACTACTATCCAGCTGTATGTGAAGCTTTCCATTCACGAGTGCCGCTTATCGTCTTAACAGCGGATAGACCGCATGAATTAAGAGATGTCGGTGCACCACAAGCGATGAATCAATTTAATTTATACGGTACTTTTGTGAAACAATTTACAGAGATGGCACTGCCAGAAGCAAGTGAAACGATGTATCATTATGCTCGTATGACGACGCAGCGCACGATAGCAAATGCTTGTTTAGCGCCGCAGGGTCCTGTTCATCTTAATTTTCCAGTTCGCGAGCCACTTATACCTGATTTCTCACTAGAAAGCTTATGGGATAAAGGGCGTAGTGAATATACAGGAGTAGTTCAACAAGGAAACGCGGTGATGCCGAGTGAATATGTAGATTCTCTTGTAGGGCGCCTTTCACATATGGAAAAGGGGCTTATTATTTGTGGAGATGATAGTCATGCAGAAATCGCAATGTTTGCGGTAGAATTAGCTGAAAAAACTGGCTATCCTATATTAGCAGACCCACTTTCTAATATTCGTAGCGGACACCACGATAAAACGATGGTAATTGACTGTTATGATACATTTTTACGAAATGAACAGTTAAAAGAAACATGGAAACCGGATGTTTTAATTCGCTTTGGTGGTATGCCTGTTTCTAAATCGTTAACGCAGTTCATAAAAAAACAAACGAAAGCAGTTCATATCGTTGTCGATGAATCAGGACAATGGAGAGACCCAGCTCTTGTTGCGACAGAAGTTGTGCAAGCAAGTGACATTGAATTCTGCAAGGCATTAATAGAAAAAATGCCAGTTATGAAAAAGAATGATTGGTTCCGAATGTGGCAACATATAAACGAAAAAACGAAGGAAACGCTTCGTGAAATGGAAACATATGAAACTGCATTTGAAGGAAAGGTTATTACAGATATTGTGCGCGTATTACCAGAAGACGCAACATTATTTGCGAGCAATAGTATGCCAATTCGTGATACAGACTCATTCTTCTTCACATCGGATAAAAACATCCATGTGATGGCAAACCGCGGTGTAAATGGTATTGATGGAATCATTTCGACAGCTCTAGGAGCGAGCGTTATTTGTGACCCACTTGTATTAGTGATTGGTGATTTATCATTTTATCACGATTTAAATGGACTGTTAGCAGCAAAATTACACGAATTAAATATAACGATTGTCGTTGTAAATAATGATGGTGGCGGTATTTTCTCATTCTTACCACAATATGAGAAAAAGGAACACTTCGAATCGTTATTTGGAACACCGATTGGGCTTGATTATGAACATGTTGTCAAAATGTATGGCGGTTCATTTAGTCGTGTAAATGGTTGGGAGCAATTCCGAGAAGAGGTACAAAAAGGAACAAGGGCGGAAGGTTTACACGTTGTAGAAATTTGTACGAACCGTGATGAAAACTTAACATTGCATCGTAAATTATGGGCAAAAACGCAGGACGTAATTACTGCATCGTTGCAAGGTGAATCAAAATGAACGTAACACTGCAAGGTGTATCGTATGAATATGAAGTAGTCGGAAGCGGGGAACCACTTCTACTTCTTCATGGTTTTACGGGAAGCATGGAAACGTGGCGTTCTTTCGTTCCTTCTTGGAGCGAGCAATTTCAAGTCATTTTAGTAGACATTGTTGGGCACGGAAAAACAGAAAGCCCTGAAGATGTGACGCATTATGATATTCGAAATGTAGCATTGCAAATGAAAGAACTACTAGATTATCTTCATATTGAAAAAGCGCACATACTCGGCTATTCAATGGGCGGTAGACTGGCAATTACGATGGCATGTCTATATCCAGAATATGTACATTCTCTTTTATTAGAAAATTGTACAGCTGGGCTTGAAAGGGAAGATGAGCGGGAAGAACGCTGTGAAAAAGATGAGCGACTTGCTCACAAAATTGAGCGAGAAGGCATCGAAAGTTTTGTAACAATGTGGGAAAATATTCCGCTATTTGAAAGGCAAAAAAGTTTAGAACAAAACGTACAAGAAGCAGTGCGAAAAGAAAGACTTGCTAACAATCCAAAAGGGCTCGCAAATAGCTTGCGCGGCATGGGAACAGGGGCTCAGCCTTCTTGGTGGAATGAGCTGCAAAACTTAAAAATGCCTGTTCTTTTAATGAACGGGGAGCATGATGAAAAGTTCTTTCGCATATTAAAAAACATCGAAAAATGCGTCTCTGACGCGAAATTTGTCAAAATTGATGGTGCTGGCCATGCAATTCATGTGGAACAACCGGAAAAGTTTGATACAATAGTAAAGGGATTTCTAAAAACTATGCAGTGATGCTTTTTTCAGTTAAGAATGAAGTTACACTTATAGAGGAGATCAGAAATATACAAGGAGGTAGTTGTAATGGCTATTGAATGGGTAAAAGAAGGCAATTACGAAGATATTATTTATTCAACATACAATGGTATCGCAAAGATTTCGATTAACCGCCCTGAAGTACATAACGCATTCCGTCCTAAAACGGTAATGGAGTTAATCGACGCTTTTGCACATGCTCGTGATGATGCAAATGTTGGCGTTATCATTTTAACAGGTGAAGGTGGACGTGCATTCTGTTCTGGCGGCGACCAAAAAGTTCGCGGTCATGGTGGATATGTAGGTGACGACCAAATCCCTCGTTTAAATGTATTAGATTTACAACGTCTAATTCGCGCAATTCCTAAACCAGTTATCGCAATGGTAGCAGGTTATGCAATCGGTGGAGGACACGTACTTCATATCGTATGTGATTTAACAATCGCTGCAGACAATGCTGTATTTGGACAAACAGGTCCTAAAGTAGGAAGCTTTGACGGTGGATACGGAGCTGGTTACTTAGCTCGTATGGTAGGACACAAGAAAGCTCGCGAAATTTGGTACCTATGCCGCCAATATAACGCACAAGAAGCGCTTGATATGGGCTTAGTAAACACAGTAGTACCATTAGAACAACTTGAAGCAGAAACAGTACAATGGGCAGAAGAAATTTTAGCAAACAGCCCAATGGCACTTCGCTTCCTAAAAGCTGCATTCAACGCAGACACAGACGGTCTAGCTGGTATTCAACAACTAGCTGGAGATGCAACGTTATTGTACTACACAACTGACGAAGCAAAAGAAGGTCGCGACGCATTCAAAGAAAAACGCAGTCCGGACTTCGGTCAATTCCCTCGTTTCCCGTGATCAAACCAAAAGCGGAGCCGACTGCTTAGCCCCGCTGGCTAAGGTTCTTTCGCACAGAAAGTGTTTTTTACTTTCTCGTGCGGAAGGTTCTTAGACGGAAGGGGCTAGGAGGCGCAGCTAGATGTAACCAAAAGCGAAAGTAGCTCGTTCAGAATGTGAGGGGGATGGAGCTTCTGACGTAGAGGCGCTTTTTGCCTCGTAGGAAGGCGTGAAACGACCGACTGTTCTAACCGCTGTAACTAGATGAGATTAACCGGAAACAAAACAACTAAGAGACTTGATGTCATATCAAGTCTCTTTCTTTCATGAAAGGAGAATGAATGATGGAGACGATGCCAAATTGGTTAATGCAACGTGCATTTTTAACACCAGATCGCACTGCAATTGAAATAGAGGAAGAGAAAGTTACTTTTATGCAGCTGCATGAAAAAGTAGTATCTGTTTGTGAACACCTCACGCATGTTGGAGTGAAGCGTGGGCAAAAGGTGGCTGTTCTGATGAAAAATGGTATGGAGATGATTACAGTTATTCACGCCCTATCTTACGTAGGTGCAGTAGCTGTGCTTTTAAATACGCGTCTTTCAAGAGAAGAGCTACTTTGGCAAATGGATGATGCTGAAGTTATTTGTTTAGTGACGGATCAAGATTTTGAGGCTAAAGATATTCCTGTATATTCATTCGCCGAAGTGATGAATGGACCAAAAGAGGAAGCCTCTATACAAGAAGAGTTTTCTTTAGAAGAAGCGATGACAATTATTTATACGTCTGGGACGACAGGGAAACCGAAAGGCGTTATTTTAACGTACGGGAATCACTGGTCAAGCGCGGTTGGCTCTGCGCTTAACTTAGGCCTTCGTGATGACGATTGCTGGTTAGCTTGTATGCCGATGTTCCACGTTGGCGGGCTATCTCTTTTAATGAAAAATATTATGTATGGCATGCGCATTTTACTCGTTCCGAAATATGATGCTGATTTTATTCATAAAGCACTTCAAACGAGAGGCGTTACGATTATTTCTGTCGTTTCTAAAATGTTGACTGATTTATTAGAGAGACTTGGAGAAGGGACATACCCATCTTCTTTAAGATGCATGTTACTTGGTGGAGGACCAGCGCCGAAACCACTATTAGAAACGTGTGTAGATAAAGGAATTCCTGTATATCAAACGTACGGTATGACAGAAACGTCTTCACAAATTTGTACGTTATCAGCTGATTACATGTTAACGAAAGTAGGATCAGCCGGAAAACCACTATTTCAGTGCCAACTCCGTATTGAAAAAGATGGCGTAGTAGTGTCGCCATTTGCGGAAGGTGAGATCGTAGTAAAAGGACCAAACGTAACAGGCGGTTATTTTAACCGCGAAGATGCGACGCGCGAAACAATTCAAAACGGATGGCTTCATACTGGTGACCTCGGTTATTTAGACGAAGAAGGATTTTTATACGTATTAGATCGACGCAGTGATTTAATTATTTCTGGCGGAGAGAATATATATCCGGCTCAAATTGAAGAAGTGTTGCTTTCTCATCCGATGGTTGCGGAAGCAGGTGTGGTCGGGATGACTGACGATAAATGGGGACAAGTACCGGCTGCTTTTGTTGTAAAAAATGGAGAAGTAACAGAAGAAGAAATTCTTCATTTTTGCGAGGAGAAATTAGCGAAATATAAAGTGCCGAAAAAAGCATGTTTCTTAGAGGAATTACCACGAAACGCTTCGAAAAAATTGTTAAGACGAGAGTTAAGACAATTAGTGGAGGAGATGTAGGTGGAAATAAAAAAAGCGACGCTACATATAACGGAAATGCCACTCGTAATCCCGTTTGCTGCAAGCTACGGGACGTATGAAAAGCGTGAAAGTATCGTCATTGAATTAGAAGATACGGACGGATACATTGGATTTGGCGAAGTCGTTGCGTTTTCTGAACCGTGGTACACGGAAGAAACAGTGAAGACAGCGCTACATGTACTTCAAGATTTTTTATTACCGGATTTATTAAAGGCGGAGATTTCTCATCCGAATGAAGTACCTGGTTTGTTCCAACATATAAAGAGAAACCGAATGGCAAAGGCCGGAATAGAGGGGGCTGTTTGGGATTTATATGCGAAGCGCCAAAAGAAATCGCTAGCGACAGTACTTGCCGGAACTAGTCATGAAATTGAAGTCGGCGTTGTAATTGGCCTTAATACGATTCCAGTTATGTTAAAACAAATCGAGAAGTATGCAGAAGAAGGATACGAGCGTTTTAAAGTGAAAATAAAGCCAGAGCATGATTACGAATTATTGAAAGAGATTCGAAAAGAGTTTCCGCATATCCCGCTAATGGCAGATGCAAATTCAGCATATACATTAGGGGATACGGAGAGGCTGAAACGACTAGATGAATTCCAATTAATGATGATTGAACAACCGTTAGCCGATTATGATTTTCTTGATCACGCGGAGTTGCAAAAGAAAATTGAAACGCCGATTTGTTTAGATGAAAGTATTCATAGTTTAGAAGATGTACGCGTTGCGATTACCCTTGGTAGCTGCCAAATTGTGAACATTAAACCAGGGCGAGTGGGCGGATTAACAGAATCGGTTCAAATCCATAATTATTGCATGGAGCATAACATACCAGTTTGGTGCGGCGGTATGGTGGAGATGGGGATTTCACGAGCGCAAAATGTTGCCCTTGCTTCACTGCCGAACTTTACGATTCCAGGTGATATATCTGCTTCTAGTAGGCACTGGGAGAGGGATATTATTTCGCCGGAAGTGATGCTTGAGAGCGGGAAAGTGATGGTGCCGCAAAGTGTTGAAGCTGAGTATGAAGTAGATCGCGGAAGGCTGGCGGAGATTACGAAGCAGCGGCTTGCTTTGGAGCGGTAAATTGAGTCTTTAAAATAGCGGGCGAATTTCGTCGTTAATTGTCGGTAAGTCGATATATTTCAATAATCGCTAATATAATTTGAGTTACGGTCGATATAATTTTATTTACTAAGGTTACTCCCGTGAGTAGCCTTTTCTTATTGTACAAATTGGATAGACTAGTTTACAATCGAGCGTATAAAGTGAAACTTTAATCAGTGGGGGCATCCCCACTGATTATTAGTTGAACCAATCGGGCTTTTATGGGCAGTTGATCTTCCACCTAACTTCTTTGATTCACCCGAATTTTGAGGTGGGAGTCTTACTGCCCGCAAATAGCGGGGTAAAGGGGGAGTAAAATGAAGCGCATTTCAATTTTAATAGCGGATGATGAGGCAGAAATTGCTGATTTAATTGAGATACATTTAGAAAAAGAAGGGTACCACGTCGTGAAAGCAGCTGATGGAGAAGAGGCAATTCATGTTATTGAAACGCAGCCAATCGACTTAGTGGTTTTAGATATTATGATGCCGAAAATGGATGGGTATGAAGTGACGCGCCAAATTCGTGCGAAGCATCATATGCCAATCATTTTCTTAAGTGCGAAAACGTCTGATTTTGATAAGGTGACAGGTTTAGTATTAGGCGCAGATGATTATATGACGAAGCCTTTTACACCGATTGAATTAGTTGCACGTGTAAATGCACAATTACGCCGATTTCTTACGTTAAATCAGCCGAAAGTAGCGGAGAATAAATCAGCTTTAGAGGTAGGCGGAGTTGTTATTGATCCGGAGCGAAGAACGGTAAATGTGTACGGAGAACAAGTTGAATTAACACCGAAAGAGTTTGATATTTTATATTTATTAGCGAGCCATCCGAAGAAAGTGTACAATGTGGAAAATATTTTTCAGCAAGTATGGGCGGATGATTATTATGAAGGCGGAAATACAGTTATGGTACATATTCGTACATTGAGGAAAAAACTTGGAGAAGATAAAAGAAAGGACAAGTTAATAAAAACAGTGTGGGGAGTAGGGTATACTTTCAATGTCTAAAAAGATGAGAAGTTTTCGTTCGAAGATGGTTATGCTATTTGCGTTAAGTATGATATTTGCTGGTGGCGTAACGTATATCATTTATCAAGGGTTACGGATTTATTACAAATTAGTCGTTCGTTATGAGGATCCGTTAGCGCAAGTGCGGTTCATGATAAAACAAATTGGGGATGTTAATTTCTTTTTAATTCTTTTCATCCCGCTATCCATTATGTTTTTCTTCTTCCTTACTAAACCATACTTAAAATACTTTGATGAGATTTCAAGCGGGATTCATCATTTGGCGAACGGAGATTTTTCAAATGAAGTGCGCATTTCATCAAACGATGAGTTTGGAGATATCGCACATGAAATAAATGTTGCGAGTGAAAAGTTAAAAGAAGCGGTGGAAAGAGGAGATTTTGCTGAAAGTAGTAAAGATCAGCTCGTTGTGAATTTAGCTCATGATTTAAGAACACCGTTAACATCCGTGTTAGGATATTTAGATTTAATTCTTAAAGATGAAAATTTAACAAAAGAACAAATTAAACATTTCTCCACAATTGCATATACAAAATCGCAAAGACTGGAAAGTTTAATTGATGAGCTATTCGAAATTACACGTATGAATTATGGCATGCTAAAGCTGGATAAAAAGCCGATTGATATAAGTGAGTTGCTTATACAGCTAGAGGAGGAATTGTATCCGTTATTAGAAAAACATCATTTAGAAGCAAGATTGAATGTGGATCCTCATTTACCGATGCACGGTGATGGAAAATTGCTAGCTAGAGTATTTGAAAACTTGTTAACAAATGCCGTACGTTATGGATATGATGGGCAATTTGTTGATATGAATGGGTATGTTGATAATGGAGAAGTTGTCGTACAAATTATGAATTACGGAGATAGCATTCCGGAAGAAGATTTACCGTATCTTTTTGATATGTTTTATACAGGTGATAAAGCAAGGTCAGAGAACCGTGGCGGGACGGGACTTGGATTATTCATTGCTAAAAATATTGTCGAGCAGCATAACGGTACGATTTCTGCTGAAAGCAATGTAGTTAGAACGATATTTGAAGTACGATTGCCAAAAGACGAGAATGTAACAATTTAATAAAAATTTAAACTTTACCCCACTTTTTATTTTAATAGTTTTTTCTATTCTATATGTAAGTTACGTTAAGGAGGAAATAGAAATGAAAAAGTGGGTATTTATTTCTTTTTTTATAGCATGCACAGTATGTGTAGGCGTTTATATATCACCGTTATTTCAAAAGGAAATCGATGTTAAAATTGTCGGAAAAGATGAGCTAGTAAAGGCGGCAAACAACGAGAGGAAAGAGATTACGAAGGAACAAATTTATAAGGGCGATTTATTATTAGTTAACAGGGATTATCCAGTAAAAAAAGATAGTATTAGGTCTGATATTATAAATGTAAATCATAATAGTGAATTAGTGAGAGGCTATGTAATATTTGATAGAAATCTTCGTTTATCAAAGGATGTTGTGAAAAAGTTTTTGAACGTTGTCGATGCGGCTGGAAAAGAAAGTATTAACCATTTTTTGATTAGTAGTGGCTATAGAGATTTCGAAGAGCAAAAACAGTTATATGAAAAAATGGGATCTGATTATGCACTTCCAGCAGGATACAGTGAACATAATTTAGGATTATCACTGGACATTGGGTCTACTCAAAAGAAAATGGAGAAAGCGCCTGAAGGAAAATGGATTGAAGAGAACGTATGGAAGCATGGCTTTATATTACGTTATCCGAAAAATAAAAGTAACATTACTGGAATTCAATATGAGCCATGGCATATCCGTTATGTCGGCCTACCTCATAGCGCAATTATGCAAAAAAAGAATTTCACACTAGAGGAATATTTAGAGTTCTTAAAAGAGGAAAAAGAGATTTCAACTGAAGTAGAAGGTAAGAAATATACTGTTTCTTATTATAAAGTTTCTGGGAATATGAAAGTGAATGTTCCAGCAAATAAGCAGTATGCAATTTCCGGGAACAATATGGATGGGGTTATTGTGACGGTTCAGGAATAGAGAAAAAGGCTGTGCCATTTGGGACAGCCTTTTCTTATATAAGAAAGGAATTGACGTTTCTTGTCTGTAAATCGATATTCCTTGTCGAATCGTTGATATAAATTCCTATACTATTAGCATTTTGGAGGAGCATCTTTTGATTTACTTTTAAACATTATAACGTTATATTTACTTCTTCCTTTTTTTATGTTACGCTAAACGTGTGAAAGAGACATAAAATGAAACTTTAATGTAAGCGCATTCTTACGGCTTCTTATAGAAAAGGGTGGAAGTACAATGACAGAACGATTCGTACTACGTAATGTGAAACGTGTGAACGGGGAAGAGATTGACATTGTAATTGAAAATAATGAAATCGCACAGGTGACGAAAGCTGGTGTTGGTGAGGGTGGAAAGGTTCTTGATTACTCTGGTACTTACGTATCGAGTGGTTGGATTGATTTGCATGTTCACGCTTTTCCAGAGTTTGATCCGTATGGCGATGAGGTTGATGAAATTGGCGTTAAGCAAGGGGTAACGACAATTGTTGATGCGGGTAGTTGCGGTGCTGATCGCATTGCAGATTTAGTAAAAAGTAGAGAGCAGGCAAAAACGAATTTATTTGCCTTTTTAAATATTTCTCGCATCGGTTTGAAACGAATTGATGAATTATCCAATATGGAATGGATCGATAAAGAGAAAGTAATAGAAGCAGTAGAAAATTATAAAGATGTAATCGTTGGGTTAAAAGCGAGAATGAGTAAAAGTGTCGTTTGTGATAGTGGAATTGAACCGCTTCATATAGCGCGCTCTTTATCTCGCGAAACATCATTACCGATTATGGTACATATCGGTTCAGCGCCTCCTCACATTGAGGAAGTTGTACCTCTTTTAGAAAAAGATGATGTCATTACACATTATTTAAACGGGAAAGAAAATAATTTATTTGATGAAGAAGGCAAACCGTTACCTGTGTTACTAGATGCAGTGAATCGCGGTGTGCATTTAGATGTTGGGCATGGTAATGCCAGTTTTTCTTTTAAAGTAGCAGAGGCCGCAAAGCGTCACGATATTGCTTTTAATACAATTAGTACAGATATTTACCGGAAGAATCGCGTGCACGGTCCCGTGTATAGTATGGCTCACGTTCTTTCGAAATTCCTTTACTTAGGTTATCCGCTAGAAGAAGTGATTGATGCGGTTACGAAACATGCGGCAGAATGGCTGAAAAAACCTGAGCTTGGCCGCATTCAAGAAGGAGATATTGCAAACTTAACTTTATTTACGGTGAAAGATGAGAAGGTTACGTTAATAGATTCAGAAGGGGATCAGCGCATTGCTGAAAGAAGAATTGATACGAAAGGGGTTGTAATTAATGGGTCATTCATTGAATGCTAAGTACGGATTAAAAAGAGTGATTAATGCGAGTGGTAGAATGAGTATTTTAGGTGTATCTGCTCCGACAGATACAGTTATGGATGCGATGAAACATGGGGGACAAAATTATGTGGAAATTGCTGATTTAGTAGATAAAGCAGGAGACCATATTGCAAGAATTCTAGATTCAGAGGCAGCGGTCGTTGTGAATTCAGCATCGAGCGGAATTGCGCTTTCTATCGCTGGTATCGTTACTGAAGGAAATCGCCGTAAAAGTGAAAGACTTCATCAAGAGGTAATCGCGAAAAACGAAGTGATCATGTTAAAAGGTCATAACGTTCAATACGGTGCTCCAGTTGAAACGATGATTTATTTAGGCGGAGGAAAACTTGTAGAAGTTGGCTACGCAAATGAAGGGAAAGCAGAGCATATTGAAGATGCAATTGGTGAAAATACAGCAGCGATTCTATATGTGAAATCGCATCATGCCGTGCAAAAAAATATGATTTCTGTTGAAGAAGCATGGGAAGTCGCGCAAAGAAATAACGTACCACTTATCGTGGATGCGGCAGCTGAAGAAGATATTCAAAAATATGTGAAGTATGCAGACCTTGCCATTTATAGTGGTTCAAAGGCAATTGAAGGGCCTACTTCTGGTATTGTTGGCGGGAAACGAAAATATATTGAGTGGCTGAAAGTGCAATTACATTGCATTGGAAGAAGCATGAAAGTTGGGAAAGAAACAACTTTTGGTTTACTTCAAGCACTTGATGAGTACGGAGTAAAAGAAGATAAGAGTGAGCAAGAAAAAGAGTTATTACAAGTACTTATGCCGCTAAAAGAATTAAACGGTGTAAATGTAACAATCGTTCAAGATGAAGCGGGAAGAGCAATCTTTAGAGCACGTATTCATATTAACGAAAAAGAGTTAAATAAATCGGCAAAAGACGTTGTGACAGCATTACGCGAAGGAGAAATTGCAATCTACACACGTGATTACGGAGTAAGACAAGGATTCTTTGATATCGATCCACGTCCACTTCAAGGTGATGACATACATGTGATTGAAGAAAAATTGAGAGAAATTGTAGGGGGAAATTAAAATGACAAACATTCAAAAACGTTTTTATAAAGGCCGCGTAGCATTAAATGTATTAGCAAACAATATAGAAAATGCGAAAGATATTTTTGAAGCAGCAGAAGGTTATGTAGTAGTAGGCGTATTATCAAAAGATTATCCAACAGTAGAAGAAGCTGTTACAGCGATGAAAGCATACGGAAAAGAAATTGATGACGCTGTATCAATTGGATTAGGAGCAGGAGATAATCGCCAAGCAGCAGTTGTAGCTGAAATTGCGAAGCATTATCCTGGTAGTCATATTAACCAAGTGTTCCCTTCAGTTGGAGCGACACGTGCAAATCTTGGCGGAAAAGATAGCTGGATTAATAGTTTAGTATCACCAACAGGAAAAGTAGGGTACGTAAATATTTCTACTGGTCCAATTAGTGCAGCAGGGGAAGAAAAAGCAATCGTTCCAATTAAAACAGCGATCGCACTTGTACGTGATATGGGCGGAAATTCATTGAAATACTTCCCAATGAAAGGTTTAGCTCATGAAGAAGAATATCGCGCAGTTGCGAAAGCTTGTGCGGAAGAAGGATTTGCATTAGAGCCAACAGGCGGAATTGATAAGGAAAACTTTGAAACAATTGTACGTATTGCGCTTGAAGCAAACGTAGAGCAAGTTATCCCGCACGTGTACTCTTCTATTATTGATAAAGAAACTGGCAATACGAAAACAGAAGATGTTTGTGAATTATTAGCAGTCGTGAAGAAGTTAGTTGATCAATATGCGTAAGAAAATTGCAGCGTTCGGCGAAGTAATGATGCGCCTGCAAGTACCAGGATATGAATTGTTGTCGCAAGCAAACACATTAAATTACTCATTTTCTGGTACAGGTGTGAACGTGGCAGCAGCACTTTCTCATCTAGGGCATGAAGGGCTTCTTATTTCAACTTTACCGGAAAATTCGGTTGGGGATGCGGCATTATCTTACATTCAAAAGTTAGGTGTGCAAACCTCGCTTGTTTCAAGAGGCGGCAAATATGTCGGTATGTACTTTTTAGAAAATGGATTTGGTACACGTGCAAGCCGCGTTACATATTCAAATCGATTAGAAAGTAGCTTCAATACGGCATGTGAAGAAATGTATCAATTTGAAGAAATCGCAAAGGAAATTGATATCGTTCATTTTTGCGGCATTACACTTGCGATGAATGATACGGTGCGCCATCATATGAAATCTTTGGCGAAAGCAGTGAAAGAAAACGGAGGAACTGTCGTCTTTGATTGCAACTATCGTCCATCTCTTTGGGGAGAAGACGGGTATGAGCAGGCGAAACCACATTATGAAGAAATGCTGGCTCTTGCTGATATCGTTATGATGAACGAAAAAGATGCGATGTTTGTTCTTGGAATGAAAACAGAAAAGACGGAGCGAGAGGCGCAACTTGTTGATCTTATTCCAAAGGCAGCTGAAACATATCATATCGCTACAATCGCTGGTACACATCGCTCTATTAATAGCGATAATACACACTCGCTTCGCGGATTTATATGTAAAGATGGTGCGTTCACTTTTGCAAAAACACTTACGTTTTCTGTATATGATAGAATAGGTGCTGGAGATGCTTATACGAGCGGGATTATTCATGGCGAGATAGAAGAGTTTGCACCAGAGAAAGCTGTTTCATTTGCGTCAGCAGCTGGAATGCTTGCACATACAATCGTCGGTGATACGCCAATGTCATCAGAGAAGGATATACTTCGGGCAATGACGACATCAGTAGGTGATGTAGAAAGGTAGTGGGTGTAACGGTGAACGTAACGAGAAAAAAAGGACCATTATATTTACAAATAAAAAATATTATTCGTGATCGAATATTGCATGGTGTATATGCGATTCATACAAATATTCCTTCCGAACCACAGTTAGAAGAAGAGTTCAAAGTGAGCAAAATTACAGTGCGAAATGCGATTAAAGAACTCGCTCAAGAAGGATATTTGGAAAAGAAAAGCGGTAAAGGAACGAAAGTCATCCGTAACACTTCTGCGACAAAGTTGTCAAAGGGAAAGAAATTTACTGAAGTGTTAGTGGAAGAAGGCTATAAAGTACAGAAGAAATTGCTAAAAGCAGAAATCGTTCAGAATGAAGAAGGAACAGTGCCATTTCAATTATTCGGTAAAGAGAGTTTTCGTATTGAACGTTTATATACGTTAAATGATGCACCGTATATTCATTATACGCACTATTTCTCAGCGAAAATGGCAAGTATAGATTTATCGGATTTTGATTTACAATCGCTTTACGATTTAGTCGAGGACCGAGGCATTCATTTAGAAAACTTCAGAGATGAATTCGCTGTTGGACTTGCGTCTAGTTTCGTTGCAGAAGCGTTAGGTGAAAAAGAGGGGACAGCGCTATTAAAACGTATGCGTTATTCTTACGATGAAGTTGGCGAAGTAATTGAATATAGCGAAGGCTACTACAATACAGAAATGCAGCATTATGTAGTGAATTATGACGTATAAAAAAGAGGGTATTTGCCCTCTTTTTTTATAAAGTAAGGGGAATGCGAGATGGATATATACTTATTAATCGTCACGTTACTTGCAATTGCGATTGTTATTTTAGGGGTATCATGGTGGAAATGGCATGCATTTATTAGTTTAACAGTTGCGAGTTTATTTTTAGCTATCATGTCTGGATTGAATTTAACGAAGATAGTGACTGCCTATGAATCTGGTGTTGGTAGTGTACTAGGGCATTTAGTTGGTATTTTAGCTCTCGGTACAATTTTAGGAAAAATGATGTCCGATTCAGGGGCCAGCATGCAAGTGGCAGATTTCTTTATTCGATTTTTCGGTGTGAAGAAACTACCGTGGGCTATGTTATTTGCAGGATTTGTTATAGGGATTCCAGTATTTTTTGAAGTGGGGATCGTCATTTTATTACCACTCGTTATTTCCATCCGAAAAACGACGAAGCAAAATATATTATTAATTGCGTTACCTGTCATTGCTGGATTATCTATTGTTCACGGGCTAGTGCCTCCGCATCCAGGTGCGATGACAGCAATCGGTATTTATAACGCGAACTTAGGAAAGGTACTTTTATATTCATTACTTATCGCGCTACCAGCAGCTATTATCGCAGGACCGATATTTGCAAAGTGGGTACATAAAAGGGTTATACCTGAAAATGAACCAGAGCTTATTCGAGTTACGACTGTCTCAACTGATTTACCGAGTCGTAAAGTTTCATTCTTTATTATTTTATTACCAGTTGTATTGATGATTTTATCAGTCGTTGCACCATATATTTCATTACCGAAAAAGATGACTGAATTTTTTGTATTTATCGGAAGCCCAGTAATTGCTTTACTTATTTCATGTTTCGCAGCATTTTATTTACTTGGGATAAGACAAGGAATTAATAAAAAGATGATTAAAAAATTAACGGATGAAAGTTTATTACCAGTCGGTTCCATTATTTTAATTATCGGTGCAGGCGGTGGATTTAAACAAATATTAATTGAAAGTGGCGTTGGAACAGCGATTGCGCAAATGGCAGAGCATATATCGTTATCACCAATTGTATTAGCTTTCATGGTAGCTGGATTAATTCGAATTGCAACAGGTTCAGCAACAGTAGCGTTAACGACAGCAGCGGGAATTGTTTCACCAGTTATTCAGCACATGTCTGGTGTGAATTTAGAATTGCTCGTTATAGCAACCGGTGCAGGTTCATTAATGTTTTCTCACGTAAATGATGCAGGGTTCTGGCTTGTAAAAGAATATTTAGGTTTGACAGTAAAAGAAACGTTTAAAACGTGGACGGTGCTGGAAACATTGTTATCATTTATTGCATTCGGTTTTGCTCTTTTGTTGAATATGTTTCTTTAAAGGATACCTGAATAGGTATCCTTTTTTAATAAAGTCCAATTCCTAAAACAAGCCCGTTTTTAGGTAAGCCAAGCTTCCTATTCGCCCTGAAAACATAATATAAATGGAATCCCCTCATTTAGAACAAGAGGAACTTGTTATGAATGATACTAAAGGAGGAATAGGGTAATGAGCGAAAAGTGTGAACACAGACATGATGATTGTAACCGCAGACATGGTTGCGGCGGCGGTTTTGCGCTTCTAATCGTATTGTTTATTTTATTAATCATCATCGGTGCTAGCTGCTTCGGCGGTGGCGGTTCTTGTGGTTATGGTGGTTACGGCGGTTATGCTGGCGGCTACGGTGGATATTGCTGCTAATTAAAAACTATTGAAAATGGCCTTGTGCGTATTGCACAAGGCCATTTTATTCATATTTTTATGTGTTGTGATAATTTATTAATATATAGAGATCGGATTAAGAAGAAGAAAATGATCTCAATAATCCCGAATAAAGTGAGTACGATACATGTCTCTTTCAGTAATGAGAAAGAAAACATGCTTTGTAAAAACTTAATGGCGAATATTGTATGAATACCAGCAACAATATAAGGAACGAAAAATAATATTCCTAATTGAATCGTTGCAGAACGAAACATTTCTGATTCTGTTAAGCCAAGTTTTGTAATCGTAATATACTTTTGTCTTTCAGTTGTTAAGTCGTTATACATACGGAAATATAAAACGCTAGCCGCACCGATAAAGAAGATAAAGCCAAGAAATGCCCAAATAAAGAATTGAGCAACTGCATTCCCTTTACCGTAAATGAGTTCATCCGTAGCTGTATATATGAAGAAAGGAACTTGAGCGTTCTCTTCTGTATGCTTTTCGTAGAACTTACGTGCATCGCCACTAATAACACGTAACATATTTTTTGTTGGAACGATTGCATTTTCCCAGTTTTCTACGAAGTAGTTATAGATTACGGTTGTTTCAATATGAGGAATCATATTATCAAATACATAATCTTGTACGACAGCTAAATGTGGGAATGCAAAGGATGGTTCTATTCCTTTATTAATAAACCCTTTAATATGAAATTCTTTTTTATTAGATCCAAGTGTAATCGTATTATGCTTTGCAAATGGATTAGATACGAGATTGAGAAGTTCTGGTGAGTGGCGAGAAATAATATACACTTCTGTAGAATCAATTGTTATTTCCGGCCTTTTCAATTGTTTAGCAATTGCGTTATAATCACTCATCTTCATAAGCATAATGTCTTCTTTTAAAGCTGTATCTTTTACTACTGTAAACTTATATTTTCTGTACTGAAAATTACTATTTGTAAGCTCAGTTTCAATTGCAGTAATATGCTTTTGTTCAAGGGAATTGTCACCTTCTGATGTATAAGTGAAGGGGACGGGATATCGTTCTAGTACCGATGCTGTTGTATTGTTATTAGCAGCGAATAAACCAATAATAATCGTAAATGCTAGTGCAGATAGCATAGAAACGATAAAGAGTACATTAATATTACTACGAGTCCGGTTAGCTAAATCTGAAATCCATAACATATTTATTTGCTTCATATAAAACTTTCTCCGCTTTTTCAAAATAAAGATAAAGAGAAGAAATGTTTGTGAAAAGAATAAATATGTTCCTACCACTACGAGCGGTAAAATAGATAGCATAATTAAGAATACAGATCCATTTTGTGCATTTTTTTCTGTTATATAGCCTTGCGGATAACCAGCGATATAATAGCATAGTGCTAAACAAATTAAAGCAAATAATGAAATGAGTATAGACGGTCTTTTTTCGCTTTTTTCCTTTTTACTATTTTTAATTAATCGAGTTGTTTTACGAGTACGAATAAACATCGGTGTAAACGTAGATACGATGAGAAATAAAATAATAAAAGTTATTGTCGTTACGATAATAGCTTCTGTTGGCCAATATAAATAGAGGCCTTTTGCGTTTGTTAATTTAGAAGTAACGAGTAAGAAAAAGTTAGAAAAAACAAGACCGCCTTGAATACCAGCAAAAATAGCGAGCATTCCAATAATCATATTTTCAGTAAACAAAAGACGTTTTAATTGTTTTTGAGATATACCGAGAACAGTTAAAACGCCGAATTGCTGCTTCCGAACATTTAAAAATGTTCCGATTGAATATAAGAGAAAGAAGAACGAGAACAAAACGATAACAAACTGTGCCATGCCGGCTAAGTTCATCAGTGGATCTTGTTCCTGTAATTTATTCATAATTTGTAAGCGTGGATGATACGCGTATACAGTAAATGAAAAGAAAACCATAATAGAAAAAGCACTACTTACAAAATAAGCGAAATATGCTTTAGAATTACGCGAGACATTTTTAAATGCGAATTGCCAAAATGTCATCCACGTCTTCCTCCTAATAATGCTAAAACATCTAATATTTCTTGATAAAATTTCTCACGGTACAATCCGCGGTGTAGTTCATTGTAAAGCTCTCCATCTTTAATGAAAATAACACGGTTACAATAACTTGCTGCAAACGGATCGTGCGTAACCATTAAAATCGTTGCATCTTCTTCTTTATTTAATTTCGTAAATAGCTCCATTACGTCAATTGCCGCTTTTGAATCTAAGTTTCCTGTCGGTTCATCGGCAAGTAGAAGTGAAGGATGATGAATAACAGCACGTGCTACTGCAGTACGCTGTGCTTGTCCTCCAGAAACTTCAAAAATACGCTTGTCCAAAATATGATCAATTCCAAGCTTTTTTGAAATGTTATCAAGCTTTTCATCCATTTCTTTTAATGGAACATTATCTAATGTTAAAGGTAGTACGATATTTTCACCGATTGTTAGTGTATCTAGTAAGTTAAAGTTTTGGAAAACAAATCCTAACTCTTGTCTTCGGAAAATAGCTAACTTCTCTCTACGAAATGTGTGCGGTTTTTTTCCGTTAATCACGACATCACCAGAAGTCGGAGAATCGATTGTAGAGATAACGTTTAAAAATGTAGATTTCCCGCTACCAGATGGTCCCATAATGGCAACGAATTCCCCTTTATCCACGTGTAAATTTATATTTTTTAAAGCAGTATGAGGGACTTTTCCCTCATATACTTTTGAGACGTTTTTTATGTGTAATACTTCTTCCATAGTAATCACCTTTCTACTTTTTAAAACTTAATGTGTTGTGATAATTTTTGCATATAAAAGGAACGAATTAAAAGGAAAAATAAAATTTCAACCGTTCCAAAAATCATAAGTACGACTGTAATCTCAGCGAAGAACGAGAGATGTAAAACTTCTTGTAGCATCTTTGTCGCAAACATCGTATGAATCGATGCCATAATGTATGGAACAAAGAAAAGAATCGCAAGTTGAATTGTAGCAGATCGTTTCATCTCAGCTTCTGTTAAACCGATTTTTGTAATCGTTACATACTTTTCTTGTTCATTTGTTAAATCTGTATACATCCTGAAGTAAAGGACACTGCCAGCACCAATAAAGAAAATAACACCTAAGAAAGTACCAATTAAGAAGAACGAAGCGACATTTTGTTTTGTTGTGTATAGAGAATCGCTCGCTTCACTTGCATGGAAAGGCTTGTGCTCTGCTTGAATGTTGTTCCCGTCGGTATTAATTTTGTCTATGAATAACGAGCCGATGTTATTAGCTTTTTCCCAGTCCTTAACTTTAAAGCTATATACACTCATCTGTTTTGAAACGGAGGATAATGCTTCTACATTTTCATCAGATAGTATGAGCAATTGGTATATTAAGCGATTTGGGAATGGGTTATAACTTTTATATTCTTTCACTTGTAGTTGTAAATTGTTTTGAGTAAGTGTAAGAGTATTTTTCTTGTCTTTATTATGAAGCGTTCCAATAACTTGATCATCTAAGTCTTTCATAAGAATATAAGATTCATTCTTATTTACTGTGAGCGTTTCCCAATTTAAAGCCTTAGCAAGTACATTATAGTCACTTTGTTTAATTGCATAATAGAGCTGCGAATTTTCTTCCGCTGAAGATACTTCATATATATCCGTTTTAAATTGTTTATAAGTAAATTGCTCTTCGTTAAACTTTTGTTTTAACCAATTTAAATGTTCATCTGCTAACGTATTTTCAGTATGTGATAAATATGTAAAAGGAAAAGGATTTTCTCTTACTGTATCGAACTTCATAAATTTACCAAAACCATATAAGAATGTAATCATAGTAAAAGCAAGTGTTGATAGCATCGCTACAATAAAGAGCATGTTAATGTTTGTCCGAATGCGCGCTGCTAAATCAGAAATCCAAAGCATATTAATTCGCTTCATATAAAATGTTCTTCGCGTTTTTAATATACGAATGAGTAAAAAACTAATTTGTGAAAAGAAAAAGTATGTTCCAGCTGCAATAAGCGATGGGATGACAAATATACTAGAGACGGCATATAAAAGCCCAATGATGTCACCTAGCGACATAAAATACAGCGGATTTGCGGCTAACGTATATCCACATATTAAACACATCGCACCAAATAGAGAGATAAGAACGGATGCTTTTCTTTCTTTTTGTTTTGTTCCTTCTTTTAAAAGACGTACGGCTTTTCTCGTACGAATGAGCATCGGTGTAAAAGATGATACGAGAATGAAGAGCCCAAGAAAGATGATGATAGTTAAAACGATAGCACTTGTAGGCCCATATAAATATAAACCAGGTACGTGTGTAATTTTGGCGGTAATTAACAAAAAGAACTGCGAGAAGACAAGTCCAAGTTGAACGCCGAAAAAGATGGAAAGAACACCAATTAGCATGTTTTCTAGAAATACGAGTCTCTTTAATTGTTTTTGAGATATGCCAAGTACTGTTAAAATCCCAAATTGCTTTTTTCGTACTTTTAAGAAGGTACCGATTGAATATAGTAAAAAGAAAAACGAAAAGAATACAATGACAACTTCTGAAATTGTCATTAATATGTTCAGAGCAACATTCACGTCTGTCATATGCAATTTAGGATGAAATAAATAAACTGCAAATGAGAAAAAAATTGCGATGGAAAACGCACTGCTTACAAAATAGGCGAAATAAGCTCTGGCGTTCCGCGTCACATTTTTAAAGGCAAACTGCCAAAATGTCATTCACCTAAACCTCCTATTAGAATGAGCATGAAAAAGGAAGGATGAGATCCCACCTTCTCATGTGATAACTTTTTTAATATGTTAACCATTCGTATACTGTGATAATTTTTGCATATAAAGTGAACGAATGAAGAAGAAAAAGATAATTTCAACGAATCCAAAAATAATAAGAACGGCTGAAACTTCTTTGAACAAAGATAGACCAATTACATCTTGTAGCATTTTCGTTGCAAACATTGTATGAATGGATGCCATAATGTACGGAACGAAAAATAAAATACTAAGTTGAATGGTTGAAGATCGTTTCATCTCTGTATCTGTTACACCAATTTTAGAAATCGTTATATATTTCTCATGTTCGTTCGTTAAGTCTGTATACATTCTAAAGTAAAGAACGCTACCAGCGCCAATGAAGAAAATAACTCCTAAAAATGTCCCGATTAGGAAGAATGCCGCACTGCCTGATGTTATTTTGTATAACGATCCTGCTGATTCAAAGGAACGAATAAGAGGCCCTTCATACTGGAATTTATTTCGATCTTTTTGCACTTTTTCTATAAAATTATCAGCAATTTCATATGTCTGTTCCCAGTTTTGAATTTTGTAATTGTATGCTGATATATGTTTTACGGTGTTAGGTAAGTTATTTACGATAATATCAGGCAACACTATCGTTTGATATGAAAAGTCAGATGGGATTGCGTTTACATGCTCATAGCCTTTTACTCGTAATTTCGTATTTGTACTAGAGAGTGTAATGTAATCTCTTTTGTAGCTTTGCTCAAATTCATTGAATATGGTGATATAAGATGTCCCTGTTAGCACATATGCTTCGTTATCATCCATAAATAGTTGTTTCATTCGTAAAGAATCTGCAAGTTTGTTATAGTCACTTTGCTTAATTGCGTATACGTCATTATAAATAGCTATATCTTTATCTTCTTTTAGTGGTGTTTCATATATATCAGCTTTTATTTTTTGATAAGGGAAATGCTCTTTTTGTAATTGTTGCTCAAGCCAATTTAAATGCTCTGTAACAAAAGGGTTCGCATCATAAGAAAAATAAGAAATTGGGAAAGGAGAAGTTCTATTAACCTCTAGCTTAATAAATTTTCCGAATCCATATAGAAACGTAATCATTGTGAAAGCGATAGTAGATAGCATCGCTACAATAAAAAGCATATTAATATTCGTTCGAATACGGCTCGCTAAATCCGAAATCCAAAGCATATTAATCCGTTTCATATAAAACTTCCTTTTTTTCTTTAAAATATAAATAAGTAAGAAACTAATTTGTGAAAAGAAGAAATATGTTCCGACTGTAACAAGCGTTGGGATAACGAAAATACTTGAAACCATATATATAACACCGATTTGCGGGCTTACTGATACAAAATATTTAGGATTTCCAGCTAACGCATAACCACCAAATAAACAAATCGCACCAAATAATGAAACAAGTATGGATGGTTTTCTTTCTTTTTGTTTTCCACCATTTGTTTTTAAAAGGTGTACCGCTTTTTTTGTACGAATAAGCATTGGTGTGAATGCAGATACAGTGATAAAAAGACTAAGGAAAACAATAGTTGTTAAAATAAACGCTTTAGTAGGACCGTATAAATATATTCCTGGAATATGCGTAAGTTTGGCTGTTACTAATAAGAAAAATTGAGAAAAAACAACTCCAAACTGCATGCCGAAAAAGATAGATAAAACCCCGATTAACATATTCTCCATAAAAACAAGACGATGTAATTGTTTTCTCGATATTCCTAAAATGGTCAAAATACCAAATTGTTTTTTTCTAACTTTTAAAAAAGTACCAATGGAATATAGTAAAAAGAAGAAAGAGAAAAATACAATTACTACTTCTGAAAATATCATTAATCCTGAAATTTCAGAGGTCATGTCAAAGTTTTGTAATTTCGGATGGAATAAGTAAACAGCAAACGAAAAGAAAACAGCAATGGAAAAGGAACCACTTACAAAGTAAGCAAAATAAGCTCTTGAATTACGCGTTACATTTTTAAATGCAAATTGCCAAAATGTCATAAATTATACCTCCGGCTAGAAGATATAGAAGTAGTTGTATTGCAAAAAATGTATGAGAGTGAGTTCTCATACATTTCGCTTACATATGTTACGATCATGCTTCGGTCACCTTCTCCGTATGTTCTGCTTGATTATTTGCAGCGTTGTGGAAGATGATTTTAATCGTCGTTCCTTTACCAACTTCAGAATCTAGTTTGACAGAGTGACCTAAGTAATCACAAATTTTACTTACAATATAAAGTCCCATACCAGTAGATTCTCCGAATGCACGACCGTTTTTCCCAGTGTAAAACGGTTCAAATACTCTTCGAATATCTTCTTGTGGAATACCCACACCTTCATCACGAACTTCTAAAATAATATCTTTTCCGTTTCGGTAAGCAGATAAGAAAACTTTCTTTCCGCGTTCCCCAGAGTAACGAACAGCGTTTGTCATTAACTGATAGATGATAAATTTTAGCCATTTCGCATCAGAAGCAACTTTTAAATCCGAATGGACTTCTAAAACAGGGAAGACACCATTACGAATGAATAGTTCTTTTAATCCGTTAATATTTTTTGTTACTGTATCTTTTAATGAAATTGTCTCAACATGGAAATCTTCATGGAAGTTATTTAGCCTTGCCATATATAAAGCCATATCGAGTCCTTGATTTAATCGTTCTAATTCTTTTTTGAATTTCGGAATCAAATGCTCATCTTCCATTTCGAGCACCATAAGCTGCATAACGGATACAGGTGTCTTCATTTGATGTACCCAATGATTAATAAATAATTGATGTTCTTGTTGTTTTACTTCATACGATTGTAGTTCTTTTTGGAAGAGGCGGTACTGCGTACGCACGAGTTCATTGACACCGTGAGGCATCGGAGCAGTCGCTCTTTCAATAAACGCATCTTCCATCTTTTCTGGTTGCTCACTTAATCTATGGTACATTCTACGATTGCGAACGTAACGATAAGCGAGGAAACAAATAAATAAGTATAAACTTAAAACGACGAAGTAAAATTTATTGTTTTGAAATCCATCTACTGCATCATAAAGAACGAAGATGATACCGAAGTTTAATACGTACAGTAGGAAAAATGCAAAATGATCACGTAAAAATAGCTTCATGCTTATTCACTCCAAGTTGCGTTAAAACGATACCCAAGTCCACGTACTGTTTCAATAGAATTCTCAATACCAAGTTCATTAAACTTTTTACGAAGACGCGTAATGTTTACGTTTAATGTATTTTCCTCAACAAAACTTTCGTCATCCCAAAGCGCAGCTAATAAATCTTCACGGCTCGCTGTACGAGGGAATTTAGATAATAACATTTCTGCTAAAATTGCCTCTTTCTTCGTTAAAAGAACTTGTTCAGATCCAAAATGAATTTCTGGACGTTCAGGGAATAGTTTTAAACCTTCTACTTCAACGATACGTTCAGAAATATTTGGTGCATAATCACCGTAAATACGGCGTAATTGTCCTTTAATTTTCGCCATTACAACATCGTAGTGGAACGGCTTTGTAATGTAATCATCCGCACCGCTTTCAATCGCCATAATTTGTTCCATCTCACCTGCACGAGCTGAAATGAAAATAATAGGACAAGTAGATTCATGACGAATTTGGCGGCACCAGTAGAACCCATCGAATTTCGGTAAGTTTACATCAAGTAAAACAAGATGTGGTTTCACTGCGTTAAACGATTCCATAATATCATCGAAATTCTCTGCAACAACAGCTTCATAGCCGTATTTTTGAATGTGAGATTGTAGTAATGATGAAATATTTGGATCGTCTTCAACGATTAAAATTTTATACATATGTATATTCCTCCTCAAAAAAACAATTGTAGCTATAGTGTATCATGTGTTTCAAGTCTTTTCATTATGTTGAAAGATAAGCTAGTAAACAGTATAGGTTAAAAATGAGAAAAGTAAAAAGTATTATAGGAATAATTCAATATATTTTCCTTTTAAATATATGAATGGATAAAAGTATTATATTTTTTTATGAAATTTGGAACTTTATTTTGCTTACCGTCCAATATATAGTGAGAACATCGTTAAGGAGGGGGCACTACTTGGCAAGTAATGAAGATATACATACCTGGATAGAACGCTTATTAAAAGGTGATGAGGAGGCTTTTGAATTTATATTTAACTTAACAAGTCAGAGAATCTATGAAACCGTCTTTGCTATAGTTAAAAATCAGCATGATACAAATGAAATCTACTTTCAACTTTGGAAATCTATTTCAACATATGATCAATCTAGACCGTTTCTATTTTGGTTGAATGGAATTGTTTACAAACAGATTAGTCAATGGAGAAAACACATATGGAAGAGGATGCGCTTATTTGAAAAACAACAACTAAGTGATGATCCTGTTGTAGAAGTTCCAGAAAAAGTATTATTAAGAAAAGAAGCAGAAGAGCTGCTTTCCTTTTTAACCTGCGTACTCTTTAGATTTTATTCAATATAGAGTAATTGGCGTAGGGTACAAAATAAAAAGGGGCGTATAGATAATTGACAATTAACTAAAATCATTTTAACATTTAGATAAATATCTAAATGTCTAATTAATGAGGGGAAGAAAGACATTGAATCAAGCATTCAAAGCATTAGCAGATCCAACAAGGCGAAAAATTTTAGATTTATTAAAAGAAGGCGATCTAACCGCAGGTGAGATTGCTGAACATTTCAATATGACAAAACCAAGTATTTCACACCACTTAAGCGCACTTAAAAGTGCTGAACTTATTCAAGATGAAAAGAAAGGGCAATTCGTTGTGTACTCTTTAAACACAACGGTCTTTCAAGATTTGTTGACTTGGGTGTTTACATTTACGAATAAGGGGGAAGAGGGGAAATGAAAAAACATCTTTTTGCAATCTTATTAATTGTTATAACTTGTTTAGCTTGGGCGTTTGCTTGGCCGCATTTGCCGGATACAATTGCAACGCATTGGAGCGGCGGTAAGGTAGATGGATATTCGTCTAAATTTTACGGAATGATTTCTATGGTCGGAATTATGATTGCATTATATATATTTCTAAATGTGATACCAAAGATTGATCCAAGGAAAGCAAATTACGAGAAATTTTCTAAAGCCTTTATGATGATGAATAATGGGGTACTATTGCTACTATTTGTAGGAAATATAGATATTATTACAAGTGGATTAGGATATAACTTATTCATTAATCGGGTGCCTGAATTATTAGTTGGTGTTTTATTTTTAGTAATGGGTAATTATTTACCACAGTGTAAGCCAAACTTTTTTGTCGGGATGCGTAATCCATGGACGTTAAGTAATGAAGAAGTATGGCGGAAAACACATCGGTTTAGCGGAAAAGTATTTGTGGCGTTAGGAGTTATTATGATTATAAGTGTTTTCGCTCCGGCTTATTGGAGAACTTATATAATGCTTGGGATTATAGTAGTTGCTGTCATTATAACGAATTTATATTCTTACGTTTTGTATAAAAAAGAAATACAAATGTGAGTTATATTAGTCAAATTTTATATTTATAGTTTCTATGTGTTAAGAGATTTTAATACTCAGTGGGAATAATGAAAAGCTCACTGAGTAAATTTTTCGTTTTAAGGTCTGAAAATTCAATCGAAAAGGTGATTTGGAGGGATTTACATGCTAGAAATTATAAATTTTAGCAAGACATATAAAGACGGTAAGAAAGCAGTTGATCATTTGAATATTACTGTTAAAGCAGGGGATATCTTTGGATTTATTGGACATAACGGTGCGGGGAAAAGTACAACAATTAAGTCGTTAGTAGGAGTTATAGATTTTGAAGAGGGTGAAATTTTTGTTGATGGACATTCAGTAAAAAAGGATCCGATTGCATGTAAGAGAGTAATGGCGTATATTCCTGATAATCCAGATTTATATGAGCAATTAACAGGAATTCAATATTTGAACTTTGTTGCGGATGTGTTTAAAGTGCCTGCGAGGGATCGGGAAGAACAGATACAGAAGTATGGGGATGCTTTTGAGATTACACCGTACTTAGGGGATTTAATATCTTCTTATTCACACGGCATGAAACAAAAAGTAGCGATTATATCGGCGGTTTTACATAAACCGAAATTATTAGTTTTAGATGAACCTTTCGTTGGTCTTGATCCAAAGGCAGCAGTAGTATTGAAAGGTATTATGAAAGAGCTTTGTGAAAAAGGAAGTGCGATTTTCTTTTCTACGCACGTTTTAGATGTAGCTGAGAAGTTATGTAATAAAGTAGCGATGATTAATAGAGGGAAATTAGCACTTTCAGGAGAAGTAAATTCTTTAATAAAGGAAGGCTCATTGGAAGAGCTCTTTATGAAGGAGCTTGCTAATGAATACTAATAGTTTAGGTCTTTTGAAAATTCGGTTGATAACGCAGCTCGGTTTAAACACCTTTAAATACGAAAAAGATAAGAAAAAGAAGCAGAATAAGATTTTGCTGACAGCATCTATTGCTCTAGTTGGTGTCATGTTAATGTTATATTGCGGAGCTTCGGCATATGGGTTGGTAAAACTAGGAATGAGTGAAATTATTCCCGTCTATGCACTAGTTATTAGCAGTGTATTAACGTTGTTTTTCACTATATTTAAGGCAAATGGAGAAATTTTTGCTTTTAAGGATTACGACTTTTTAATGTCATTGCCGATTCGCGTAAGTACTGTTATTGCAAGTAGATTTTTGTATTTATACTTGCTGAATACAATCTTTTCAATCATAATCATGCTACCAATGGGAGTTGTGTATTGTATACATGAAAATCCATCAGTTTCTTTTTACTTTATGTGGTTCATCAGTATGTTTATCGCATCTTTAATCCCAACAACAATCGCAGCAATCTTTGGAGCTTCGATTACGGCAATCGCTTCTAAATTTAAAAATACGAATAAAATAACTACGATTTTAAGTTTTATAGTAATTATTACATTCGGTTCCTTTATGCTAAAAAACGGAAATGCTCAATATAGCCTTAATGATATGAACGGAATTGGTGCAATTGTTTCGGAGCAATTAACTAAAGTGTATCCATTAGCTAACATGTTTCAAAAAGCAATTGTTAATGCTGATATGGTAGCTTTCATCTTATTTGTGGGGATATCAGTGATTTGGTATTATCTTTTTGTAAAAATACTTTCGTTAAAATATAAGCAAATAAACACAGGGATCACCACTTATCATATGCTTTCAAATTATGAGATTAATAGCATGAAAAAAGAGAGTGTATTGGTCGCATTGTATAAAAAAGAGCTGACACGTTTCTTCTCTTCTACAGTGTATGTCATAAATAGTGGAATGGGAGTCGTGATGGCGCTAGCTTTCTCGCTAGCCATAGTTGTAGTAGGACCAAGCCAATTAATAGCGTATCCTGGAATTGAGCCCCTGTTGCAAAAGATTGCTCCATTTGCTATTGCAGCAGCGATTTCGATGACATGTACAACATGTGTGTCATTGTCTTTAGAAGGAAAAAATGTATGGATTATTAAATCATTGCCTATAGCGCCAAAGATGATTTATGATAGTAAAATTCTTATGAATCTTTCATTGAGTATACCTGCATCACTTATTAGTGCTGTATTACTGATAATCGGGTTAAAGCTAGATGTTTGGAGTTCTTTTTTCATCGTAATAACACCGATAATATATTCATTATTTTCAGCAGTATGGGGGATTTTCATTAATAATCGATTTGGTTATTATGATTGGGTATCAGAAACTCAAGTAGTAAAACAAAGTATAGGATCGTTTGTTGGTATGTTTGGTGGCTTAATTGTGGCGGTTATACCTGCCTTATTAATTGGTACTGCTACTATCTCGAACTACAGAGTATTTACTTTTGTAGTTATTATAGTGCTTACGATTATTACTATTTTCTTGTATAAGAACGAGTCGAGAAGAAGTATAAAATAAAGGAGCTACTTTTCCTTTAAAAAGGAAAAGTAGCTTCTTTATTTTGAAAAGGTTAGACTCTTATATTACTTTTTTAAAACAGGTACCCATATTTCACTTCTGAAATTCGGAGAGGATACGTCTTTACTTTCATTCCACAATATCTCCGGTCCTTCCGCTAGTTCATAGTTCGAAGAAGGGAACCATTCAGAATAAATACGTCCCCACACATTTTGTAATGCATCAGGAAATGGACCGACAGCTTCAAATATAGCCCATGTTGAAGCTGCGACTTCAAGTTGCGCGAATTGCTCTGGACAATCTTTCGTTGTGGCTACTCCAATATAGTGATCAAGTTCTCCTTTTTCCTCCATTCTCCCTTCAGAAAAATTAGTAGAGGCACTAATAATTCCAGTAGGTTCAATGTTTGAAAGGGACTTTAATGTTTGAATGGAGTCTGGGTTTAAACTCTTCCACATAGAAGCGATTTCTTCATTTACACCATTGAAAACGATTGGTACTCGTTTTGTAATACCTATAATTCGAAATGGCTCTTTTTCTTCAATTCGATAATTCATTTCATTTCCTCCTTGAATGGATAACTGGAAGGTCATTGGTGAATAAGCCTTCAAAGAATGGCTACTATTTCGGACCTCTGAAGGTGTTATACCGTGCAAGTTTTGAAATGCACGAGCGAATGAATCTGGTGAGTTGTAGCCATATTTTATAGCGACATCAATGACTTTTACATTGCTGTTTTTTAGTTCAAAGGCAGCGAGAGTAAGACGTCTACAGCGAATATAATCAGATAGTGATATGCCTGCTAAAAACGAAAACATTCTTTTAAAGTGATACTCAGAACAGAGAGCTAGCCTCGCAACTTCTTTAAAATCAATTTCATTCGTAAGGTTACCTTCAATATAGTGCATTGCAGCATTCATATTTTTAAGTGAATCCATATTATGACCTCCTCTGTACATAGAATAACAGGAACGAAATAACCCCATCCGACATTTCGTGCACAACTTTGTAGGTACATTTTTTACCTTACAAAATTGTAATGTTCCTGTAAGGAGAATGAATGGATGGTATGATATCCCAATGTTATAGTAGCAAAGTACTTTAATTCATTATGTTAACTTTTTGATGTCTTTACTTATGTGCCTTACATAACTGTCATGTTTGTGTAAGAAACATCGATAGTGGCAAGAGTAGAGAGTGTATATAGTTGAAAATAGAGAATAGAAGAAATGAGGGATGTCGAGATGAAAACAGTGTTAGAAGCAAAAAATATCGAAAAAGTGTATGACACGGGTGGTAATAAATTTGCAGCGTTAAAAGGTATTAACTTACAAGTAAAAGAAGGTGAATTTGTTGGAATTATGGGACCTTCTGGTTCTGGTAAGACGACTTTACTAAATGTTCTTTCTACAATTGATAATGCGACGAACGGTGAAATTTTAATTGATGGAAAAGATATTGTGAAGATGAATGATGATAAGTTAGCGTTATTCCGCCGCGATCATTTAGGTTTCATTTTCCAAGATTATAATTTATTAGATACGTTAACAGTGAAAGAGAATATCGCTTTACCACTTGCGTTATCAAAGGTGAAAGCGAGTGAGATTGATCGCCGCGTTCTTGAAATCTCAAAGAAATTCGGTATTGATCATATTTTAAGTCAGTTCCCATATCAAGTGTCGGGTGGACAGAAGCAACGTTGTGCAGCATCACGTGCAATCGTTACGAATCCAAGTATGATTTTCGGAGACGAGCCAACTGGAGCGCTTGATTCTAAATCTGCAACAGATTTACTTGAAAGTATGAAGTCATTAAATGAATATGATAACTCAACAATTTTAATGGTAACGCATGATGCATTTGCGGCGAGTTATTGTAAACGAGTTATTTTCATTAAAGATGGTGAACTATATAAAGAATTGCACCGCGGTGAATCAACGCGTAAACAGTTCTTCCAAAAAGTCGTTGACGTAATGTCTTCTATTTCTGGAGGTATGGCTGATGACCTTATCTAGCATTGCCCTCCGCAACATACAGCGGAACTTTAAAGACTACTTTGTATATTTTGCATCAATGATATTTAGTATTGTAATTTACTTTACATTTAAAGCACTACAATATAATTCACAAATGGAAAAAGCAGCAGAAGCTTCTAAAAAGATTAGTGGTGCATTTCAAGTTTCCAGTGTGATGCTTATCATTTTCGTAGCAGTGTTCATTATATATTCGAACGGATTCTTTACACGTAAACGTAAAAAAGAAGTTGGGCTATATTCTTTATTAGGTATTCGAAAAAGACAAATTGGTAAAATGCTCTTTTATGAAAATATGTTAATGGGATTAATGTCATTAGTAATCGGGATTGCAATCGGTAGTGTCCTTTCAAAATTATTCCTTGAGTTATTAGTAAATATGATGGGATTAAATTTAAACGTTCATTTTGAAGTACCAATGGCAGCAATTATTGATACAGCAATTATTTTCTTTGTGATTATTTTATATACATCACTCCAAGGATATCGTTTAATTTATCGCTTTAAGTTAATTGAACTTTTCCGCGCAGAACGTGAAGGAGAAGCAATGCCAAAAGGATCTGTTATTATGGCATTAATTTCAGTTGTCTTAATTGGTTCAGGTTATTTCTTAGCATTAATGTTCATGAAGGCCGTTAAATATGCAGACTTTATGGCAGTTGCACTTTATATTTTACTGGCGACAGTATTAGGTACGTACTTACTATTTATGTTCTTTACAGTATTCGTATTGAAACGTGCAAGAAATAATAAATCATCGTTTTATAACGGTATGAATATGGTAACGACGTCACAGCTACTATATCGTATTAAAGGAAATGCAAAGTCACTTGCGACAATTTCTATTTTAAGTGCGGTAACATTAACAGCGGTTGGTACGTCAGTTACGATGTATTACAACACATTTACACAATCAAAAGCAGCTATGCCATACAGTTATTCTTACGAGAAGAAAGATGCAGAGCTTGATAAGAAAGTAAATGCGATTTTTGCAGAAGAGAAGAAAGATCATCCGATCAAAGATCAAGTTGAAATTGAGACAGTTCCTGTAAAAGGGAAGTTTGAAGGAGAGAAAGTTGATTTCATTCTTAATATGAATTACACGATTTCAGAGAAATATCAATTTATGTCTCAATCTGAATTTAACAAGCTTGCTAAAAAAATTGAGGCAGAAACAGTGAATGTAACTGCTGGTGAAGCAATTATATATGATAGTTCGTATATTGAAGGGCATGAGTTTAGCCCTCAATATAAAGGGAATAAAGTAGTATTCCAAATTGGAAATGAAACGAAGAAATTAACGATTCAAGCCGCAAATGATAATGCAATTACAAACTTAGGTGAACTAGTTGTTGTCGTTTCCGATGAAATGTATGAACAAGCGAAACAAGCATTTGGAACACGTATTGTAAAAAATATTGATGTAAAAGATGAAAGAAACAGTAAAGTGTTAACGGAAAAATTAGCAAAAGTGATGCCAACTGGGGTATCAGAAATGGCACCACCATTTAGAGACTTCTATACTGGTTTCCATATGGGACTGGAAGCAACTGGACTAATGATGTTCATCGGACTATTCTTAGGTTTAGTCTTCCTATTAGCGACAGGATCAATCATTTACTTTAAGCAGCTTACAGAAGCAAGTGCTGACCGTGATCGTTACATTGTCCTTCATAAAGTCGGGGTTACAAAACAAGAAATGAAAAAAGCTATTGCAAAACAAGTAAGCTTTATCTTTGCAATTCCACTAGTAATCGGAATCCTGCACAGCTTGTTTGCATTAAAAGGTTTAGGGAACATACTACCATTTGAAATTATGATTCCGCTTCTAATTAGTATCGGAGTATACGGCGCTATTTATATTGGATATTACTTCTTAACAGTTCGTTCTTATTATAAGATCGTGAGTGCGAAGTAATAAAGGGACAGCTATCGTAATAGGGATAGCTGTTTTTTTATTCTTCATAAAATCTTAAGAAACTTCCTCAATTTTTATTAAGAAATGATAGTTATACTTAGAAACAAGTTAAAAACTATTGAACGAATGGGGAGAAGGTTACATGCAACTCATAACATTCTTACATGAATTTATTAAACATCCGAAACATACTGGTGCAATTGCGCCAAGTTCAAAAATATTAGCAAAGAAGATGGTAGATGTAATTGATTTTAATAGAGCGAAATGCATTGTAGAGTTAGGTCCTGGTACAGGAGTCTTTACGAAAGAAATTATGAAGAGAAAGAAGAAGGAAACAATATTTCTTCTTATTGAAATTAATGAAGTGTTTTGCAAAGAGCTAAAGAGAAAGTTTAAAGATGAGCAGAACGTCATAGTTGTACACGGTTCAGCTGAAAATATAAAGAAGTATATGGAAGAGTTCAATATAAAATGCATTGATTACATTTTATCAGGATTACCTTTCACTTCTTTACCAGAAGAAGTTTCAAAGCGCATTTTAAACAATGCGATGGAAGTGATACATGAGAATGGTGAATTCATTACATTTCAATATTCACTTGTGAAAAAAGGCTTTATAGAGCATTTCTTTCCTGAAATTACGCTAGAGAAAGTGTGGCTCAATTTCCCACCAGCGTATGTCTTTAGCTGTAAAAAAGAGCTAAGGAGAGCATATGCATAATGGAATTACATGAATTATTATCCTATATCGAGCAGTACGGTTATTGGGCATTATTTTTCTGTTTATGGTTAGGTATTATCGGTATGCCAATTCCAGATGAAATGATTGTTATGAGCGGTGGTTTCGTATCTTCAGTAGGGATATTAAGTGTTGTTCCTTCATTTGTATTAACATATTTAGGTGTTGTATCAGGGCTTTCTTTAGGATATATATTAGGGAAGGTATTTGGCACGAAGGTACTCCATAAATTAATGAAAAAGAAAAAAGCGAAGTATTTGATAAAATCACAAGAAATGGTTGATAAATACGGACAGTACGCGTTAGTCACAAGTTACTTCATACCAGTTGTAAGACATATCGTACCGTATTTAGTTGGAATGAATAACATGTCATTTAAGGCGTATGCTTTGTATTCTTATACGACAGGCTTTGTTTGGACACTCGTTTATTTCGTACTAGGTTCTTTATTTGGACAACATATTGAAAGAATTGTAGCAGTTGCGATAGAGTATGGTGTGTATTTTGGCGGGATTGTTTTTATAGTTACAGGTATTCTTTATTTATATAGACAAAAAAGAATCACATTGATGAGTAAATAGAAGTAAAGAAAGTTTCTTCCAGTATGAAGGATAAGATAGGATTATAAGTATAAAATTATCTTTACTTAATGGTAAAATATAGGTAAGTAGTTAAGAAAGGAAGAGCGTTGTGCTACTCATTTTTAGCCTTATCTTAATTGGAATTATGTGCAGTATGAAAATAGTATCCTTACACATGATAGAACGACAAAAGGTAGAAGAACGATATGTATATTGTCCAAAATGTGATACGAAAATTAGAAGAGGAAATTCAGCTCCTTTTTGTTCGAAATGTAATTTAATATTTTAAAAATAAAAAGTCCGAAATCACTTTATATGGTTTCGGACTTTTTATTTTTAAGTAAACATTAATCCACCTAGTTCTCTTTCGTTTGTTTATTAGCTAAAATGGAATATGAATAACAATAGTACGTAAACGAAAATAAATATAAATGCACACATGGAGTGTTATATTTGGAGATTTTAATCATAGTAGGATGCCTATTAATAGGAATTATTTTGATTAGTAATAGAAGAAATAAAGGGCGGAAAAAAGTTTGAAAAAGGGATTGAGTATACGAATATAATTGAAGGCTATCCCATTATTATGAAGTCTTTCGTAGAGATGGATCGAGAAGTTTTGAGGGTTTTATTACCTGATGAAAGAGGGATTCTTCCTATGAGGCCAAAGTGTAATGAATGTTATAAGACTCAATTGGATGATATTGAGGAGAGTTGATAAAACAAGAGCTTGAAACTATTCAAGCTCTTGTTTTATGACTATTTATATCCTAAAATATGCTCAATCTCATGCAAACTTAATTTACTTGCCTTAGCAATCGTTTCAAGTGGTATACCAAGATCATACATATTTTTAATCATTTGAATTTTCCCCTGTTGAATGCCTTTTTCAATGCCTTTTTCAATGCCTTTTTCAATGCCTTTTTCAATGCCTTTTTCAATACCTTTTTTAATTCCTTGTTCCATTCCTCTTTTTATTCCTTCTGTCTCTGCATGGGCGAATTTTGCTGCTTCATCCATTAAAACTTTCTCCCTTGCGTCATAGGCTTGTCGGAAAGAAGAATCCTGACTCATACGTTCCCATTTATTTATTGCTTTTTGTAAAATAGGGTCTTGGTTCATAGCAATATCCTCCAATAGTTTAGTTAAGTGCTCATCCTCATTTGCTGAAAGCAATAAAAGCCAACGAACAAATGGATCTTTCCACGGATTTACTTTTTCTTCATGCCATTGTTCAGTTAACTTTGGAATTTCTATAATGTGGATTTCTATGTCTTCACTCAGGATTTTTTGTTGTTGTGTATTCCATAATATGCTCGTTGTATGGAAGGCTGGGTGTTCCGAAAACATTACGAAGTTTAGTAAGTTTATGGTGATGGTTTTGTGAAGTGCACTGTAGGGCATCCCTTTTTGTAGTTGAGATGTGTATAGTCTTCCCCAATAATATAAACTGCGTTTAACCATATCGTGATTATTATTGAGGTCGGGTAAGTCGGAGTCCTCGCGGACTCTTTCTCCCCTCAGAACCGGACTTGTCCGTTTCCAAACATCCGGCTCAAGCCTTCTTTTTATCCCAAACAGCTAGTCGTTCTTCATCCATCATACCCATTCTATTACCTGGATTCTTTCTCGAGGCGTTAATGAAATATGTTTGTTCACTTTCTTGTAAATATATGCTCTCTCTCGAAAGATAGGATGCTTTTGATGGAGTTGAATGTGACAAGATGTATGTAGAAGTTGAAGATTACCATATTCATTTGTTCCTCCGTACACTTTAGGAACTTCATGATGTATTTCTAGTGCTTCTCCGTTTTGTAGAGCCTCTTCACACATTGGACAGATATATTTCTGTTTCTTTGCAATCTTGATTCGAGTTAGCGTATTATTGTTCTCAAAATCTTTTTTATTTCGTTTGGCAAAATAATCAGAGAGTTCAGGATTATCCGGGCTGTTTTTGTATCTTATCCCAATATGCCTTATAATGGGGGTCCAAACCATTTTATAGATTTGATACTGTGTCTTTGGACAGGTAAGAACCCATTTATCATGTCCTCCATGCTTAGGTTTTCGAAAATATTGTTTTACAATCCATTTCCAACTTTTCTTTGGATGCAAATGTTTTACATGTCGTACAACATTTCCCCATATAAAGTAATCAATCGATGAAAACACCTTTTTCGATACTACATGTCTCCAGTAATACACATACCCCCGGATTATTGAATTTAGGTTTGTTAATAGCGTATAAACAGGTTTCCCTTTCAAGTTTTGGAAAGTTGTTTTAATTTTCTTCTTAGCTTTTTGAATGCTTGTTTTTGACGGTTTTATTAACAATTTATTCTTGTCTTGCACATATTGTTTAATATGAAAACCTAGAAAATTAAAACCCTCAGTAATGTGAGTAACATGGGTTTTATCTGTTGCTAATGTAATTCCGCGTTTCTCGAGATATGGTACTAACTCTCGATACAAGGATTCGGCTTCTTTTTTGGTTTGACAAGCGATGATAAAATCATCTGCGTAGCGAACCATTGCCTTTGTACATTTGACATGAATATTATAGATAGTACCTTGTCTTTTTGTGTTACTCTTACTGTATCTAATACCGAGTTCTTTCTCCATACCATGTAAGGCGATATTAGCCAAGAGAGGTGAAATCACTCCTCCTTGAGGAGAACCTGCTGTTGTAGGGTGAAACACTTGATTATCTACATACCCAGATGCTAACCATCTTCTAACAATTTCTTTTGCTGGGAAGTTTTGAATTTTCTCTAAGATGTGTTCATGATTGAGATTATCGAAACACCCTGCAAAATCCCCTTCAAATACCCAAACTTTTTTGCTTTTGGAGTTTAGTTTATTAAAGATATTCGCTATGGCATCATGCGCACTACGCTTTGGACGGAATCCGTACGAAATGGGTTCAAATTCTGCCTCCCACTCCGGCTCCAGGGCGTTTCTGACGATATTCTGCCAAATTCTATCCTTAACTGTCGGAATGCCCAACGGGCGTAATTTTCCATTTTTCTTCGGAATGTGTATGCGCTTTACTGCTCTCGGGCGATGTAATTTGATATTTTGGGAACTCATTTGATGAAACAATGCTACCCTAGACCTAGGTGATAATATACGTTCTCCATCAATACCCGCTGTGCGCTTCCCACGGTTTATTTGTGTAACTCTTTTGATTGATAACAATAGATTCGCTTTGCTCCGAAGCATAAGACGTTGTAATTTTCTTACTCTTCTACTTTGGTTTTGTTGTTTGGCACGAAAAATTCGTTGTCGTAACTTCCTTACATACCTTTCGATTTCTTTCCATTGAATTGTAAACCAATCTGTAAGTGAAGGAATAGCCGACGCCTTGTGAGCTGTATCCATAACTAGATTCCTTCCTTTCGGCAGAAGTTTTTTTTCGCTTTTTTTCGTGTTGAAGACCTGTTGGAAGTCTGCACCCTTTCGGGTTGCATCATTAGTTTTTTTCCCCTGGATGCTATTCGCACAGTTATGAGTTCCTGTTGTCTTTCGACCTTGCGACTTTCGCTTTTTCCAACATCCCATACCCTCTATAACGTCATTTTGCCTTACGACATCCTTACTGTACAACGTACAGATTATATAGGGCTTACCAAGTTCCACTTCTAATAGATACGATGAGGGAAGGTACCTTCTTCTACTCCGACGGATATGTAGGTTGTCTCTCAGTAGCATACAAAGTCCACTTTTCTAATCCGCAGTTCCAATGTATCAACGTCTTTCATTAGATTTGTAGTAACGAAGCTTAAGAAGATTCACTGTCGTTTACCTTTCTCATCTTTCCCTAGCACGGATTGAATGTACGTTCATCGCTTCCTTATGCATTCCCTCATGCAACCAACCCTGCCATTACTGGCAACGCTGTTTTGGGTGGAAATATTCTTGACAACTAGAATAGCGTATCCTTATGGATACGCACTATTATGAAGCGACTTCTTGTCGCGCTTGTATTTCTACATTAACTTTTGTTCCTGTGTTTAATGTCGCTGAAATGTCTAAAATAGATAACTTATCCTCTTCATATTCCCTGTGTAAATGTGGATCTTCTAGTTGTAGAGAAGCAATGGGCGACTCTAAAGACTCTTGTAACATAGCATTTAAAAATGCAATTAGAATATCTTCGCTACCATTCGTACCAAACAATTGTTTAAATGCAAAATCAATGCGTAAATTAACTAACTGTTGGTTGAACAAAGTTTGTCCTCTCCCTTACATGAAGGTGCTTCTTTCCTTCATTGTACATAAAAAGAACTAGAGTATGCAAACTAGTCATTCTACTATTTTTTAGTAATATTATTAGAAAATGAAAGGTAAGTATGTCTATGGTATACTCTAGTGAAATTGTAAATAAGGATGCTAATACGAACTGGGAAAATTGGGTGGAGTTTGATTGTGACTGAAAAAGATGGGAGAAAGAATAATAAATGAAAAGAAGAAGAAAATCTGGAGAAAAAGTACAAATGAGTCGTTTTACACTTGCTTTATGCTACCGAAGTGAAGCACCATATTATTATTACGAGGTAGCGCTCCATGAAAGAGAGGAACGCTTCTATTTAACGTCAGAACTTTGCGTAATGGATGATGAATATTACTTTATTAGAGGTTGTTTAGAGATTCCTATCATTGATTACCACGAAAATTTCATATGGACTGTGTGGGTATCACTTAGTAAAGAAAGTTATGATGAAGTATTAGAAAAGTGGGATGAGAGAGGCCGAGAAAATAGTGATCCTTATTTTGGTTGGTTATCTGTAGAAATACCATTTTATCCAGAAACATTAAATTTAAAAACAAATGTACATATAAGAGAAGTTGGAACGGCACCGTATATTGAATTAGAGCCAACCGAGCATCCTTTAGCGATCGAACAAAGAAATGGAATTACTTTAGAGAGAGTGAAAGAAATACAAGAAATGATTCAACAATATAACTAGATTAGAAGAGAAAAAACGAGTGCTAGCACTCGTTTTTTTTATTACACAACCGCAGGATTATAAATCATCGTAAAGTGTCCTTGCAATAATTCAATTTGACAAGGTGTATGAAGCGAGCTTTCTCCATCTGTATCAACTTCTTTTTCTTCCTCTGTTTCGATATGAATGGATTTCGCTTTTACGTGGAAGATGTCATTTTCATTTGAGTCTTCAAATAGTTTTTTTCCGATGTAATCTTTAAATGCTTGAATACCTGTTGATTTGACTACGAAAATATCAAGTGTTCCGTCATCACATTTTACGTTCGGAATAAAGGATGGAATACCACCAAGATATTCACCGTTTCCAACCATGACAAGAACAGCTTCGTCTTCATATACTTGTCCGTCATAAGTGATTTTAACTGGGAATGTTTCAGCATTTTTTACAGTTCGAATTGTGCTTAAATAGTAACCGATTTTACCAAGCTTTGCTTTTTCTTCTGCATCGATATTGTTTGATACTTCAGATACGAGTCCAATGCCCCAGAAGTTTAAAAAATGTTGTCCATTTGCTTTTGCAACATCAACTGGTTTTACGTGTTCTTTTGTGATAAGTTTTGCTGCTTCTGCAATGTTTTGCGGAACGCCTAGTGTGCGAGAGAAGTCATTGCAAGTTCCGCCTGGAATGATTGCAAGTGTAGGTCTAGTTTCAAGAGGTGCTAAGCCGTTTGTGCATTCAAATACTGTTCCGTCACCACCAAAGACGATAATTAAATCTACTTTACTAGCAAACTCTTGGCAATATTTTGTTGCATCACCTTGTTTTTTCGTATGAAGGATATGTAAGTCAGGAAAAGCTGCGGCAAGAGGTGGTACGATTTTCGTTAAATTTGTATGTAAGTCGCCTTGTCCAGCTTTTGGATTTACGATGAGGAGTACTTTTTCAAATTTTGTTTTTGTCATTTTTCATCTCTCCCTGTTTTTTTTTGTAATGGAAAGTAAGGAGCTGTTCCGATGTATTTCAGAACAGCTTTTTCCTATTAATAAGGCGCTAAGATTGTCAGTTATTGTCGGTAAGTCGATATATTTAAAAAATCGCCGATATAATTTGAGTTACGGTCGATATATTTGAAAAATCGCCGATATACATTTTATGTACTATCGATTTTTTAAGTTATACGATTATTCCGTTACAACTGAAGCAATGAATGGTAAGTTACGATATTTTTCTGCACAGTCGATACCGTATCCAACGATGAATTCGTCTGGAATTTGGAAGCCAACATATTCAGCTGTTAAGTCTACTTTACGACGTTCTGGCTTATCAAGTAATGTACAGAACTTTAGTGCCTTTGGTTTATGCATAAAGAAGTGGTCTTTTAGGAAATGAAGTGTTAAACCAGAATCGATAATGTCTTCTACGACAATGACGTTTTTTCCAGTAATGTTTACATCGATATCTTTTAATAGTTTAACTTTTCCAGTTGTTTCTGTTTGATTTCCGTAGCTAGATGCAGAAATAAAGTCGATTGTTACATCGTTTTTAATGTGACGAATTAAATCAGCAGCAAATACGAAAGATCCTTTTAATACAGCAATGACTACGATTTCTTCTCCTTCAAAGTCACTTTCGATTTGAAGTGCTAGTTCTTTTACTTTTTCTTGTAATTGTTCTTCAGAAATTAAAGTGTCTTTTATTTCAATATTCATTGGAGTCCTCCTACAGTGTAAAACTTGTGAACATTTCGACTGTAAAGGATAGAAAGAAAAAAGTCAAAGGAGATAGTAATTTTTTACAAAGATAACGACAAAATCATCTGATGATATGATATAATAAGCATATTAAGAAAACGCTTCCATAAAGGGTGAATATGATGAAGAAGAAACAGTACACAAGTGTAACATTTATAAAAGCATTACTTTTAACAATTGTTCTTGGCCTGTTGGCTTACGTAATTGATGTACCTGCGATTCGTATTTCATTAATTGGAATGACTTTAGTGTTAGGAGCAATTTCGCACGGTATGATGTCGCAGCTAAAAGAAGCTGGACTTGATGATATGAGAGATCATATAGATAAAAAGTAAGAAACCTTCATTATATAGAGTGAAGGTTTTTTTGTTTCTTACAAAAATGTAAGGTAGTTGTAAGGCAAATCGATAGTTGCATAAGAGCATTTTGGATAAACTATGGGTGTAAGGTAAAAGGCAAGCATATTTTAGGTAAATTAAGTTTTAGGCACTCTATATGTGAAAAAGGAGTAGGAGGGCATGGAGAAACGTTGGACGACCTTTTCTTTTTTAGCAACTAGCAACACCGTAATGCTAGCTGGCGAGATGGATTTTTTGCACTTATTTGATCAAGAAGATGATCATTCTTCTTCTAAATTTACAATGAAATGGAATAAATGGAGCGAAAGTTGTAGGTTTGAAGAAGAGGCCCCTAACGAAGAGCAAAAGATTATTTTGACAAACCCTATTAAAGCGTGGGTTGTTCAACGTCGTAAGTGTAACGTCAAAAATCACTTAAAGAAAACTGAGCCGAGACAATTAGTTATCGCTCCGGCCTGTTCTACTTCTACATCACGCGAAAGTAATATGTAAATATTGAGACACACACCCGAAAAAACATCGTATATATTGAAGTGAACCCGAATAGTGGTACATGAAAAAAACACCTCCTGAATTCGCATACTAAGTATGCAAATTCATTGGAGGTGTTTTTCGTTTGAAGACAAGAGTTCATTACC
>NZ_JAKUGG010000027.1:0-61982 GCF_022663835.1 Bacillus cereus group sp. BfR-BA-01347 | reverse complement strand
TGATAGGTTCGAGGTGGAAGCATGGTGACATGTGGAGCTGACGAATACTAATAGATCGAGGACTTAACCATATAATATGTAGCAATGTTATCTAGTTTTGAAGGAATATGCATTAAAATTTCTTCTTGACATTTCGAAAGAAATGTTTATAATGATAAAAGTCTGGTAATGATGGCAGAGAGGTCACACCCGTTCCCATACCGAACACGGAAGTTAAGCTCTCTAGCGCCGATGGTAGTTGGGACCTTGTCCCTGTGAGAGTAGGACGTTGCCAGGCTAATATTATTCCGCAGTAGCTCAGTGGTAGAGCTATCGGCTGTTAACCGATCGGTCGTAGGTTCGAGTCCTACCTGCGGAGCCATTATGCTTCCATAGCTCAGCTGGTAGAGCACTTCCATGGTAAGGAAGAGGTCACCGGTTCAAGCCCGGTTGGAAGCTTGGGAATAGGTTTAAAACTTTTTTGGCCCGTTGGTCAAGTGGTTAAGACACCGCCCTTTCACGGCGGTAACACGGGTTCGAATCCCGTACGGGTCACCACTTTTGGAGGATTAGCTCAGCTGGGAGAGCACCTGCCTTACAAGCAGGGGGTCGGCGGTTCGATCCCGTCATCCTCCACCATATATATTTAAAATGTCGGAGGGGTAGCGAAGTGGCTAAACGCGGCGGACTGTAAATCCGCTCCTTCGGGTTCGGCAGTTCGAATCTGCCCCCCTCCACCATTTTCTTTAAAATAACCTGAGAGGGTTTATTTTTTTGAAAAGATAACCATACTAGTAAATATTAATGGGCTATAGCCAAGCGGTAAGGCAACGGACTTTGACTCCGTCATGCGCTGGTTCGAATCCAGCTAGCCCAGCCATTTACGAGCCATTAGCTCAGTTGGTAGAGCATCTGACTTTTAATCAGAGGGTCGAAGGTTCGAGTCCTTCATGGCTCATCATTTTTGCGGAAGTAGTTCAGTGGTAGAATACAACCTTGCCAAGGTTGGGGTCGCGGGTTCGAATCCCGTCTTCCGCTTAATTAAGGGGCCTTAGCTCAGCTGGGAGAGCGCCTGCCTTGCACGCAGGAGGTCAGCGGTTCGATCCCGCTAGGCTCCATCTAAATAAAAAAGCTTACATCATATGATGTAAGCTTTTTTTGTGTTCAAAAAGACAACTTTTATACTTGTCGTTTAAAATGAAGAAAACGTAAAAATAAGGGATGGGGAGATAATTGTGAAAGTTGTTATTGCATCTGATTCATATAAAGAAAGCCTAAAAGCTATAGAAGTATGTGGAGCTATTGAAAGAGGTTTTAGAGCAATTTTTCCTAATGCAGAGTATGTGAAAATACCAATTGGAGATGGAGGAGAAGGGACGGTTGAATCACTTGTTGATGCTACAGGGGGGAGAATTATATCAATTAGTGTGACAGGACCGCTTAGAGAAGGTATACAAGCTTTTTATGGCATTTCTAAAGATAAAAAGACAGCGTTTATTGAAATGGCAGCAGCATCAGGATTACAGCACGTTCCAGTTGAAAAGCGCAACCCACTTATTACAACGACAAAAGGAACAGGAGAACTTATATTACATGCGCTAGATCAAGGAGTGGAGTACATAATTTTAGGACTTGGAGGAAGTGCTACAAATGATGGTGGGACAGGTATGTTAGCAGCTTTAGGAGTAAGATTTATAAATGACAAGGGTGAAGTAATAGATCCATCTGGAGGCACATTACATTCGATTGTTGCTATTGATTTTTCACGAATGGACCCCCGCTTAAAGGGGGTAAAGATAGAAGCGGCATGTGATGTGGATAATCCATTAGTCGGAATGCAGGGAGCATCTTTCATATTTGGGAGACAAAAGGGTGCAAATGTAGAGATGATGAAAGAGCTAGATGAGAATTTACAACATTATGCGAATATGCTTAAACGATATGTATCTTTTGATGTATCTGAAATACCTGGTGCAGGGGCAGCGGGAGGAATGGGAGCGGCTGTTATTTCAGTGTTAAAGGGAGACTTGCGGAGGGGCATTGAAATTGTATTAGATTATACAAATTTCGATAAACATATAGAAGATGCAAATCTCATTATAACTGGTGAAGGTAGAATAGATAAACAAACTGCATATGGAAAGGCTCCTGTGGGTGTTGCGGGGCGTGCAAAACGTTTTTCTGTGCCTGTAATTGCTATTGGAGGGTCTGTATCACCTGATTATTCAGCTGTGTACGAGAAAGGAATAGATGCGGTATTTAGTATTACAACGAGACCGATGACACTAGAAGAAGCATATAAAGTAGCAGAAGAAAATATTGAAATGACAACAAAAAATATTGCAACAGTATGGAAAATAGCATCAGAAAAACACTTCTAAATGTAGGAGTGTTTTATTATTATTATTTAATAATAGTGATTGCGATTGTTTCATTAAGTTAACTTTATACATAGAATAGTTTTAAAATTTGGTTTTCAGTATGAATATAAGTGAATAAATTGTATATCCATACAGAAAAATGTCGAGTTGAGTCAGACTATATAAAAGATTTAAAATATTTAGTGAAGGCATAAAAGGGGGATACTATCTATGAAAAAAGAAATCTCAGTTATTGGAGTTCCAATGGATTTAGGACAGATGCGCCGTGGAGTTGATATGGGACCGAGCGCGATCCGTTATGCAGGGGTAATTGAAAGAATTGAAGAAATTGGATATGAAGTTAAAGATATGGGAGATATATGTATAGAGAGAGAAAAAGAGATAGATGAAAATACAAAATTAAGAAACCTTACACAAGTTGCAACTGTATGTAATGAATTAGCAAGTAAGGTGGATCATATTATAGAAGAAGGTCGTTTTCCACTTGTATTAGGTGGTGACCATAGTATTGCTATCGGTACATTAGCTGGTGTAGCAAAACATTATAAAAACTTAGGCGTTATTTGGTATGATGCACACGGTGATTTAAATACAGAGGAAACTTCACCATCTGGAAATATTCATGGTATGTCACTTGCAGCAAGTTTAGGTTATGGACATTCTTCACTTGTAGATTTATACGGAGCATATCCAAAGGTGAAAAAAGAGAATGTCGTAATTATCGGTGCGCGTGCATTGGATGAAGGAGAAAAAGATTTCATTCGCAATGAAGGTATTAAAGTGTTCTCAATGCATGAAATTGATCGTATGGGGATGACGGCTGTTATGGAAGAAACAATCGCATATTTATCTCATACTGATGGTGTACACTTATCATTAGATTTAGACGGTCTTGATCCTCATGATGCACCAGGTGTTGGAACGCCTGTAATTGGCGGTCTATCTTATCGTGAAAGTCATTTGGCGATGGAAATGTTAGCAGAAGCTGATATTATCACATCTGCTGAATTTGTTGAGGTAAATACGATTTTAGATGAGAGAAATAGAACGGCAACAACAGCAGTTGCTTTAATGGGTTCTTTATTCGGTGAAAAACTAAAATAAATGTAAGAAAAGCAACTGAGAAGTTGCTTTTTTTATTTGAAAATAGGCGTATAATAATGATTTATATTATACTGTACAATAAAAATGTTTGACATCTTACCAATTTGAGCTAAAGGGGGTTGTTTGTAATTGTCGTTTGTTTCATGTATGGTATAATTAACTAGTTGTTGGAAATACATACAGATAGAGCATAAAACAATATTTCAATATATGGATAGAATTGCTCGTAAGTAGGAGGAAGGGATAGCATGCCTTTTGAAGATACGACCATTTTGAAATATCTTAGTACGGCATTAGATATTGCCATTGTATGGTTTATTATATATAAGCTAATTCTTATAATCCGAGGGACGAAAGCTGTTCAACTTTTAAAAGGGATTACAGTTATTATCGTCGTTAAGATGATCAGTATTTTCCTTGAATTGCGTACGCTATCTTGGCTAACTGAACAAGTATTAACGTGGGGATTTTTAGCCGTTATTATTATCTTTCAGCCAGAATTGCGAAGAGCACTTGAGCAGCTAGGGCGCGGAAGCTTATTTTCGCGTGTTGGAACGCATGAGGATGATGAACCTGAAATGGTTGCAACAGCGATAGCAAAAGCAACCGAATATATGGGGAAACGTAGAATTGGTGCATTAATTACTTTGTCAAAAGAGACCGGTATGGGTGATTATGTGGAAACGGGTATTCCGCTGAATGCAAACGTATCATCGGAATTACTTATTAATATTTTTATTCCAAATACACCTCTTCATGACGGAGCGGTAATTATGCAAGGAAGTACAATTAAAGCAGCAGCATGCTATCTTCCATTATCAGAAAGTCCGTTTATTTCTAAAGAATTAGGAACTAGACATCGTGCTGCAATGGGAGTTAGTGAAGTTACTGATAGTATTACAGTAGTTGTGTCTGAAGAAACTGGTCAAATTTCTTTAACGAAAAATGGTAAGTTGCATCGTGATTTGAAGACAGAACAGCTGAAGGATATGTTATTAGCTGAATTTAGTGGAAACGAAAAAACGACTTCTTCGTCTTTATGGAATTGGAGGAGAAAGCGTCATGGATAAGTTAATGGAGAATCATTGGTTTTTAAAAGGGATCTCATTACTATTGGCGTGTATGCTTTTTATGTCAGCGACGTTAACTGAAAAAAATACGACATCAGGTATATTACCTTTTGCAAATGATACGAAAGAAACATTAACTAATTATGCTATTAATCTTAAGTATGATGAGGAGAAATATATTGTAAGTGGTATTCCAGCAGAGGGCGTTAAGGTGAAATTAGAAGGCCCAAAAGCATCAGTTGCTACAGCAAAAGCAAAAAAACAATTTGATATACCGATTGATTTGCGAGATAGTCCAAAAGGAACTTATGAGATTTCTTTAAAAACGAACGGGCTTCCAGATGATGTGAAAGGAACAGTTCAGCCATCAACAATTAAAGTTACTCTGCATGAAAAGGCGAGAAAATATGTTCATGTAGATCTGAAATTATCAAATGAGGATCAGATGCCAGCGGGGGCTACACTAGAAAAATCAAGCCTTAAACCGGATACTGTTGAGGTAGTTGGGACGAAAGAAGAAATTGAAAGTATTTCATCTGCCAAAGCGTATGTTGATTTAAAAGGTGTTAATAAAACTGTTACAAAAACGCCCGAAGTTACATTATACAATAAAGAAGGAAAACGTTTAAATGTAAGAACAAGTCCATCTAAGATTAGTGTAACGTTGAATGTGGCAATGCAAACTACAGCCAATAATACTGAAAAAACTGTTCCTGTAACGTATACGAAGAAGGGGAGTTTAGCAGAAGGATTGGCAGTTACAAATATCAGTGTTGAGCCGAGAGAAGTAACGATAGCAGGTCCAAAAGATATTTTGGATAATATACAATCGCTAGAGGGGGTCGAAGTAGATCTTAGTCAATTGACAGAGTCTACAACATTCGATGCCTCTGTTTTATTACCCAAGGGTGTAACAAGTGCAAAACCGAATCAAGTGAAGGTTTCGGTGGGAGTGCAAAAAACAAAACAAACGAAAACAAAAACGATTGATGGTATCCCAATCCAGAAAAATGGACTTTCTAAAGATGTTACTGCTCAGCTACTTTCGCCGCAAGATGGAAAGATAAGTGTTGATATTTCAGGAGAAGCAAGTATAGTAGATAAAATAACAGCTGCTCAAATAACAGCGGTAATTAATCTGCAAAATGTATCTCCAGGAACGAAAGATATTTCCATTCAAGTGAGTGGTCCTGGTAATATTTCAATAGAACCAAAACAAAAAAGTGCTAAAGTTACTATTGTGAAGAAAGAAAAACCAGATAAAGAAGTACAGGGTAACGGTCAACAACCGGATTCAAACACCGATCAAGAAAATCAAAATGAGAAACCAAAAAATCCTGAACCTGATTCAGAAAAAGAACAGGAAAAGAATCAAAACCAAAATCAAAATCAAGATAAAGAAACGAGTCAAGAACCAACAGTAGATAATCACAATCAAAAAGAGCAAGAAAAAGGAGCGAATCATAATGGGTAAATATTTTGGTACAGATGGAGTACGCGGAGTTGCAAATAAGGAGTTAACACCTGAATTAGCTTTCAAAATTGGACGTTTTGGTGGTTATGTATTAACAAAAGATACAGATCGTCCAAAAGTAATCATCGGTCGTGATACACGTGTATCTGGCCATATGTTAGAAGGAGCTTTAGTAGCAGGGCTATTATCAACTGGAGCAGAAGTAATGCGCCTTGGCGTTATTTCTACACCGGGCGTTGCTTATTTAACAAAAGCACTAGACGCACAAGCGGGTGTTATGATTTCTGCATCTCATAATCCAGTACAAGATAACGGTATTAAATTCTTTGGTTCAGACGGCTTTAAATTAACAGATGAGCAAGAAGCTGAGATTGAAGCTTTATTAGACAAAGAAGTTGATGAACTACCACGTCCGACAGGTACTAATCTTGGACAAGTGAGCGATTACTTTGAAGGTGGACAAAAATATTTACAGTACATTAAACAAACTGTTGAAGAAGATTTCTCCGGCCTACATATCGCTTTAGATTGTGCACATGGTGCAACTTCTTCTCTAGCTCCATACTTATTTGCAGACCTAGAAGCTGATATTTCAACAATGGGAACTTCTCCAAATGGTATGAATATTAATGAAGGTGTAGGATCTACACATCCAGAAGGCTTAGCTGAATTGGTAAAAGAAAAAGGAGCGGATATCGGACTTGCTTTTGATGGCGATGGCGACCGTTTAATTGCTGTAGACGAAAAAGGAAACATCGTTGACGGTGATCAAATTATGTTCATTTGTGCGAAGTATATGAAAGAAACTGGTCAATTAAAACATAATACAGTTGTTTCAACTGTTATGAGTAACTTAGGTTTCTACAAAGCACTTGAAGCAAATAATATTACAAGTGATAAAACAGCAGTTGGTGACCGCTACGTAATGGAAGAAATGAAGCGCGGAGGTTACAACTTAGGTGGAGAACAATCAGGCCATATTATCTTACTTGATTACATTACAACTGGTGATGGAATGTTAAGTGCACTTCAACTTGTAAACATCATGAAAATGACGAAAAAGCCATTATCTGAGCTTGCAGGAGAAATGACGAAATTCCCACAATTGCTAGTAAACGTTCGTGTAACAGATAAAAAATTAGCATTAGAAAACGAAAAAATTAAAGAAATTATTCGTGTTGTAGAGGAAGAAATGAACGGTGATGGCCGTATTCTTGTTCGTCCATCTGGAACAGAGCCACTTATTCGTGTAATGGCAGAAGCACCAACACAAGAAGTTTGTGATGCATATGTACATCGCATTGTAGAAGTTGTGAAAGCTGAAGTTGGCGCTGAATAATTAGCTGAATTTATATGAAAAAGGAGCACAAAAAGTGTTCCTTTTTCATATGTTTTATAGACAATGAAAAAAATTTCATTGACGGTTTATCCATGTTTGTTATAAGATGGTCTTGTTCTTTTTCTCAAAGGAAATATTGTAAATTATAAAAGCGCCAGAACTACAAATAGTGTAGTTGACGAGGTGGGGTTTATCGAGATTTCGGCGGATGACTCCCGGTTGTTCATCACAACCGCAAGCTTTTACTTAAATCATTAAGGTGACTTAGTGGACAAAGGTGAAAGTGTGATGAGAGAAGAGGAACGGATGAAAACTAGCTGTATAAGTATATACGGACTTAAACCCAATCGAGAGGAAGGTGAAAGCCGTTACAAGCTTACAGGGCTAGCAATATGTAATCCGTTTTTTAGTATAAATAAAAATGGTATCGGACTATGTCGTTACATGTTCGCAGAGCAGTGTAAGCATTTGTAACGGCGACTAAACATGTGTGGAATCGTAGGATTTATTGGAGAGCAAGATGCAAAGGAAATTTTATTAAAAGGTTTAGAAAAGCTAGAATATCGTGGATATGATTCAGCAGGTATTGCGGTACAAGCAGAGAACGGTGTTGTTGTATACAAAGAAAAAGGCCGTATCGCAAAACTTCGTGAAATCGTAGATGAGAACGTAGCAGCAAGCGTAGGTATCGGACACACACGCTGGGCTACACACGGTGTTCCAAGTAAAGTAAACGCGCATCCGCATCAAAGTACATCAAAACGCTTTACATTAGTTCATAACGGTGTAATTGAAAACTATGAATTAGTGAAAAAGGAATATTTACAAGATGTAACGTTCGTAAGTGAAACAGATACAGAGGTTATCGTACAGCTTATGGAACAACAAGTGAGCACAGGATTAAGTGTAGAAGAAGCGTTCCGTAATACACTATCTCTTTTACATGGCTCTTATGCAATCGGATTACTTGATGCTGAAAATCCAAACATGATTTATGTTGCTAAAAACAAAAGCCCGCTATTAGTAGGTGTTGGTGACAACTTTAATGTTGTGGCAAGCGACGCTATGGCGATGTTACAAGTTACAGATCAATTTATTGAGTTAATGGATAAAGAAATCGTAATTGTAACGAAAGAAAGTATTACAATTAAAAACTTACAAGGTGAAACGATTGAACGTGCACCGTTTACAGCGGAATTAGACGCAAGTGATATTGAAAAGGGAACATATCCTCATTTCATGCTTAAAGAAATCGATGAGCAACCACTTGTAATCCGTAATATAATTCAAAAGTATCAAGATGAAAATGGCGAAATTGAATTAAATCAAGACATCCGCAATGCGATTTTAGATAGCGATCGTATTTACATCATTGCATGTGGAACGAGTTATCATGCAGGTCTTGTTGGAAAACAATTTATCGAGAAGTTTGCAAAAATGCCAGTTGAAGTACACGTGGCAAGTGAATTCTCTTATAACATGCCATTATTAACAGAAAGACCATTCTTCATTTACATTTCACAAAGTGGTGAAACAGCTGATAGCCGTGCAGTACTTGTGCAAACAAATGAAATGGGCCATAAAGCCTTAACAATTACAAACGTGCCTGGTTCTACACTTTCTCGTGAAGCTGATTATACACTTCCGTTATACGCTGGACCAGAAATTGCAGTTGCATCAACGAAAGCTTACACAGCACAGCTTGCAGTACTTTCAATTTTAGCAGCTGATATTGCTAAAGCAAAAGGTGAAGTTCTTGATTTCGATTTAACACACGAACTAGGACTTGTAGCAAATGCAATGATAGAACTTTGTGATCAAAAAGAAGAAATGGACGCATTAGCAAAACAATTTTTAGCAACAACGCGTAACTGTTTCTTCATCGGACGTAGCGTAGACTTCTACGTAGGATTAGAAGGCGCGTTAAAACTAAAAGAAATCTCTTACATCCAAGCAGAAGGATTCGCTGGAGGAGAGTTAAAACACGGTACAATCGCTTTAATTGAAAATGGTACACCAGTTATTGCACTTGCTACACAAGAGCACGTAAACCTTGGAATTCGTGGTAACGTGAAAGAAGTAGTAGCACGCGGAGCTAACCCATGTATCATCTCAATGAAAGGCTTAGAAATGGAAGGTGACAGCTTCGTATTACCAGCTGTACACGAAGCACTAGCACCGCTAGTAGCAGTTATTCCATTACAACTTATCTCATACTACGCAGCACTTCACCGCGAGTGTGACGTTGATAAGCCACGTAACTTAGCTAAGTCTGTTACTGTTGAGTAGGACGTTGGTAGGTTAATAAATATAGTATGCGTTTGAAATAAATTTTGATAGTTTATAAAAAAGTCTGATCGTTTATAATAAATTAAAACTAAGAAAAAAACTCTGTAAAAATCATTTTACAGAGTTTTTTTTAGTTATTTATTGTTTTACATAACAAATTGTTACTTGTTCGTCTATGTGGAAAATCTGTAATGCTTTACCATCTAAATTTTTAACCTCATATGATGAATAAATAGGTCTTTCCAATTTCACTTCTTGACCATTTTGAGTTCCTTTTTCCACCATTAGCGTTAACTGATGGGAAGAAACGTCTGCTTGGTATGTTCCTGTTAAGTAATTATCTTTATTTGGATAAGAACCATTTGCATATGTTTCAAATGTCTTATCTGCTTTTAGGACTAACGTAGTTTTGACTCCGTCTCCGTAATCAATACCCCAATTACCTACAAGCTCTGTACCGTCTTTATAGTTGTTCTGTACATTCTTAAACTTAGCGGAATCCTCGTCTGGTGTATCAATTTTTCCTTTGAATATACCAGTTTTATCTTGGGTACTGTATGTTTTAACTGTATTACCACTAGATAAACTCGGTGAGTTAGAAGAACTAGTACCACTTGTTGTAGAAGTAGTTGTTGAACCACCCGTAGCTTCCGCTTTTAACTTATCAAATACAGGTTTCCAAATGCGTTTTGCTTCATCTAATTTATTGTTTGCTTTATCTATGATTGCATCATCCGTATCTTTAAGTGTTTTAGAGTAATCAAATAACTTCGATACTTCTTTGAAAGACTCTTTTAACTTTTGAACAGCTTTTACAATTTCCTTATGGTCTTCCTTGTATTTTCCTGGTGCATCTATACGCTCTATTTTATTAAATACTTTATCTAAGTCTTTAATACTATCTCGTACCTCTTCATTTGACTTACTTCCCTTTTTATTATCCCTTACAGAAGCATCATAGTAATCTAGACGTCTTAATAAGTCTTCTTCAATGTCTACCATAAGTTGTGGGTAATCCTCAGGTAAAACCATAATCATCTTAACATCTTTACTTTCTTCTTTCGAGTTAGTTGATTTTTCCTTTGTTTCAGATGATTTACTTTCTGACTTAGTTGAACTTGTTCCTTCTGTCGTAGTTTCTTTACTTTCTTGTTTACCAGATTCAGCATTTGTTTTTTCTTTTTCTCCAAATAAACTAGTTACACTACAAGCTGACATAGAAACTACTAATCCGGATGCTAGTAAAATTTTACCTGTACTCTTTTTGAAATTCTTCATATGATTTTTCAATTCTCCCTCTAAAAACATAAAATAGATGTGCTTTAGCCCCTTTAAAACTAAAAAACATACCCCTTCTATATTTATTTTATAATACCTTTCTATGTGTAATATTTTACAATTAATTACAGATGCAGTCAAAGTTTATCTTAGTTTAACGATGTTCATAAAAAAGATGCGAAGCTTTATTCCTTCAAGTAAAGATTCTAAGTGAGTTTTGATTAAAATTTTTTTATAAAAATCTCATACTTAGTTAAAAAGAGTAATTCTATTTTGATCAATCGTTTTTTCAAAATGGATTTTTTTGTTGTTAAATAAAGATTTGTGACTTCATTTTTATCAAATTTTATTCCAAACCAACATATAGTTATAGCTTTAAAATAAACTTACAAATTTGTATCTAAAAGGGGTGTTTTTGTGTCGAAAAAGAACATCTAGAATTGGTAAGCGGATAGAACCCTATAGATTAAAGTTTTACTTTATCGAATTCACTTTTATTTATCTGAATTTTCCATTATCATTTTAAGTATTCGTGAACAATTTCCTTTATTACGACAAAAAGAGACGAGAGATTTATGGACATTTCAAGGGGGTATATTGATTAAAGTGAATGAAAAAACATATTTAAGTATAGAAGAGATTATTTCATTACCAACCTTATCAAGTACAAACATAAGTGATGATGGTAAAAACGTAGCATTTGTTAAGAAGACGGCTGATTGGAAAGAAAATACATATAGGAATCATGTATGGATATATGAAAAAGATAAGAAGCAGAGTTACCCATTATCAAATGGGGATATAGATAGTACACACCCATTATGGTCTCCAGATGCTAGGTGTATCGCATATCTTAGTCCAGTTGGTGATGGGAAAAATCAGATATTTGTTAAGTCACTAGATGGTTATAGAGAGGTTCAAATTACTGATGAGAAAGAAGGAGTCAGTACATTCAAATGGGGTCCTACTGGCAAGGGTCTTTATTATGTTACGCAGTCAAAAGAATGTGAGGAGATAAAGAAACGTAAGGACCTATATGGAGATTTTCAACATATAGGTAAGGAACACCAGAATAATTGTTTATATTACATTGAAATAGAAAAGGTGATACAAAGTGATACAGATGAACACGAGAACAGAGTTGTTTATCAATTAACGGATGGTAAGGATTTTCATATCCATGAATTTGATATTTCAAATGATGGTAAAAAGGTTGTATTTATGGCGACACCAAGCTCAAATATGGAAGATTATATAAATGGAGATCTATACATACTCCATATTAAAGCTGGAGAGCTACAAAAGCTGAATGTGAATAAGTTGTTGGGAGGGAGTGTTTGCTTTTCTCCTGACGGCAGTAAAATATGTTACACAGCAAGCATAAGAGAGAAGGATTACTATAGAAACCATATACAAGATAGTACGTTAGAGATATATGATATAAATACCGGAGAGCTAATTCAACTTTTAACAGATTTTGATAGTACGGTTATGCCATTACAGTGGACAGCTAAAGGGGTTTTAATTAGGTGGCAGAATAAAACGAATTATCTTATTGGATTGCTAGCCGAAGATGGCACTGTGGAAATATTAAGCGAAAAAGTAGATGGCTTTATAATGGATGCTTCTATAACAAAGGATGGCAAACATATATCCTACAATAAGGCAATAACAAATGAAACCTTTGAAATCTATTTAGACGATAAAAAAATAACGAATGAAAATAGCTTTTTCAAAGGGAAACTTAGAAGTAACAGGGAAATCATCTCATGGAAAAGTAGCGATGATCTTGAAATAGAAGGTGTTTTATCAACGCCAGTAGAGTTTGACACTAATAAAAAATATCCTTTATTAGTAGTAATTCACGGCGGTCCGGCTTGGGCATCTTTTCCGATATTTTCAGACTGCTTCAATGAGAAATATCCGATTGAACAGTTTATTGAAAAAGGCTTTATCGTTTTAGAACCAAATTACAGAGGAAGTTCAGGTTATGGTAATGAATTTTTAAAAGCTAACTATAGAAAACAGGGGATTGCTGACTACGATGATGTTATATCTGGAGTGGATGAACTAGTAGAAAAAGGGATGGTAGACAAGGATAGGGTAGGAGTTATGGGATGGAGCAACGGTGGATATGTATCAGCTTTCTGTTCTACATTTAGTAGTCGATTTAAAGCTATTTCAGTTGGCGGTGGAATCACTAACTGGAGTACCCATTATGTAAATACAGATATACCTTACTTTATTAGAATGTATTTAGGAAATACTCCATGGAATGATCCAGAGATATATACGAAGACATCACCTATGACGTATATTAAATCAGCTTGTACGCCTACCTTAATTCAACATGGGGAAAAGGATGCAAGAATTCCAATTACAAATGCATATGATCTATATCAAGGATTAATGGATATGGAAGTTGATACAGAATTAATTATATTTAAAGGAATGGCATATAGTTCTGACCAACCAGGAGTTCATGTAGCTATTATGAAGCAGAACTTGATGTGGTTTTCACACTATATTCTTGGAGAGAGTATGGAGGGTTTTAGGACTTTGTAATGGGTGTTTGTACAAGACATAAGGTTGAAACGGTCTTCATATTGAGATGATTTATTATAAAATATATACTTAAACTACTATCAGTACATACATTAGGGAGGACTAATATGACAGGGAATAAAAATGACTTACTAGTAGAAAAACGTGAAGAGTTATTGAAAGTATTGCAAGTTCGTTTTGAGAAAAACATGAACCGCCATGAAGGTCTTGAATGGGCTAAAGTTGAAGCGAAGATAGAAGGTAATGCTGAAAAATTATGGTCACTTAACGAAATGGAAGTAACTGGCGGTGAGCCGGATGTTGTCGGTTATGATGAAGAAAAGGACGAATATACTTTCTATGATTGTTCAAAGGAGAGTCCTAAAGGTCGCAGAAGTCTTTGTTATGATCTTGAAGCGTTAGAATCAAGAAAAAAACATAAACCAGAAAATAACGTTATTGATGTTGCCAATGCTATGGGCATTGAACTATTAACGGAAGAACAATATCGGGAATTGCAACAACTTGGCGATTTTGACATGAAATCATCAAGTTGGGTACAAACACCTTCAGATATTAGAGAACTCGGTGGTGCTCTATTTTGCGATTATCGTTTTGGACATGTTTTCGTGTACCACAATGGAGCAGACTCTTACTATGCTGCCAGAGGTTTTCGTGGCTCGTTAAAAGTTTAAATTAGGATAAATAAGAAAAAGAGCCTATATTCAGGCTCTTTTTCTTATTTATATTTTAAAAGTAAACTGTTACTACGCAGTTTTACTTAATTTATATGTTCCGTGGTTGTTTTTACGGAAAAGTTTAGGGAAAACAGAGCCATCTAATCCAATACGTCCAGCGTTCTGCCCTGCAACTAAAATGAACATAGTCAAAATAAGCAGGTTTGGGTTTACACTAACAGTTCCACTTAATAAAAATGAAAGATTCATTATGATTCCGAAAAATGCAGCTGTTTTTGTTAGTCCGCCTAAAATTAAACCTAGACCTACTAAAATTTCTCCCCATTGAACTAAAAAGCTAAATAGGTCTGCGTTTGGAAGGACAAAATGTTGAAGAAAATCTGCCCACCAACTTTGTACTGCAGGGTGGTCACCAGATGCTTGAGCAATAGCACCCTTTAGAAAGCCACTTGCGTCAAAAGATTGTCCGAAGACTTTGCCTATCCCAGCAGCGAGCCATGTATATCCTATGTAAAGCCGTAAAAGTAATAATATGAAAGTAGCACGTTTATCAGTTCTTAAAAAATTGATAACCATTGAAATCCCTCCAATATTGTATTTACAAGTTTATTATATATCCATTGTGAAAAAATTCACAATGGATATAATGTGAACAAGGATAGGCTGTGAGTAATTGTTTTATTTTTTGTAACATTTTATCTGTTTTGGTAAACTAAGAATAGAGATATATGGAGAGGAGACAACGACTCAATATGTGGATGAACTTGTAATGATTAGAAACTACTAGATAGATGAATTTTTCTCTCATAAGCGAGGGTTTATTTAGTTATCTGTAAATCATTCAAGGAATGCATATTTGGCTTGTATATCCTTTTTGTAAGGATAGATACCTATTTTATGTATCTGTCTTTTTTGTGGGAAAGTTTATATCTCTTATATAAAATATGCGTCCTTTAAATTTGGAGGAGTATATGATAAACCAATTAAAAAATAAGGTAGCAGTTATTACAGGGGTAAGTCGTCTAGATGGTATAGGCGCAGCGATTTGTAAAGAATTAGCTGAATCAGGATACGATATATTTTTTACGTATTGGACAGCTTACGATAAAGAGATGCCTTGGGGCATTGATGAAAATGAACAAATACAATTAGAAGAAGAGCTATTACAAAAAGGTGTTAGAGTATCGAGTATGGAGTTAGATTTAACTCAGAATGATGCACCGAGAGAGCTTATAAATAGAGTTACTGAACAAATTGGATACCCTCATATATTAATTAATAATGCAGCGTATTCTACGAATAATGATTTCTTTAATTTGACTGCTGAAGAATTGGATAGGCATTATATGGTGAATATTCGTGCGACTACATTGCTCAGTAGTCAATTTTCCCGGGGATTTGATAAGAAATCTGGTGGTAGAATTGTGAATATGACTTCGGGGCAATTTCAAGGTCCTATGGCAGGAGAACTAGCTTATGCGACAACGAAGGGAGCTATTGATGCTCTTACTAGTACGTTGTCAGCAGAGGTAGCTCATTTAGGAATAACAGTGAATGCAATTAATCCAGGACCAACCGATACAGGATGGATGACTGAAGAGATAAAACAAGGGTTAAAGCCGATGTTTCCTTTTGGCAGAATTGGTGAGCCAAGGGATGCAGCTAGACTCATTAAATTTTTAGTAAGTGAAGAAGCTGAGTGGATTACTGGGCAAGTTATTCATTCAGAAGGTGGATTTAAAAGATAAAAAGAAGGTATCTCACCTTGGTGAGATACCTTCTTTTTTAATCTTTCTTCAGTCTTCGTGCAACACCATTCCCTAAAGATTGTAATCCTTGAACGAGGATAATTAAAATAAAGACCGTTGCATACATTACTTCAGGCTCGTAGCGTAAATGTCCGAAGCGGTATGCTAAATCCCCTAATCCGCCAGCCCCTACAAGGCCAGCCATTGCTGTTGCGCCAATTAAGCCAATTGTTGCAATTGTTAATCCAAGTACAAGGGAGGGACGAGCTTCTTTCACCATGACGTGCCAAATGATTTTTATAGTAGAGACTCCCATCGCTTGGTAGGCTTCAATGACACCGCGATCGACTTCTAGTAAAGCTGTCTCCATTAAACGTGCGATATAAGGGGCTGTGAAGACGACAAGCGGTACGATAACACCTTGCACGCCAATGGATGTTCCCATTAGAAACTTTGTAAAAGGCAAGATAAAGAATAATAGAATGATAAATGGAAGAGAGCGAATAACATTAATAACCGTATTAAGAATAGGATAGATGATTTTATTTTCACGCTGCCCACCAGGTCTCGTTAAAACAAGTGTGACGCCAAGTGGCAGTGCAATAAGGATCGAGATGAGTAATGAAATAGATGTCATTTGAAAGGTTTGGATTGTGGCTTCCCATATGACTTTACCCCATTCATCCAAAAAGGACTTGTTTCCCATAATCTGTTCTACCTCCTTCTACGATGATTCCTTGCTCTTGTAAAAATGATAAAGCACGGTGGATTTCATTTTGTTCCCCTTGCATATGAACGACTAGTTTCCCATATGCTTCATGTTTTAACTGCGTAATATTACCGGATAAAATATTCGGATACACTTGGAAACGTTTTGTGGCAACGGCTAAGGCAGGTTCCCCTGAAGTAGTGCCAATAAATGAAAGTGTTACAATTTCTCCAGTACGTTGTAGTTCTTTCTGTACCTCTTCTGGAATTTTCGCTGCAAATGCGCTATTTACAAATTTCTTCGTTGTTACATGTTGTGGGTTTGTGAAAATATCTTTTACAGTTCCACTTTCGACTACAGATCCATGTTCCATAACAGCAACGCGGTCACATATACGCTGGATGACATTCATTTCATGTGTAATGAGTAAAATCGTAATTCCGATTTCTTCGTTAATCTTTAATAGCAAATCAAGGATAGAATCGGTTGTTTCTGGATCTAATGCGCTCGTTGCTTCATCACTTAATAACACTTCAGGTTCATGTGATAGCGCACGAGCAATTGCAACACGCTGTTTTTGACCACCAGAAAGTTCGCTTGGATACGCATCTTTTCGATTAAAAAGATCGACAATGCGTAAATACTTTTCTACTCTTTTTTCAATTTCTGCTTTTGGAATGCCAGCAAGCCGTAACGGTAATGCGATATTTTCATAAACGGTAACAGTTTTAAGTAAATTGAATCCTTGAAAGATCATTCCGATTTTTTGTCTCGCTTTTGCTAGTTCTTTTGTCGATAACGTTGTTAAGTCTTGTTCGTTTACAATGATATTTCCTGTCGTTGGTTTTTCTAATAAATTTACACATCGAATCAATGTACTTTTACCAGCGCCACTATACCCAATGATTCCAAATACCTCGCCTTTTTCTACTTTAAGGGAAGTAGACTTAAGAGCCTCAACATTCCCTTTTTTTGTTGTAAATACTTTGGATATGTTTTGTAATTCAATCATTATCGTCAGCTCCTACCAAGATGGTAAAACTGAACCATCAAATTTTTTCTCGATAAACTCTTTTACTTCTTTAGATTGATAAGCTTTCTTTAATTTATTTACAACGGCATCATCTTTATTTTCAGTACGAACAACAACCCAGTTCACATATGGTGAATCTTTTCCTTCGCGGAAAATAGAATCTTTCGCTGGACTTAATTTTGCACCTAATGCAAAGTTTGTGTTAATTGCAGCTGCTTTCACTTCACTTAGTTGCGTTGGTAATTGAGATGCCTCTAATTCGACAATCTTTAATTTTTTTGGATTTTCAATTACATCTTTTGCAGTCGCTTTTTCTGTAGCCTTTGGATCAACTTTTAAAACCCCTGCTTTTTCAAATAATTTTAAAGCTCGAAGTTCATTTGTTGGGTCATTTGGTACAGCAATTGCGTCGCCCTCTTTTAAATCTTTTACATCTTTTACATCTTTAGAATATACGCCCATAGGGAATGTTACTGTTGAAAATACTTCAGTTAATTTCATATTGCGTTCAGCTTTAAATACATCTAAATAAGATTTCGTTTGGTAGCTATTTACATCAAGGCTTTTTTCATCTAATGATACGTTTGGCGCTACATAATCATTAAATACTTTTATATCAATTTCGAGACCATCTTTTGCTGCAACTTCTTTTACCTTTTCAAAAATTTGTTCATGTGGTCCACCTGTTACACCGACAGTAATCTTTTTCTCGTCTAATGCTTTTACCTCTTTATTTGAACTCACGCTACATGCGCCTAATAACAATACTGCTCCGCTTACAATGCTTAATAATACCTTTTTCATCTATAAATCCCCCTTCATATACGTTCCAAAATAAAAAGCACCTCCCAAAAATAAGAGAGGTGCCGAATAGACGAAATAGATTCCTCTCTTATCTTCCAAAACGAAAAATCGTTTTGCAGGAATTAGCACCTTAGCTTATACGTCATAAGCTCGGTTGCCGGGCATCATCGGGCCAGTCCCTCCGCCACTCTTGATAAGAGTATGTGTATGTAGTTTTGAATATGGTACTAATAGTAAATCGTACAAAAAGAATTGTCAATAATATTTTCAGAATATATTTTATTTTAAGGTAATCGAAACGTTTCCCTTTTTATGTCCTTTTTCTACATATATATGAGCTTCAGCAATTTCTTCTAATCGGTAAGTTTATGAGCTTCAGCAATTTCTTCTAATCGGTAAGTTCTATCAATAACAGGTTTTAGCTTTTCTGTTTCAGCTAGTTGTTTTAGCAGGTTCATATCTTCTTTACTGACCTTTGCCATCATTCCGTTCACAGATACATATTTTCCATTAGGCATTAATGCATCTGTACAAAGAGACTTTTTATATTTTCCAACTGCATCAAATATAATATCGTAGTGCTCGCCCTGCTTAGTAAAATCTTCTTTCATATAATCAATTACGTTGTCTGCCCCTAATGTTGTTACTAAATCGAAATTCGAACTACTACAAATGGCTGTGACAGTCGCCCCGAAGTATTTAGCAAGTTGTATGGCAGCTGTCCCTACTGACCCAGAGGCGCCGTATATAAGTACTCGTTGCCCTTTTTTTATCTGTCCTTTTCTAAGGAAGTGTAATGCTGAAGTTCCGCCAAAAGGAATAACGGCAGCTTCTTCATATGTCACATTGGTAGGTTTTAATGCTATTAATCCACTTTCATGCACGCATGTGTATTCCGCATAACCACCAAGGTTTAGTTCTGTTAATGCAAAAACTTGATCTCCCTTTTTAAATTGTGTTACATCTGTTCCAATGTCTTCGATTTCACCGGATAACTCTACGCCAAGTATAGGTTTTCTCGGTTTTCTGAAACCTAATATGATCCACATAGGAATCCAAAATAAGGGGGGGCTATTAAAGCCACGTATTCTACAATCTCCAGTCGATACACTTGTTGCGTGAATTTTAACTAATACTTCATTTTTTTTAGGTTTAGGCTTTTCTACATTTTGAAGCTGGAGAACATTAGGTGGTCCATACTTTGTGCAAATAATAGCTTTCATAATGACCTCCTGAAATGAGTTGTTATTATTTACAACATATTTAAAGTTTTTCTCAAACATGTTGCTATATAGAAAATAAATTTAAAGAGGAATATTAAGAATTATATGGATTTCATAGGAAAAGAGATGATATTATTTTTGGGGAGGAGGGGATGTTATGAAAAAATTTATTTTAATTTCAAGTTTAGTACTTGCAGTCGGTCTAGGAGTAGGGTGTAGTAATGAGAAAACAAAAAAGACTGATGAACCGAAAAAAGAAGTTGTGCAGAAAGAAAAGGAATTAACAGCGAAGGATGTTTTTAATAAAGCGAATGAAGCTTTTAAAAACGAAGAAAATGTAACGATGACATATGATGTGGGAATAAAGGCTGAAGGAACAGAGATGAATGTAATAAAGGCTAAAATGCAACTAGAGCCGAAGAAAAAAAATTCTCGTTCTGAAATGAATGTTTCTGGTACAGAGGTTGTTGTTTATGATGTGGGTGGCAAAATTGCTGGTCAGTTAAAAAATCCTAATACGGGTGAAATTATGTCTGTACCAGAGGAACAATTAAATGCTAACGGAATGAACGCGACTCAAGGAATGGTAGATAATTTAGAGATTCCATCGGAAATTTTAAATAAAGTGAAGATGGAGAAAAGTGGAGATAATTATAAGCTGAAGTTTGCATTAAAAGGGCAAGAGACAGAGAGTATGCTAGCTAGTATGGATGAAAAGCAGAAACAAATGCTACAAGGCCAAAATGCAAAGATAGAAGAAATAGATGGGGAATATATTATTACAAAAGAATTTAAATATGAATCAGCAAAGATAGATATGGTTATGAGTAGCAATGGTGAGGATAAAGCGCACATTATTACGGATGCAAAGTTTACATCGTATGATAAATTTGATCCAATACAATTGCCAGCAGCAAAGTAATCACTGTCAAGAGAGGTACCTGAAAGAACGGGTATCTCTTTTTGTTGCTAATAAGGAGAGTGTCCTTTGAAAAAAAGAAAGATAGCAGTGGTCATTGTCGCATATACGGTTTTGCTTGCAACGTCTGTACATACGTATAAAAAACAAATTGATCATCCTATTATGAGTGATGTAGGTAAATTGCTTCCGATAAAAATAAAACGTGTTGAAAGTGCTACGGAAGAGCACTCGTTAATAAAATTAGTGCGAGATGCAAAAGTTTCAGGAGAGAAAATTTCCATTGCAGGCATGCAACATAGCCAAGGAGGACAGACATATTATCCGAATGGCACGATGCTCGATATGAAAGGATATAATAAAATATTAGAATTTGATCCAGAGAAGAAGCGGATTACAGTGCAAAGTGGTGTCACCTGGAATGATATTCAGAAGAAAATAAATCCTTATGGCCTTGCGGTACAGGTCATGCAGTCTCAAAATATTTTTACTGTTGGCGGTTCATTAAGTGTAAATGTACACGGGCGTGATATTCGTCATGAGGCACTGATTGATACAGTAGATTCATTTAGATTGTTAATGGCAGATGGCACGGTACGTAATGTAAGTAGAGAAGAAAATGCAGAGTTATTTCCATATGTCATTGGGGGTTACGGTTTATTTGGAGTTATTTTAGATGTGACGCTGAAGTTAACAGATGATGAATTATATGAAATGCACACGAGAATGATAGATTATAAAGAATACGTATCTTATTTCAAAGAGAAAGTGAAAAGAGATGAGAATGTTCGTATGCACTTAGCGCGTATTTCTGTTGCTCCAAATTCATTTTTAAAAGAGATGTATGTGACAGATTATACTTTGGCACAAAATCAAAATATGAGAGAAGAGTACAGTGAATTAAAGGAAGAAAATATTATAGCTGTACCGAAATTTTTACTTGGGTTATCACGTTATAGTGATTGGGGAAAGAATACATTTTGGGATATACAAAGAGGTTATTTTGAACGTACAGATGGAAAGTATGAGACGCGTAATAATGTTATGAGATCAGATAGTGCTTTTATGGAATATGAAAATCCAAATAGGACCGAAGTGTTACAAGAATACTTTGTGCCTATAGATGCTTTCACAGAGTATATAGATGATCTACGTAACGTATTAAATGAAGAAGAGTTTAATTTACTCAACATTACGATTCGTTACGTGGAAAAGAATGAAAATGCAGTTTTGTCCTATGCGAAAGATGATATGTTTGCGCTGGTTCTTTTGATTAACCAGGGACGCTCAGAGAGTGAGATAAAGAAAACAGAGGATGTCATTCGCAAGATGATTGATGTTACTTTAAAGCATAACGGTAGTTACTATTTGCCGTATTATTCTTATCCAACGAAAGAGCAGTTAAAGAGGGCATATCCTCGTATTGAAGAATTTCTCAAGAAAAAGAAGGAAGTAGATTCAGAAGAGAGATTTGTGAATTTATTTTATAGGGAGTATACGAAATGACATATAGAAGATTTGTGGCCTCGCAAAGTATCATCATGATGGCAGGAAGTATGGTATTTCCTTTTTATATATTATTGCTTCGAAACGTTGGAAATAGCTTCTCGCAATTTGGCTGGGCGTATGGCTTATTTGCTTTAACATCAGCACTTGTATATCCACTAGTGGGGAAGGTATCTGATCAAGTAGGTGATAAAAAATTATTAATCATATACGCTTGGTCCATGGCAATCTTAATGCTTTGCTTTCCAATTGCCACGGAAGTTTGGCATGTGTATATTCTTCAAATTGTAATGGGCGTTTTAGGTGCTGTGCAGCGTAATACTGAGAAGACTTCGTTAGCACGAAAGGTTGCGCAGGAAAAGGCTGGTTATGAGATTGGAAAATACCATGTGTGGACATCCATTGGCGGAGCAGTAGCGGTTATTGCCACGGGATATTTAGTAGATTTCTTTACGATTGGTACAATTTTTTATATTGCATCTATTCTATATGTAGTGAGCGGGATTGTATTAAGTAGTAAAAAAATATAAATATTCCTATTTTCACCTTAATACCCTTTATTTGTTATACTAAAAGGGAATACAAAAGAAAAGGGGACAGTGCCTTTGATGAAATTTGTAGTTTTAGCTATTCTTACTTTGTTTTTGATTCCATGGACAAGAAGTAGTAGTAAGCTTCGAGCAGTGGATAAGAAGGGAGATAAGAAGATTGTAAAGGGTAAGAAATCATCTATTTTAGTTATTCCTGTTTTATTTTGGATAGGTATTGCAATCTATGAATACTTTTGGCTAATTGATGATCGAGTAGATTCGATTCTTACTCATTATTCTGTTGCAGTAGCAATTTTAATTGGGCTTGTTTTATTTTCACAAGATCAAATAGGGAAATTAGAAGGTACATTAAAAGGACTTCTAATGTTTATTTTACTCGCAGGTTACGGCTACTTTGGTTATTTGCACGATATAGTAATCTCGCAAAAGAAATATGATTCTGTTGTTAAGGTAGAGAAAGATATTTCAGAGCCATTTACTGAAAATGACCAGCCGTTTACAGTGCCGCCAAAGACAGCGGAGAATAAGATGAAAAAAGTATTTGGTGATATTCCAAAAGTAGCTTATTTTGAGCTAGGAGAATTAACGCCACAAATGGTAAACGGCGAGGCTTTATATGTAGCGCCGATTGAAGTTTCAGGATTTTTTAAAGCGCGTAAAGCTGAGACAATTCCAGGGTACGTAACGATGTCAGGTACGAATCCTGATGCGGAAGCGAAACTGCACCTCGGTTATAAAATGAAATATGTGCCAAGCATGTTTTTTGGTAATAATTTAGAGCGTGTGGTAAGGCAAGCAGAACCAAATTTAATCTTTAAAGGAAAACCTAAATTTGAGGTTGATGATAAAGGAAAACCATATTATACAATGACGTATGGTGAATTTATTTCAGGAAGATCTGGATTTGAGGTAGAAGGTGTTGTCGTAGTAGATGCACAAACAGGTGAAGTGAAAAGATATGATAAAGGAAAGGCACCTAAATTTGTTGATGGTGTATTAAATCATGAGACTGCATCTACGTTAAATACGTACTTTGGTAAATATATTCACGGATTTTGGAATACGAAATTCTCACAAACAGATATGAAAATTCCGACTGAGTGGGGAACGAAAGAAGGCGTGACCCCGATTTTTGGTAAAGATGGAACACTGTATTATTTTACAGACTTTACTTCTCCAAAAGAAGGAGTAGATTCAGCTCTAGGCTATTCATTAGTAGATGCACGCACAGGCAAGCTATATTACTATAATGGAAAAGAAGTAAAGGGGATTATGGATGGTTCAGCAGCTACAGAAGTAGTAGATAATTCCTTTAAGAGAGAGAAATGGCATGGGACAATGCCTGTCATTTATAACGTATACGGTAAACCAGCTTGGATTATTCCGGTTGTTGATGACGGAGGCCTAGTACGTGCGCATACAGTTGTATATGCTGCTAATGCAAAAATATTTGCAACAGGTTCTTCGCAGAAAGAAGCGCTTGAGAATTATAAAAACGTAATGAGCGGTAATGGTGATACATTTAGACCAACCTCAACAGGAAAAGAAGCGCAAAAAGAAGGTATTGTACAACGTGTATATAAAGAAAAATCAGGTGAAAATACAATCGTGTACGTACTTTTAGAGAATGAACAAAAGGTATTTATGATACCAGTGAAGAAATTCCCATATGCTATGTTTACAGAAGTAGGAGACCCAATTCAAATTACATATTTAGATACGGGAGAGACGATGGCCTCAGTATCTAAATTTACGAATAGCAATGTGAAAAAGTAAAGCGATAGAATTTCTATCGCTTTTTTTACATTATGAAAGAGGAAAATGCAATGTACTTGACGTATGTTTATGATGTAACTATAATTGTTACGATTCGGTGTGTATAGGAAAGGGTGAATTGAAAAAGTGAATGAAGTTAATCACGAAATATATAAACCTGTAAAGGCAAACAGGTTATGGATGATTCTTGTATTAGGAACACTTACGGCGATTGGGCCATTATCTATTGATATGTATTTGCCTTCATTACCGAAGTTAACGGATGACTTGCAAACAGGTGCATCCCTTGCGCAACTTACATTGACAGCTTGTTTACTTGGGCTTTCAGTAGGACAATTATTTGTCGGTTCGATTAGTGATATTTACGGAAGGCGCAAACCTCTTATTATTGCACTTATTATTTATGTAGCTTCTTCTTTACTTTGTGCTGTTGCGCCATCTATTTGGACATTAGTGTTATTGCGCTTCCTACAAGGAGCTTCAGGATCAGCCGGAATTGTTATATCACGTGCAATGGTAAGAGATATGTACTCAGGTTCTGAAATGACGAAGTTTTTCTCACTGCTTATGTTAGTAAACGGAGCAGCACCTATTTTGGCACCAATTATTGGAGGGCAATTGTTACAGTTTACAACGTGGCGCGGTGTCTTCATCGTCCTTGGGGCAATTAGCGTATTCATGTTAATCTCAGCTACTTTCGTATTGCGCGAAACATTACCTCCTGAAGAAAGAGAAACGGGTGGTTTGTCAGGGACTTTGGCGACGTACGGGAAATTGTTAAAGGACCGTCTGTTTATGGGATATGCATTGTCACAAGGATTAGTAACAGCGGCAATGTTTGCATACATTTCGGGCTCACCATTTGTGTTGCAGAACATATACGGAGCATCACCACAGCAATTTAGTTTATTTTTTGCGATTAACGGCATCGGTATTATTATTGCTAGTCAGGTAACGGGTCGTTTAGCGGGGAAAGTAAATGAGAAGACATTATTTGTTACGGGTATTATTATCGCAGCTGTTGGTGGTCTATCTTTACTACTGACAATTGTATTAGGAATAGGTTTAATTGGTGTTTTATGTTCGTTATTCCTTGTCGTATCAAGTGTCGGGGTTGTATCAACAACTGGGTTCTCATTAGCGATGAGAAATCAGAAGCAAGCTGCAGGAACAGCATCAGCTTTATTAGGTTTATTACAGTTTATTTCAGGGGCTCTTGTTGCTCCGCTAGTAGGTATCGGTGGAAGTAATACAGCATTACCGATGGGTGTTGTTATTGCGCTTTGTGAAGTAGGAGCAGTGTTATGTTATCTATTTATGGCTAGAAGAAGTGAGAAGCAGTTTGAACTGCAGCAAAAACAAAATCTAGAGGCTTAACAAAAAAGAACTGATTCAAAGGGAATGTTTGGATCAGTTCTTTTTTTCATTTCTTTGAAATACCTCATACAGTTTTGTAAGGTGATGTAGTAAAGCATTGCAAAAGTTATTTGTATAAAGTGACGATACTGTGACAAACATGTTGGTATATATATTACGATGTCGTCTTAAGTGTAAAAAGTAGGATGTTCTCGGTATAATAACAAGTGGAGATAAAAGAAACTATAATGAGTAATAGTTGTAGATAAAAGGAGAAGAAGAGATGAAGAAGGTTTTGGGTATTGCCGTAATGGGAGGAATGCTCCTTCTAGCAGGATGTAATGGAAATAAAGATACGAAAGAACTGAAAGAAAAGGTAGAGCAATCTACAGAACAAACAGAAGAGATGAAAGAATACCGTGCAGTACATGAAAAATACGATTTGAAAATGAATAAAGAAATTAATAAAGCACTGCAGTTATTTGAAGTAGCAAAAGAAAAGGGCGGTAAGGAAATAACGACTGCTACATATAAAGAAGATGTGCAAAAGGTAACAACGAGCATGTTAGAAGATATTGATCATATACGTAAAGAAATTCGTGTGCCGAAGTCGAAAGAGCAAGAACATGAAGTATATATTGGTTTCTTGAATGAATCGGAGCAAGCGATGAAAAAATTACAGAAGTTAGCTAAAGAAGAAGATTCATCGTTGATTCGTGATATAGAAATTAATTTTGCAACAGCATCGACATACTATAAACGTTTTCAAGCAGAAACGAAAAAATAACCTTGCCTGTGCAAGGTTATTTTATTTCTCTTTTGTATTCTTTTTTCGTTCCATCAGAGAAGACAACTTCTAAATCGAATTTTTGATAGTCTTTATCAAGTTTGAACACGTTCACTACTTGATCGATTACTTCTTGGTCAGGAGTGTCTTTATCAAATTTTAATTCTTGTAGAAGTGGGCTTAATTTTGTAATAGCCTCGTCACCTGTAAACTTTGCATTTGTTTTATGATCTTCAAGCTTTGCTTCCATTTTCTTATCAGCCGCTACATTTTTATAATCAGCTTCGTAGTCTTTCTTCGTATCTTCATAGTCTGCATCTAAACTAAATTCATTAAAGTTTAATTTTAAATCTGCAGGAGCCTCATTTTTTGCTTCTTCAGTCGTCTTTTTATTAGAAGTTGTGTCTTCTTTTGCAGGAGCTTTACATCCTGTTAATGCAGGTACTAGCATAAGAGCTAATAAAACTGATAGTAGAATTCTCATTATAAATTCCTCCTTATGTAAATTCGTTCTATACAAGTTTTTCCCAAAAACATGTAATTATGTATGTGTTGAAAATAAATTATTATTCTGCAGTCACAAGGGCTAATCCGCAATTTAAATCAAAAACGATTTGTATGTATATGGTAAATTGAAGTTGTGAGGGAGGGACTAAAATGCATGAAGAATATAAAGAGATAATAAAAAAATCAATTGAATATATAGAGAATCACTTACATGAGGAGCTTACAACAGAAAGAGTGGCATCTCACAGTGCAGTATCGATGTACCATTTTCATCGCATCTTTCAAAGATATGTTGGGATGAGTGTAACGGATTATATTCGAAAGAGAAGGTTAACTCATGCTGCACAAGTTTTAGTGTCAACGGAGAGAGCTGTTATTGATATTGCAGTGCAATACGGTTTTTCCTCACAAGAGGCATTTACGAGAGCTTTTAAAAGAATGTTTCACTTGCCACCAAAGAAATATCGAAAGTACTTCCAGTCATTTTATATAGAAAGAGAGGGTGTTTCAATGCAAAAAGGTATACCAAAAGGATGGATCTTAAGTGGAAGTCATCCTGCTGAATATGAGATGGGTTTAGATTATGAAGTTGTCCATCAAGGAAAAGTATCTGCATACATAAAAGCAAAAGAGAATGTTACGCACGGAGGATTTTCGACATTAATGCAAATGTTCAGAGCGGATAAATATGTAGGGAAGAGATTACGTTTTACAGCATTTGTTAAGAGTGAAAGCGTAAGAGATTGGGCAGGATTGTGGATGCGAGTAGATGGAAAAGATACAGAACCGCTCGCTATGGATAATATGCAAAATCGCCCCATTAAAAATACGAATAACTGGCAATCGTACTCGGTTGTATTAGATATACAAGAAGGAGCGCTTGGTATTGCATTTGGTGTTTTATTATCAGGGGAAGGTTGTGTGTGGCTAGATAGTATTCGATTTGATGAAGTAGATGAAAAAATTCCTTCAACAGATTTGGCAGAGAACTTTTATGAAACACTTTTAGAAGAACCGGTGAATCTACAATTTGAAGAAGTAGAAAAATAAAAACAAGGAGAAAAGATATGTTCAAATATGTAAAACTAATAAGTATTAGTATAGTAATATCGTCTTGTATTATGGGAATTAATTATTTAGTTAGCTATCTTTGGTCAGGGCATATACCTTCTTTGACGTGGAGAACATATTTAATGTTTGTGTTTATATTTATGATGAGTTTTGGTTCAATGCAAAAAGAAGGAAAAGAGGATTATTGAAAATAGTCTTCTTCGCATTTCTTTCATTAACACAAATGTTTCTAACTGTGTTTGGAAACGCAGGTATGATTTTTAATATTATCTCGCTATCACTACAACTTGTAAGTTCGGGTGTAATTGTACCGCATGAAATGCTTTCTAAAACATATCAAACAATGGGTGAAGTATTTCCCGCAACATATGCAGCAAATGGCTATTATACAATAATATTTGGGGGAGTTAGTCTAGAGAAAAATATTATTTCATTATTAGTCATTATATTAGTTACGCAATTGGTAGCGGTAATTACTGTATCTATAAAAGGAATAGTAAAGAGAAGAAGTCATGTAGTTAAAGAAGTATAAAATAAAAAGGTATCCTGTGATTGGATACCTTTTTATTTTATTATTTTGCAACTTCTGTCCACTTGTAGTTAAATTCACCGCCGAAGTCAGTTGTTACAAGCCCTTTAATGAAAGAGCGTTGTAGGTAAGAACGACCTTGTTGGTATAAAGGAGCGACAGCACCGTCTTGTAATAGAATTTTTTCAGCTTGCTTCATTGCTTCAAAGCGTGCTTTTTCATCGCCAGCTAAATCTGTTTTCACTTTATGAATTAGCTCATCGTACTCTTTGTTAGAGTATTTATCGAAGTTATAAGCACTATCTGTTGTAAATAAATCTAAGAATGTAATTGGATCAGCGAAGTCAGGGCCCCACCCGTCAATACCAATTTCATAGTCACCACTTAATAGTAGTTTCAACTGTTGTTTGCGTGGTTGCGGTTTTAAATTCACTGTTAATCCATCTAAGTTTTTTTCTAATTCACCTTTTAAATATTCACCAGTCTTTTTAGCTAAAGCATTATCACTTGTTAATAGTTCGATTGTTACTTTGTCAGTACCAAGTTCTTGTTTTGCTTTTTTCCAATTTTCTTTCGCTGTTTTCACATCATCCTTGACTAGATTTCCATTTTCTTTACGGAAGTCATTGCCTTCTGGGCTCTTTGCAAATTTCGCAGGAACCATTCCTTCAGCTGGAACAGCGCCGTTATTTAAGATTGTTTCTACGTAAGCTTTTTTATTCATTGCGCCGTTAATAGCAAGGCGTGCATGTTGATTTTTTAATGTTTCATTTTTCTGATTTAGTCGTAAAAATTGAATGCCGACTTCAGCGCGTTCCTTGAAGTTTGGATCGCTTTTATATTTATCAACAAACTCTGCAGTTAAAGCAACACGATCAATTTGTCCTGAATCATATAAGTTCACTTCTGTAGACTTATCTTTAACGACATTGAAGTTGATTTCTTCTAATTTTACAGTTTTAGCATCCCAATAGTTAGGGTTTTTCTTCAGTTGGAAGCTTTGTTCATGTTTCCAGTTCTCTAATGTGAAAGCACCGTTGTAAATTAAATGATTTGTTTCTAAACCATATTTATCGCCTTGAGACTTTAAGTACTCTTCATTAATTGGTAAGAATGTTGAGAATGTCGTTAAGCTTAAGAAGTAGGGAACAGGACGGTCTAGTTGTACTTCTAACGTTTTGTCATCAACAGCTTTGACCCCTAGTTGATCAATTGGCAATTGTTTTTGGTTTATTTGTTTCGCATTCTTTATATCGAAGAATAAGAATGCGTATTCAGCTGCTGTATTAGGATTTACAGCACGTTGCCAAGCGAAGGCAAAGTCCTTTGCTGTAACAGGAGTACCGTTTGACCATTTTGAATCACGCAGATGGAATGTATATTTTGTTTTATCGGGACTAATGTCAACCGACTCAGCGACGCCAGGAACCGGTTTATTATCTTCTCCCATTGCATATAACCCTTCAAAAACATTGCGCATTACGTTCATGGATTCCCCATCCGTTGCTTTTGCAACATCCATTGTTGGAATTTCTGAAGCGAATGATAAGTTAATTGCCTGTTTATCAGGTGCTTTATCGTTTGCTTTCGCTCCGCTTGCATTATCTTTATTTCCCCCGCAAGCAGTTAGTAATAGACTTGCCCCTAAAACAGATGCAACAACAGGTACAACTTTTTTCTTCATTGTTCGTTCCTCCCTAAATGTGTTGTTCGTAACGTCATAATGTCCGTGTCTTGAAGTGGCTATAGAAGGAGATAAAACCTATTATAAATATTTGTTTATAGGTAATCATGTGTTCTATATGTATATACATGTTGAACTATAATCTATCGTTATGTGTTTCAACGTAGTAGACATTATATTTTGATGGTGAAATATTTTGTTTATTTGATTATTTAGAATATTATCACTGGAAAGAACTATATGTCAATAGTAAAAATAGATTGTTAATTTCTTAGAATAATATATTAAAAAAGCAGATTCTCATGTGTGAGAGAACCTATTTTTAATATATTTTGCTAAAAAAACAATTGGTGTGGGCTAATAATAAGTGGGGATGAAGAACCCCCCACTTATTAAAGTTTCACTTTATTTTTCAATTTTTGCCCACTTGAAGTTTAATTGACCTGCAAAGTCTACTTGCACAATTCCTTTCACATAAGAACGTTCTAAATAAGATTCGCCTTTTTGGTAAAGAGGAGCGATAACAGAGTCTTTAAATAATATTTTCTCGGATGCTAGTAATGCTTCCCAGCGAGCTTTTTCATCACCAGCTAAAGTTGTTTTCACTTTTGCTATTGTTTCATCGAATTCCTTATTAGAGTAATGATCTAAGTTATAAGGGTTATTCGTTGTAAATAGCTCAAGGAATGTAATTGGATCCGCAAAGTCAGGGCTCCAGCCATCAATTCCGATTTCGTAGTCACCTTTTAATAAAAGCGAAACTTGTTGCTTACGCGGTTGCGGTTTTATATTTACTGTTAATCCATCTAGATTCTTTTCTAGTTGTCCTTTTAAGAATTCACCAGTTTTCTTATCAAGGTCAGCATCACTCGTTAATAATTCTAATGTTATCTTTTCCGAACCAAGCTCTTGTTTAGCTTTTTTCCATAACTCTTGTGCAGATTTTGTATCAACTTTTGTTAAATCGCCGTTTGCAGTACGGAAGTCTTTTCCTTCAGGTCCTTTTGCAAAGTTTTTTGGAACGAGGCCAAATGTTGGTGTAGATCCATCATTTAATAACGTATTTACAAAGGATTTTCTATCAATTGTTTGATCAATTGCTTGGCGTGCAGAAACGTTTTGAAGCACTTTGTTTTGTTGATTCATACGTAAAAATTGTACGCCTACGTTTGGACGTTCTTTAAAGTTAGCATCCTTTTTATATTTATCGACGAAGTCAGATGTTAGTTTTATACGATCTAATTGTTTTGACTCGAATAAATTTACTTCTGTTGATTTTTCTTTTACGACGTTAAAATTGATTTCTTCTAGTTTGACAGTATCTTTATCCCAATAGGTAGGGTTTTTCTTGAATTTAAAGCTTTGTTCGTGCTTCCAATCGCTTAGTGTAAAAGCTCCGTTGTACAAGATTGTATTATCTTCTAAAGCGTACTTATCACCTTGTGCTTTAAAGAATTCCTCGTTAATTGGTAGAAATGTTGGGAACGCTGTTAAGCTAATAAAATACGGAACAGGACGCTCCAATTCTACCTCAAACGTATGGTCATCAACTGCTTTTACACCAAGTTGGTCGGCTGGAAGTTCTTTGTTGTTAATTTTTGTTGCGTTTTTAATATCAAAGAATAGAAATGCATATTCAGAGGCTGTTGCTGGATCTACGGCTCTTTGCCAAGCGAACACAAAATCTTTAGCTGTAACAGGAGTGCCGTTTGACCATTTTGAATCTCGCAAATGGAATGTGTATTTCGTTTTATCGCCACTTACTTCATGAGATTTTGCAACACCAGGAACAGGTTTGTTACCTTCACCAAGATTATACAAACCTTCAAATACGTTTCTCATTACTTGACCAGAATCAGTATCTGTAGCACGAGCCGTATCCATTGTTCGTATTTCAGTAGGTGAAGATAAGTTTAAAACCTGTTTACTAGGTGCCTCGTCTTTTGCATTTGCTCCGCTTGCTTCGTTTTTATAACTACCGCAACCAGTTAATAAAATACTTACTCCTACAACTGATGCAATACCGGGTACAAACTTCTTTTTCATTTGATTTTCCTCCTAAATAATTAAGTTTGGATGATGATGAGGGAAATGAAAAATAAAAAATCCCTCTTTTCATATTGAGAAAGAGGGATTTTTACGTACAAGTTATGCACCCGTATATAAACGAAGTCCCTCATTCTATCTTTCAAGCATAAAGCTTGCAGGAAGTGGCACAGTATTCAAAATGAACCTGTTGCCGAGGTTTCAAAGGGCCAGTCCCTCCACCTCTCTTGATACAATGAGTAAACGAATAAATTTTATTAATTTTTGTGTTTCTTTGATAATTCAAAATCTTACACCTTGAATAATGAAGTGTCAACTGAATGGAATATAGTTTAAATTTTCAGTTTTCTTAAATAAAAAGACCACTGCATATGGCAGTGGTTTTTCTACTAGAAGTTAAAGTTATCTGGATCTGGACCAACGCGACGATCTTCATTTAAAGCTTGAATTGCTTTCATATCATCAGCACTTAATTCAAAGTCGAAGATGTTTGCATTTTCAATAATGCGATGTTCTTTAATTGATTTAGGAATTGTTACAACTTTGTTTTGTAAATCCCAGCGTAAAATAATTTGCGCAGTTGATTTATTATATTTTGTCGCAATTTCTTGTAACGTTGGATTATCTAGTAGTTGTCCTTGCATTAATGGTGACCAAGCTTCAAGCTGGATATTATGTTCTTTACAGAATGCATGTAACTCTTCTTGTGCTAAACGTGGGTGGTATTCCACTTGGTTGACCATTGGCTTAATTTCAGCAATTTCAAATACGTCTTGTAAGTGGTGAATGTGGAAATTACTCACACCGATAGCGCGAACACGACCATCTTTATAAAGTTTTTCTAATGCTTTCCATGATTCAGTATATTTCCCTTTTACAGGCCAATGTACTAAATATAAATCTAAATATTCTAGACCTAATTTCTCTAATGTAGTTTCAAATGCTTGAAGTGTTGTTTCATATCCTTGATCGCTATTCCATACTTTTGAGGTAATAAATAATTCTTCACGTGAAACACCGGATTCACGAATCGCTTGTCCAACGCCTTCTTCATTTTGATAGATTGCTGCAGTATCGATGCTGCGGTAGCCATTTTTAATTGCTGCTTTTACAGAATCAATTACTTCTGAACCATCTTCTACTTTAAAAACACCTAAACCAAACCAAGGCATTTTTACACCGTTATGTAATGTTGTATAGTCTTTTAAACTTGTTAAAATCATATTATTTCCCCCTAGCTTTTTTGTTTGTTGCTTCTACTGCTTTTTGAATTGCCTCTGAAAAATTATACTCGTATAAAGTTTTGAGACCCTCAGCTGTGGAACCACCTGGCGTTGTTACTTGTTCGCGGAGGTTAGCTGGATTTTGCGTTTGTTCGAGCATAGAAGCAGAGCCAGAAATCATTTGAATGACAAGATGTTTTGCGGTTTCTTCATCGACTCCATAACTTTTTGTTGCTTCAATTAAGCTTTCAGCAAAGTAATAAAGGAAGGCTGGTGCACTTCCAGTAACTGCAGTAAGCTGATGAACTTCTTCCTCAGTACAAAGTTGCGAAGTACCAATACCTTTTAAAAGTAGTTGCAGGGTTTCTTGATGTATCTCGTTTACTGATTGTCCCATTGTATATAAGGAGATAGACTTTCCAATTTCAGCAGCTGTATTAGGCATAATCCAAGCAACAGGCGTGCCTTTTGGGAGTCTAGCTTCTAAATAAGATGGTCCAATGCCAGCTGCTACTGTTACGACTAGTTGATTTGATAGTAACGGAGATAGCTCAGCTAATAACTCTTCATGAGCAGAAGGTGGCATTGCTAAAACAACCGTATCAACAGATGTAACATGCTGCTTCCAATCTGTTGTAGTAGACACATCATATCGCCCTTGTAATTGCTTTAGCTTTTCTACGTTGCTTCGGTTAGAAACGATAATTTCTTCGATGTATTCTTTGCTTGTTTTAAGTAATCCGGAAAATATAGCTTCTGCCATACGACCAGCACCAATAAATAAAATTCGATGTTTAGTTAGCATATCCTTTATTCCTTTCTAGTAGAGATATGTTATAAAAACGATATCATCTTTAAGAGAATTTTGTAAAAAGAAAAGACTTACCGTAGATGGAATGGATAATGAGAAGGCGGAAATTCATGGTAAAGGAAGGAGCTATTCCTTATATTGGTTTATACATCATGCTAATATTAACTGTTATTAATCTCTTTATATGTGTAGCTGGTTTGCTAGAGTGGAAGAGCAATTATAAGGGACAAGAACATAAAAATAACTATATCTAGAAAATAATTAGAATTGAAAAACCCCTGAAGCATATATGCTTCAGGGGTTTACTAATAGAATATAAGATTATGCTTTTGTCATACCAAGTAATACAGCGCCGCCGATAATTAAAACACTACCTAGTGCAATAAAGATCAATTGACGTTTTGTTTTCTTTTCACCTAAGAATACAATCGCACCGAATGTTGAGATAACGATTCCAGTTTGAGATAATGGGAAGCTTGTTGCTACTCCAACACGTGGTAATGAAAGAAGTAAGAATAAGTTTCCAGTTCCCCATAGTAAACCAGACAAAGCATTACGGATTGCATATTTGTTAAATGGTTTATGTTTAGACGTCAGTACAACCGCACCAACAAACATACCAACTGCTTGTGGTAAGATAGCAGACCAACCATCAATATTATACCAACGAATAATTATTACATATACAAGATAGCCGAAAGTAGAAACAATTAAAGTAAGAAGTCCTTTTTTCAATTGTCCAGGTGGCTGAGCATTTTCTTTATCATCTAATGATGTGAATACAACACCAACTACGATTAATAGGATTGCAATCGTTCCCAGAATGATTGTTGTCGTAGTAGTCCACTCACGGAAAGCGATAACCCCAAAGATAGAAGTTGCAACAAGTTGCATACCAGTAGAAATCGTTACAGTAGTTGAAACACCTAGTTTTTCAACTGTTTTTAATTGGTTTACTTGTCCTAAAGCCCAGAATAAACCTGAGATAAAACCAACAATTAAGATTGTCATTGTTAAAGCTGGTTGAGTAAATACATACATAATTGTTGCGAAGAATAGAGCACCGATTGTCATACCTACCGTTTGGCTATATGCACCACCGCCCATTTTTACGCTTACTAATAAGATGTTTCCCCATGCAATTGCAGGAAGAAGCGCTAATAAAATGTCCATTACAAGACTCCCTTCGGTTTGCTATACCAATATAGTTACATATCGTTCTAACGATCGGTAATGCACCACTAATAGAGTAGAAGATTACCGATCGCTAAAACAGGATGAAGAATTCACGATATAAATGCGTTTTCATTTCTTCATTTTTTGAAACACCTCCATATAATAACAGGAAATTGCCTATTTTAGAAAGTGAATTCAAATAAAATGTCTATTTTAATAAGAGGTAAAATTCAGTTATTTCCCATTGGTATATTTTATTTCCTAAGAAATAAAGAAGCAGCTTTGACAAAAGCTGCTTTAAGAGTTAGTGATTCTTTTATTAATAAGTTGAATACATAGTAGAAATACGAGTGACATACCGATAGTAATAACTACAAGTGTCCAGGCGAGTTGCATATTACTTGCATCAATAGCCATGTAAATTGCAGTTGGGATTGTCTGTGTTTTACCAGGAATGTTCCCGGCAAACATAAGTGTAGCACCAAACTCTCCGAGTGCGCGGACAAAGCTCAAAATCATCCCGCTTAGTAATGCGGGAAATGCGAGTGGAAGTGTAACGTGTAGAAAAACTTGATATTCACTTGCGCCAAGGTCACGAGCACTTTCTTCAATTTGTACATTTGCGATAGAAAACCCTGTTTTCGCTGATTGGTACATAAGCGGAAATGCAACAACTGTAGAAGCGATGATCGCAGCAGTAGATGTGAACATAATAGACTGCTGAAATAATGATTCAATCCACTTTCCGATCGGGCTGTTGTTTCCAAAGATGATAATGAGAAAGAAGCCGATAACAGTTGGTGGAAGTACCATTGGTAATAAAAATATGGTTTCTAATAGTACTTTATATCGACATGAGGAGCGAGCTAGTGCTCGCCCGACAATTGTCCCTAAAATTGTAACGAGAATAGTGGCACACGCAGCTACTCTTAAAGATAGAAAGACAGGCGATAAAATAGCATCAATGCTCATAGTAATTACGACAGGACTGTAAATCCATATTTCTTAAAGATAGATTGTGCATCTTTTGACTGCAAATACTCATAAAATGAGGTCGCCTCTTTCTTATGTTTAGATTCCTTTATAACACCTAAAGGATAGTGGATTGGCTCATGAGAAGTAGCTGCTGCTGTCTCACCAATCTTTACTTTATCCGAAATGAGAGCATCTGTTTTGTATACGATACCAGCATCGACATTCCCTGTTTCTACATATGTTAACACTTGGCGAACATCTTTTGTAAATACGACTTTATTTTGAACATCATTCCAAAGGTTTTCGTGTGTTAGAGAAGCCTTTGCATATTTGCCAGCAGGTACAGATTCAGGTGTACCAAGTGCAATTTTTTTGATTTTCTCATCTTTTAAATCTTGAAATTTTGTAAGAGAACTATCTTTAGGGATGACTAGAACTAGTTCATTTCCAAGAAGATTTTTCCCTTCTTTTTCATTAATGAATCCTTTTTTTACAAGGGTTTGGAATTTATCTTCTGCTGCTGAGAAGAATAAATCAGCAGGTGCACCTTGTTCAATTTGTTGTTGAAGTGCTCCAGAAGCACCGAAGTTAAAAGAAAGTTTGATATTTGGCTCTTTTTCTTTATATTGTTTTTCGATTTCTTTTAATGCATCTTGTAAGCTTGCAGCAGCTGAGATAGTCAGTTCAACTGTTTTATCCTCTTTAGCAGCTGAATTTGTATGCTTTTCCCCACTTGTACAAGCAGCGCTAAATATAAGAAGGAAAGAAAGTATAAGTGCCCCGATGGAACGTAATATAAATTTATTCATAAAAAAATACCCTTTCATTTTGATACATCTAATTATAACTAAATATAACTAAATATAACTAGTTATAATTGAATATAATTTGAACATATATCTATTTTTTAAAAATAGGAGAAATATTCTTTTCTTTGTTACAATGAAAGGAGAAAGTGAGGAATCGTCTATGGATCATCATTCCTACACAACGGAAGAAGTAGCAAAGCGATTAAAAGTATCGAAATTAACTGTATACGACTTAATTAAAAAAGGAGAACTTCCTTCTTATAGAGTTGGTAGACAGATGCGCATTGATGCAGCAGATTTAGATCAATATATAAAGCAAATGAAAACAGGAAAGGTACAAGTTAATCCTGTAAAAAACGATGGTAGTAGTAACTTGAACACGTGTATTATTAGTGGTCAAGAACTAACGTTAGATATGTTAGCTAAACGTATAGAAAATCGTTTGCCAAGTTCTAATGTTTTAAGAGCGTATCAAGGTAGCTTAACAAGTTTGGTGAAAATGTATCAAGGAGAAGGAAGTATCGTTAGTTTGCATTTGTTTGATGGTGAAACGGGTACATATAATATTCCTTACGTAAAACGCATTTTAATAGGACAGCCATGTATTATGATTAATTTATTGTCCAGAAATGTGGGATTTTATGTCCGAAAAGGAAATCCGAAGAGAATAAAGACATGGGCTGACATATCCGGGTCCACTATAAAGTTTGTGAATCGAGAAAAGGGTTCTGGTATTAGAGTGTTAGTGGATGAACAATTACGAATCCAAAAATTAAATAAAGCTGATATTAGTGGATATGAATGGGAAGAATCGAATCATCTTGGTGTTGCCACGCAAGTTGCAAATGGAAAAGCTGATGTAGGAGTAGGTTCAGAAAAGTTTTCGCAAATTGTAAATGTGGACTTTATTCCGATCATGAAAGAACAGTATGATTTAGTAATTTTGAAGAATAAAGAAAATGAAGAGCTGATTGAAGTTGTGAAAGACATTCTGCAATCGGAAGAATTTCATAATGAATTAAATGCGATTGGAGGATATGATATTACGAAAACGGGTCAAATTATATATGAAATAAAGTGAAACTTTAATCAGTGGGGGGGTTCTTCATCACCCACTGATTATTAGCCCTCACCAATCGGACTTTAATGGGCAGCCTGATCCCCACCTAACTTCTTTGCTTTCGCTGAATTTCGAGGTGGGGGTCTTACTGCCCATTAAAGCGGGACAAACTAAAAAGCTGCTTGTCTATAAGACGAGCAGCTTTTTCTATATATAAAGGGGTTTGGGGAAACAAAGTGTTAAACAAGACCTTGAGCAAGTGTATAAATGAAAGCCGTAAGAAGAGTAGCTCCACTTGCAAGTCCGATAAAGTCTGATTTGTTGAAAGTAATGTTGTTCATTATAATCTCTCCTTATTTGTTTAATGTAGTTGCAACAGCTTTTGCATCGACAAGTGCGGATAGCACCATGCCCATTGTATTTAAAAATTTATTTGATTTCATATTGTTCATCATGCGTATCCGCTCCTTTTCGAATTGTTGTTGCCCTGCTTATGTCTTAATTATAGGGAATATGGCTACTTGCAACTATCGAATTAGCTTACGAAAGACTTACACTTTTGTAAGAAAAAAAGACATTCATGTAAGAATGTCTTTCACAGCATATTGATATGATGATGGTCTTCAATTGTTTTTAAAAAACTACGCATTGAATTTGTCATATAGCTATCTTTACGGCGTATGAAAACCGTTGAAATACTGCCGTATTTTTCAGGGATTGCATGACAATGTACCTTACCTGCTTTAGAAAGATGATGGACAGCAGACTGTGGTACGAGTGTAATTCCGAGACCGAGTGCAACACTGTTTAATATTGTCTCTAATATATTGAATTCCATAATTCTTTTTGGTAGCAAACCTTCATCTTTAAGCCAACGTTCTAGTTTGGAGCGGTATCCACATCCTTGGTTAAAAACGAGTAGAGGCGTTGTTGTAAATTCTTCTATATGAAAGGCTTTATTTTGTGTTATAAGCATTAATTTCTCTGTACTAACATCGTATTGTTCGATTAGTGGATGTTTAATAGGACCTGATATAAAGGCGCCATCTAATTGATGATCAAGTACTTCTCTAATTAATTCTTCTGTTAGACCCGCTTGTAATGATAAATCGACATTCGGATAGCTTTTATAGTAAGAAGATAAAATGGTAGGCAGTGTACTTACTGTTTCGACTGTACCGATTTTTAATATACCAGAAGGTGTTTCGCTATCTAAAAATACTTGTTTTAGTTCGTCGACATCTTGCAAAATTTTACTAACATAAACGAGCATTTTTCTTCCTTCAGCTGTTAAAGTCATTCCTCGTTTATGGCGGTAAAAGAGTGGGGTTTTTAATTCGTTTTCTAGTTGTTTAATACGTGCAGTTACATTTGATTGTACATAATTTAATTCCTTTGCTGCGCTACTTACACTCCCCTGATCGGCAACGCTTTTAAAGATTTGTAAGTCTCGTAATTCCATTTTGTAATCCCCCTTGATGTTAACTATCATTATAAATGATAGTTAACATCATTTTGAATCATTTTACGTGATATATTTTTTCTTTTACAATTCTCTTTGTGCAAATAGAAAGAAACGGGGGATTGCGGTGAGGAGAGGTCAAATGATAATAGGGGCTTTAGCGTGTTTAATTGCGAGTATGTCATGGGGAGCGATGTTTCCAGTTGCTGATCATGCGCTAGAATACATAGATCCATTTTATTTTTCGCTTATTCGCTATGGAGCAGTGGCGATAATGCTGATTGTATTGTTGTTAATGAAAGAAGGAAAACAGGCATTTCGTTTAGAGGGAAGAGGAAAGTTACTCGTCTTTTTTGGAACGATGGCATTTACAGTATATAATGTCCTCATATTTTTAGGGCAAATGTTGATGGGTAAGTCGGGTGTAATGGTAGCTTCCATTATGGAAGCACTTATGCCGATGATTTCTATTTGTATTTTATGGGGATATAAGCATATAAAACCGAAGAAGTATATGATAACGAGTATGGTTATTGCTTTTGTAGGAGCTGTGTTTGTTATTACAAAAGGTGACATGAGTTTCTTTGTAACATTGAAAGATAATATGTTCCCATTAGCATTTATATTTATTGGTGTTGTAGGCTGGGTTATTTATACGATGGGTGGTCAAACTTGTAGTGATTGGTCAACATTACGTTATTCTACGTTGACGTGTGTATTCGGTACGACTGTTACAGCGATTATAACGGTAATTATTACGTCGCTTGGATATATTTCAGTTCCGAGTATGGGAACGATTTCTATTGTGAAATATGATTTGTTATTTATGATGACATTGCCAGGTATTGTAGCGCTACTTGCTTGGAACTATGGTGTGAAAATTTTATCATCCATTAATGGGATTTTATTTATTAATTTTGTACCAATTACGACTTTAGCTATTATGATGATGCAAGGGTATCAAATCACAATGTTTGATATTATAGGGACTGTACTTGTTATTGCAGCGCTTATTCGCAATAACGTTTGTCAGAGAAAAGAAGAAAATATAAATAAGAGAGTTTTACAAGAAGAACAATTACGTCAAGCTGTTTAATAGGCAAATGGAGGATTTTACATGTTAGAAAGTTTATTGTTTTTCTTCGCCGTGGGAGTTGCCTGTGAGCTTGCAGCAATTAATCGAAATGGTCGTAAAAAGATAAAACAACAAGCTGAGCTGATACAGCTTTTAAAAGAATTGAAAGAAAGAAAAAATTAAAAAGACGACCGGGCATAGACGGTCGTCTTTTTCTATATAAAGGGGAAAGGGGACACAAAGTTATACAAGCGTAGCAGCGTAAATAAAAGCAGTAAGAAGAAGAGAGCCGCTAGCTAATCCTAAAAAGTCTAATTTGTTAAAAGTGATGTTATTCATAATGAGTTCTCCTTACTTGTTTAATGTATAAGCAACAGCTTTTGCGTCGAAAAGAGCTGATAATACCATGCCCATTGTATTTAAGAAATTGTTCGTTTTCATATTGTTCATCATATCAATCGACTCCTTTTCGAATAGTTGTTGCCCTGTTTCTGACTTAATTGTATGAAATATAGTGAGAAGTAACTATCGAATTAGCTTACAAGAAAATTACACTTTTGTAAGAATTGAAATTTAACAATTCATACTTATTTTTATTACCAACTCCTAAAACTTAGTGTTATAATTGTTGTAAGAATATGATTATACTTCGGATGTTTAGAAAGGAACGAAATAAATGTATAAACCAATTACATTTTTGTTGAAATATATATTTAAAACAGCTGGGAAAGTAGAAGTGCAAGGAAGAGAAAAGCTACCAGAAGGTGGTCCGTATGTTGTTGCGTGTACACATACAAGTTTTATGGATGTATTAATGTTAGCTACAGGGATGTACCCAACAGAGATTCATTACATGGCAAAAAAAGAATTATTTGAAGGGAAATTCAAAAATTGGTTCTTTAAAAATGTAAATGCATTCCCTGTAGATCGCGCGAATCCGGGACCGAGTACACTTAAAATTCCATCACGTTTATTAAAAGAAGGAAAGGTAGTAGGGATTTTTCCGAGTGGAACGAGATCAGCGGAAGATGTTTCATTAAAAGCGGGTGCTGTGACAATTGCGATGCGTTCTAATGTACCTTTAGTGCCGGCAGCTTATGTTGGTCCATCAAGTGTAAAAGAATTAATAAAGGGGAAAAAGGCACAATTGATTTTTGGAGATCCGATTCAAATTGAGGCTGGAGAACAAATAGATCGAAAAACCGCTATGAAAATGATGACAGATCAATTAAATGAGAAGTTTGAGGAGTTAAAAGAAGCTTTGCAATCAAATCAAAAATAAGAAAAGACGACCGGGCATAGACGGTCGTCTTTTCTATTACTATTTATAATAAAGGGGAAAGGGGACACAAAGTTATACAAGCGTAGCGGCGTAAATAAAAGCAGTAAGAAGAAGAGAGCCACTAGCTAGTCCTAAAAAATCTAATTTGTTAAAAGTGATGTTATTTATAATATATTCTCCTTACTTGTTTAATGTAGAAGCAACAGCTTTTGCGTCGATAAGAGCGGAAAATACCATGCCCATTGTATGTAAGAAATTGTTCGTTTTCATTTTGTTCATCATATTAATCCGCTCCTTTTCGAATGGTTGTTACCTTGTTTCTGACTTAATTGTATGAAATGTTGCGGAAAGTCACTATCGAATTAGCTTACAGAAAAATTACACTTTTGTAAGAGAAACGAATGAAGGTGTAATGATAAGAAGATTTGACATATGTTCATGAGATTCATTAAGTTAAAGATAGAGGTGAGTGTATGGCTAATATTAAAGATATAGCAAAGATAGCGGGAGTTTCAGTTACGACTGTTTCGAGAGTGTTGAATGATCACCCATATGTAAGTGAAGAAAAAAGGAAAGCGGTTATAGAGATAGTTGAGAAATTGAATTACTCGCAAAACGCAAATGCTGTTCATTTATCAAAAGGAAAGACGAATATTGTTGGTGTGATTTTACCGTATATTAATCATCCGTGTTTTGATGCGATGGTGAGCGGAATGATGGAGATTGCGTTAACTCATAATTACAGAGTGTTACTTTGCCAAACGAATTATAATAAAAAAGAAGAAATGAAAAGTTTACATATGTTAAAAACAAAACAATTGGATGGTCTTATTATTTGTTCACGTGCAAATGATTGGGAAACGATAGAACCGTATGCTTCTTACGGCACAATAATTGCTTGTGAAGATAATGATATTTCAAACATCTCAAGTGTATATACGAATCATTCAGCGGCCTTTCAATTAGGAATGGATTATTTGATTGAGAAAGGTTATAAAAAAATTGGTTATTGTACGGGAAGAAAATTAGGGCCGAGTAGTCAAAAGCGTTTTGATGTTTATAAACAGCGATTGCAATCTATAGACGAAGAGGTTAATGAAGAATGGATTTTTACAGAATGTTTTACACTAGAAGATGGTGTAAAAGTGGCTCATAAGTTAAAAGAGATACAGGATCTTCCTGAAGCATTAATAGTAGCAGGTGATGAAGTTGCGATTGGGGTTATGACAGAGGTTGAAAAACTAGGGATTCAAGTTCCTGAGGATTTAGCGATTATTGGCTTTGATAATCAACCTATCTCGCAAGTGTTACAATTGACAACTATTGATCAAAATTTAAAGGAGATAGGGAAAACTGCTTTTGAAATGTTGCATAGAAAAGTGAATGACGAGAGTTCTAAACAAGAAAAGCTGGAAATTCCATACGAACTTGTGGAACGCTCTACAGTTTAATCTTAATCCGTTATGTGTATAATCGCATAACGGATTATTTTTTTGAAATATCTTTGACAGGAAACGCGTTTCATACTTTATAAAGGAGTTAAACCGGTTTGTAATAATCCATGGATTCTTTTCAAGTGTTAATGCAATGAATAGAATTTGGAGGAATATGCATGAATGAACTTTTATCGAGTATGAAAAAGTATGTAGATGATGATGAAAAGATTCTGGCTTTTGTGGTAGGGATCTTTGAGAAGGATAATTTCATGTTATGTTATCAACATGGAATTTTTGTTGCCACTACTAGACGTCTCCTTTTTTACGGGAAATTTCCGTACTATCCTTCAACATTTAAAGAGTACTCATATTTGCATATAGATAGCATAGATTTTCATTCGTACTTTGAGTTTACTTATAATCATGAAACCATTCGCGCTAAGCATATTCAGAAAGGGAATGTGGAGCAATTTATCCATGCAGTTAGAGCAAATATGAATAATTAATCAACCCTCTGTTTAAACATAATATTTCAATTTTTAAGAGGGAAAATGCGGAATAAAAACCACTTCTAAACCTCTAGGAGATAGTGATACAATGTCAAATGGGGGGAGGGTATGAACTATGGTTAATCAACGTATAAAGGAAATAACACTAATTACAATTGGTTCATTATTATTCGCAATTGGTATTAATTACTTTGCAATTCCAAACCGTTTATCGGAAGGTGGAATTATTGGTTTAACGGTTGTTACGTACTACTTATTTGATTGGTCACCAGGGATTGTGAATTTTGCTATAAATGCAATTTTACTAGCTATTGGTTATAAATTTTTTGATAAGAAAACAATGATTTATACAATTTTAGGGATTGTAGAAACATCTTTGTTTTTATACGTTACAGAACATATTGAGTATCATGTAAATAGTGATACATTATTAGCAGCTTTATTTGCTGGTTTATTTGTGGGTATTGGATTAGGCTGTATGTTCAAAGCTGGAGGTACATCGGGAGGATCGGCAATCTTAGCTCAGTTAGCAAATCAATATTTAGGTTGGAGTGTAGGTAAAGGCGTACTAATTATTGATATTGTTGTAATTGCTGGTTCAGTATTTATAATAGGGCAAGAAAAGGCAATGTATACACTTGTAGCTGTGTTCATTGGAGCGAAGGTGATTGATTTCATTGTAGAAGGAATGGACACAAAAACGGCTGTTACGATTATTTCGAATCAACCAGACTTAATTCGTGAAACTATTACGAAAAATATGACACGCGGTGTTACTGTATTAGAAGGGCGCGGCGGATATACTGGTAAAAATAAAGAAGTTTTATATGTTGTTATTAATAAACAAGAGCTTGTTAAGTTAAAACAAGTTATTAGCCGGGTAGATGAAGATGCTTTCGTTGTTATACATGATGTACGTGATGTACTTGGCGGTGGCTTTAAAGCAAGCTAAAAGGTGAACGAGTAAATTCGTTCACCTTTTTTAATTCTTACAAAAATGTAAGTGTAATGTAATGAGATTCAATAGTAGATTTTATTCCCCCTTTTTAAAATGGATGTATATATATCCTGCAGAGGAGGAATGTTTATTATGAGGAAAAAAATGATCACTACTATAATAGCGATGATAGTGATAGTAGTAATGTTACTGCCTACGAAACTTGGACCGGTTATCGATAAATATAATCCATTTTATAAGACGAAAGAATACTATACGGTTGTGAATACAATTGGTCAGCATATTGGTGATGAGTGGTATGAATATGAATTTATTGCATTCGATGAACGTGGTAGAGAGCAGAAAATAAAGAAAACAGTTAAGCATATGTTAAAGAGAGATGAAGCATTAAAGGTTTTTGCAAAAGGACGTTACGGTGAATCGATTGAAGAGATTGAGGTTGCAAATATTCCTATAAATGCGAAGAGCAAACTTTTAACGATGAGATAGTGAAATATACCCCCGGCTATTTTTTGTCGAAAATAAAAATACTGGGTAAGGGTATTTTTGAGGTTAATAAAAAAACCTTAGTCTATATGGACTAAGGCTTTTTTTATTATATAAAAGGGAAGGGGGTACATTGTAGTAGCATAGGTGAAAGGTATAAGAAGAGTAGCTACTAGCAATGTAATTTGGTTATGTGATTGTTCTTCTTATTTGGCTTACTTTCTAACTTTATTGTACGAAATATAAGTAAGGAGAACTATCGAATTACATTACACATAACTTACAAACATGTAAGCCTTCTGTAATGTAATTCGATAGTTAAAAGATAGTAATTTTCATATAGTGTAACTAGAAAGTCTCAATGTATTACTTTCTGTTTGTAATGAAGAATGAAAAACCAACTAATTTTTAATAATCCTCATCTGAGTAAAGATGAGGATCCTTTTTTAAACCTTACAACATTGTAAGGTTTACGTAAGTTAATTCGATAGTAAATTTGTCATATTTTTTGCATAATAGATACAGATAGAAAAATAATTAGGGATCTAGTAAGAAGGGAGAAAAATGGGATGCGTAAAGAAGAAGTAGTGAAGTTACCAATTAAAGATTTCTGTAGCTACTTTACTGTTGCCGTAGTGTGTATTGGATTATTTGATATCATAACAAACTTAATTGTTAAATAATATAGATGATAAAACAAGAAAGGAAGTCCTTTCTTGTTTTTTTTATGGGGGCATAAAGATGAAATGGATTGATAGTCATATACATGTTGATCAATATAAGGATGAAGAGAAGAACAGATTACTGAAAGAGGTGGAAAATAGTAATGAAATAAAGGGGCTTATTGCAGTATCTATGAATTATCAATCTTGTAAGGAAACGTTATCTTTAGCGAAGAACTATCCTTTTATATATCCAGCGATAGGGTTTCATCCAGAGCAACAGATTCATAAAGAAGAGTGTGAACAGATTTATAAACTTATTGAACAGAACGCAGAGGAAATTGTTGCGATTGGTGAAGTAGGTTTGCCCTATTATTTGAGGAAAGAAGATGAAAGAATTGCTGTAAATCCATACATAGTTGTATTGAAAAAATTTATAGAACTAGCTAGTAAGTATAATTTGCCGATTATATTACATGCAGTTTATGAAGATGCTGACATTGTATGTGATTTGCTAGAGAAATATAAAGTTTCACGTGCACATTTCCATTGGTTTAAAGGAAGTGATGAAACAATGAAACGGATGATGAAGAATGGTTATTATATTTCGATTACACCGGATGTTTTACATAAGGAGAAGATTAGAAAAATCGTTTCGTATTATCCACTTGAATATATGATGGTAGAAACAGATGGACCGTGGGAATTTCAAGAGGATGTTATAACGCATCCAAGAATGATTCGAGAGGTATTAAAGGAAATTAGTGTTATAAAAAACATATCTATTGATAAGGTCGCAGAAACAATATATGAAAACACAAGTCGATTTTATTTGAAAGGATAGAAGAATTATAATTTTAATAATGTAACGGAAAAAGTAAAAGTTGAATTTATTTAATAAAATGCCACGGTTTGATATATGACAAAACCACCAAGCGTTCCGCTCGGTGGTTTTGTATTAGGATTCTAATTTTTTTACACGTCTTAATAATAAGAGAAAGACAATGACGAAGAAACCAAGTATAAGGAAGAATCCATATTGTTTTATATAATCCATTACGTCGCTTGCGCTTGTTGGTTTTTCAATGTGAATGCCGTCTTTATTAGTAGTGATATGAATATCTTTCATTTTCACTTCATTTGTTTCTTTTTGTAAATCAATCCATTCTATATTTGGAATGCTTTCTAGGTCCTTTAACACTTCTTTTAATGGTTTCACACCTAAGTAAGGATGATAGAATGCTCCAATAACTCCATCGGATAATTTAGAAACAGATAGAGCACGTTCTTTCATTTTAGCAATAGTTTGTGGTTTATTTTCTTCAATAAATCCGACTGTTTCAGGCAATATTTTCATTCCATGTAAAAATGACGGAGTACTTGTATAATATGGTGAGTGCATGGATTTCCAAGTTGTATCATTTAACTGTAGTTGTCCTACATAAGTTGAAAAGTATCTTGATAATATTTCATATCCTTTTTGAGACATCGTGTAATGAGGTGCTTCAAAGGCAACAGGATATAGTTTAGCAGCTACAAGTTCTTGAATTCCTTTTTCGATATGATCTTTCGTATATTTTTCCTCAAACTCTTCCCCTTTTTTTACATATTGGTTATATGCCTCTATATTTGGAAAGTCATCTTTTGTCTTCGGTTTTTCATGTTTCGGTTGGCGAATTGGTTGATCTGTCTTTACGTCCCAAAATTCAAACCCTTCACCGGTTTCACTGTCATAAAATTGGTGAGTATAACCATGCAAAATAATTGCTGCCCCATCATTTTGCATAGAGCGTAAAAGATCGACTAGTTCGGGTTTATCTTTTAGATGTATTGTCTTTCCCGTATTTGGATCTTTATATACAGGGATGACCGTAATCATATAAGGAATTTTTTTCCCTTTTAGTAATTCAGCAATTTCTTTTAATTGATTTATATCTGCGGCCGGATGAACGTCCTCAAGACGTAAATAAGCTTCTACTTTATTTGTCGTTGGCTCTTTTCCGAAGTAAGAAAATAACATTTCACCGACGTAATGAGACATCCAGTCAAAGAGATTTGGCGTTGCAGCGTAATAAGATGTTTCATGCTGAACGATTAGTGGGTTAGTGTTATTTGAGCTTAAGGCGCTAGCAAGCACAGTTCCATTCGTATCAAATGATTGAATTAATCGTTCCGCTTCTAAAGTATTTTTTAGCTTCTTGTCTGGATATTCAATTTTATTAACTCGTATATCATCACTCTTCAATGTAATGAAAGAAAAACGCTTAGATAATTGTTCAACATTTTGTCCTAATACTAATACAGGGCCGGAGAAGTTTTCTAGAAATTGTTTCGTTTCATCGGAAAACACTTCTTTTGTTTCACCGATATAAACAATATGTGTATAGGAGGATACGTTATTAATTGAAGTTGCTTCTTTTAAGCTTTTTACGGTTATATCATTTGTAAAATGTCCTAATTGAGTATTAAGTATTTGGACGTTATTTGAAACTTTATCGTCTTGTGTACTATACAAAACAAGTACTTTTGGTTTTGATGATGTTTGTGCAGAGGTGTAGGTAGGGATGAGTAGTAAAATGCTGAACAAGAGTGTTAGGCATTTTTTCATTTTGTATGCTCCTATTCTATATGTAGAGTTCAGTTTACAATTATATACAATAAATGCGTTATAGTCTATGAAAGTTACATTTTTGCACGTATTTACCAGCTGTTTTTTCACAAAATCGGTCTAAAGCATGATGATAATATGTATAGTTATTTGCTATGATAAAAGAGTAATAGAATGTAGGTAATTGTAAAGGGAAGGCTGAAAGGGGACAAATTTCAGCGGAGAAAGAGGTAGAGGTAGTGAAGAAATTCTTTGTAGGATTTTTAGTTGTTCTTGGAGTATATTTATATTTCCAAGGAAAGTCTGAAGGAATGGATAAGCTAGTGAATGGAACAAGCTATGTTGATTCAGAAGAAGCAAAACAGATGAAACAAATCATTATAGAGGAAGCGAAGAAAGTACATCTTCCAGAATGGATACCTCTTGCAATTGCCGAGCATGAAAGTCGATTAAATCCAAGAAGTGTTGGAGATAATGGAACTTCATTCGGATTGTTTCAACTACACCGCGGCGGCGGGCTTGCACCAGAACATTTAACTGATGATGAGCTGAAAGATCCACGTACAAATGCGCAAATTGCAATGCCGCATTTAATGAAAGGATATAAGCGTGGGGTACAAAAAGGTTTGACTGATTTTGCATTACTGAAATATATAGCGAATACATCTGGATGGCCAGGGAATTTAGGGCCAGAGTGGACGGATAATAACATGAAGTATAACATCGGATTAGAAGATGTATACTATCGAAATAAAGGTGTAATTAAAGAGTAGGTTTTCTATACCTACTCTGTTTTTTTATGAATAATTTCATCCTTTTCTTTCGTGAAATACTGCGTGAGTTGTATTTTCACCTCTTCTAGTTTTGTAGAAACTTGCGGTATTTTATATCCTACATACAATGGTGAAACGACAAATCTAGGTACAACTTTACAAATGATTTTTCCATTTAAGTAATAGAAGAATAAGTTATAACTACTGCATCCTTTATGGAAATCTGTCAGTATGTAACGTACAGTTTGTTGAATATAAGTTGCTAGTTCATCCGTGGATTCAGTATCTTCAGTGATAATATTAAATTCAGTAAAACCGATAATAGGACGATCTGAAATATTGAGTTCAATGTGTTCGTTCTTTTGTACAATTACTCCTTGGAAGTTGTCCGGTTCTACGTTATCGAGGTAGTTTACATATTTCATTCCAATAATCTGCATGTGTGCATGATGCAAACTTCCACCTGAGAAGGGACCATGATTTTTGTATAAAATCACAGATGTGAATTCTTCATTCTTCTGTAAGTCTAACCAATGTTTAATGGAGAAACGGATTAGCGATCTCATATGTTCTTCTGTATATGTCGCAATATGATCTTCACAATTATCTGTTTCGATTAGCACTGTTTGAAATGTATCTTGTAATGTAGGAAATTTATTTTTTAACCAAATAATAGAACCATCAGTTGCTAAAATATCCGTTAAATGTTCTTTATCGCAAAATGGACATGCAGCGCTTCTATTCCGAATGCTTTCTGGTTTTTGTTTACCGATATCGTTTAAAAAATATAGTTGTTGTGTATCCATTTGTATATATACCCCTTTAAAATATGTGTAAAAATCCCGCTTAATACATTCGGGAACAGGAGAGGGAAATCCTCTAAAGGAAATGTGGAAAAAATAAAAGACAAGATATCCTCATTACGATAGGGTACCTTGTCTTTTATTTTTTCTCTAATAGCGTGTATGGATAATATAGAACATTTTCATTATTTTTCTTTTTTCTATTTTTTATTGTGTATAAAGTAATTGCTGTACTTGCAATTATAATAATGGCTTTCTTCATATTCATATACCCCTTTTTATTGTTGGTTTAATTCTTGGCTAACTGCTTTTGCATCGACTAAAGCGTGTAAAATCATTTTCACCATGTTCATCATATTTCTTCACTCCTTTTTATAGTTCATTTAGTTCTTTTACAACTGCTTGTCCGTTCACTAATACCTCAAAGATTGCTTTTACGATTTCTTTCATCATGTTTGTTTCCACCTTTTGTTTATCTCTCTTGTTTACATCTTTATTGTATAGGGAGGCATCTTTTCGTACTATCGCTTTCCATTACGTGAACATAACAGTTTTGTAAGATTTGATGTCACTTATTGAAATGTTTAGTCTATCTTCATTATTTTCAGAAAAATGACTATTCAAACATGAAATTGGAAAGTATAATAAAGAAGTAAGTATTAAATTCCGTACGAAAGGGGTGAATGAGATGAAACGTTCTTTAGCTGCGCGTGCCAAATTTTTAGATTTTATCTATTTTTGTCGTGCGATTTTTCATGATGTAGTTGTTAACGGGATACGTATGCCCTTTTTTAACAATTGCATAGTGACTATTGAACGATAGAAATCTCTTCACCCATTTTTAATAAACGTGTGAAAAGGGAGCTATTTGGCTTCCTTTTTCTATGCCGAAAACCATGGGGAATGTTTCTTTCTCATGGTTTTTTATATTGAAAGGAGTACGGAAAATGACTATTTGTAGTGTAAAGAATGTAACGAAATCTTTTGGTGGAAACATCATATTTGAAAATATATCGCTTGAAATAAAGAATGGTGAACGTGTTGGGTTAGTTGGTCGTAACGGTAGTGGGAAGACAACAATCTTTGGGCTTCTAACGGGAATGGAGAGTTTGGATGCAGGAGCCATCCATATGAAGAAAGGTACACGTATTGGTCATGTCGCACAAATTCCGAAGTTTGATGAGGTCATGACTGTATATGATGTATTGAGTTCCGCTTTTAAAGTAGAAAAAGAATTAGAAAAAGAAATGCATGCTCTAGAAAAAAATATGGCGGAGGAGCAGGAACAATCTTCTTTGCAAAAGCTAATGGAGAGGTACGGAATAATTCAAGAAAAATTTGCATTTCTCGGTGGTTATGAAATAGAGGCAAATATAATGAAGGTAGCAAATGGCTTACAAGTAACAGACTTATTTCCAAGAGTATTTACAGAATTAAGTGGAGGAGAACAGACGAAAGTAAGCCTTGCATATATGCTATTGCAGAAACCAGATTTACTTCTATTAGATGAACCAACAAATCATTTAGATTTGTTTGCAGTTGAATGGTTAGAGAAATTTTTAAAAGAATATACTGGAACAGTTATGGTTATTTCACACGATCGCTATTTCCTTGATGAAGTTGTAACAAAAATTTTGGATTTGGAAGATGGAGAGATTCACGTGTACCATACGAATTATTCTCAGTTCGTTGAGGAGAAGGAAGAAAGGTTACTTCAAGAGTTTCAAGCTTATCAAGAGCAGCAAAAGAAAATAAAGAAAATGAAAGAAGCAATTAAGCGCCTACGTGAATGGGCAAATCAAGCGAATCCTCCGAATGAAGGATTGCATAAAAGAGCGAGGAATATGGAACGTGCGTTAGATCGTATAGAGAAATTAAAGAGGCCGATTTTAGAAAGAAAACAGATGGGTCTTCAGTTTGAAGGGCAAGAGAGAAGCGGAAAAGATGTTGTTGTAATGAAAGAAGTGAGTAAAGGTTTTGCTGGCCGACCTTTATTTGAACAAGCGAATTTACATGTTCGTTTTCAAGAGCGTGCTGCTATCGTTGGTCGTAATGGTACAGGAAAGACTACATTATTAAAACTACTATTAGAAGAAATAAATCCAGACGTTGGTGAAATTCGCATTGGTAGTAGTGTCAAAATGGGTTATTTATCACAGCATGCGTACGGAAATATGAAGAGTAATGTATTAGAGGCTTTCAGGGAATATGTAGCTGTAACAGAAGGAGAAGCGAGACATATATTAGCTAAGTTTTTATTTTATGGTCCAGCGGTGTTTAAGAAAGTAACGCAACTGAGCGGTGGAGAAAAAATGAGATTAAGACTTGCGCAACTTATGTATCAAGATATCAATTTTTTAATTTTAGATGAGCCGACAAACCATCTCGACATTGAATCAAGGGAAGTTTTAGAGGAAGCTCTTGAGCAATATAATGGGACGATTTTAGCTGTTTCACATGATCGTTATTTTTTAAATAAGTTATTTGAAAAGACGTATTGGATTGATGAGCATAAATTATTTGAGTTTACAGGGAACTACGCATGGGCTCGTCAAAAGTGGGAAGAAAAGCTCGAGAAACAAGTAATAAAGCAGCAACGCCAAGGAAGAAAAAGTGTTGAAACGGTTCCTGTAAAAGAGAAAGAAGCTAGGAATCTTGAAGAGATTGAAAATGAGTTAATGCATGTAGAAGAAGATATATATGCAATAGAATGTGGAATGGAACATGTAGCTGATGTTGAAAAACTTGAAAAATTATATGAGGAAAAAACGAAGAAAGAGTTGTTACGAGCAGATTTATATAATGAATTAGAGAATATTGTGGAGTAATGAGTAGAAAGCCACTTCCTTTCAGTTTTGCTGGAGGAAGTGGCTTTCTTCATAATGATATTTTGCTTTAAAGGTTAAATGAAGCGATGTGTTTCACGTGAAACAGTAACTTAGATAAATCCGTGTTCCTCAATTTGCATAGTTTGTGAAACATATGAAAATAATAAGGTGAAAAATAAATGTCATTAGTGGTTTTTGGATAGGAGTAATTACAAAAACAAAGGCTAATTATTTCCCGAGAGATAAAGTGAGGGCTTTTACAGGCACCCCGACCCTGACCTAACTTCTTTTGCTTTCACTGAATTTTGAGGTGGGGGTCTTACTGCCCGGCAAATAGCGGGATAAATATTTGTAACAGAGACTAGTGAATGAAAACGAAAAGAGAGCAAAGTTACAGCTTTACGCGCTGAACTCTGCTCTCTTTTTGCGTGGCATCTTCTCTCGTTGAAATTATAATAGCGATCCCGAGCATGATAAAAAAAGCTAAAAAGAGGACGAACTTTGGGAAGAACGGGAATAGTAATAGCGCTCCGACTATCATAATTGTTAATAATACGTAGTGCAGGACGTATTGGAATAGGTTGTCCATGTTTTCGCCCCCTTTTTGGTAATTGGTTATTAGTATTCTATGTTTCATGCTGAACGAATAGAAGTGAATTTTTAATTTTTTTATAAGAAATAAAAGAGAGCGATTGAAGAGTTTATTTCAACAAGTAAACGAAATTATGATGGATATTATAATCAGAAAGTAGATGAATTAGCTAAGCAAGCATTAGAAACGTTGGATATTGAAAAGCGAAAGGAAATTTATAAAAAATTATATCAAGAGTTAAGCGAAGCACCGCCTGTAATCTTCTTGAATAATAGCAAAATGGTGTCTACACATCATGCACGAATTCAAGGATTATAAGAAGGTGACTATAACGGAGTTTTATTAAGTTTACCTAAATTAAAGATAGAATAATAATTTTAAAAAAATTCTTGAAATATTTATTTAGAAAGAATTGACAAAATATAACTGAAGATATAAGCTAATAACCATAAAGTCTACCGGAAAGGTCGGAATAGGATTGTTACCCCTCAAAAACATCTATTTTTTTACGATTAAAACCGACTTTTCCGATTGGCTATAAAATGTTGCTGTGGGAGGCATACATAAGTCAAGCAGTTCATAAGGTTTAATTATTAAAAAAAGAAAAGTTAGGGTGGGGACAATGAAGAAAAAGACAAAAAAATGGGCTGGTGTATTTTCGGTATTACTGAGTAGTTCGCTTGTGTTGTCTGCTTGTGGGGGACAGGAGGACGCGGCTTCTACAGAGCCGGTTAAACAGCAGGATTTAAAAAATGTGAAAATTGAAAAGATCGCTGCGACAGATAAAACGAAAGTGCCAGACAAAGCGAAGAATAGAAAAGATACGTTAGTAGTTGGTATTAGTAAGCCAGGCGGCGTATTTTTGCCATACTTCCAACAAAATGGTTGGGATGGAAACGTAACTTCAGTTATTTTTGCATCTCTCGTATCAACCGATAAACAAGGGAAACCAATTCCAGAATTAGCTGAGAAGTGGGACGTTTCTTCTGATCAGTTAACATATACATTCCATTTACGTAAAGATTTGAAATTTAGTGATGGATCGCCATTAACGGCGGATGATGTAGCTTTCACATTGACGCTTTTACATGATAAGGCATATGAAGGTGAAGTAGATATCTCTCAATATGCGGTTAAAGGTGGTAAAGAATATAAGGAAGGAAAAGCAACTTCAATTGAAGGTATTCAAGTTGTTGATCCACAAACAATTAAAATTACAACTGAAAAAGTGAATTCACAAGCTATATTTGTTTTAGGAGGTACAGTACTATCAAAAGCTTATTATGGAAAAGATTATAAGCAAAATACAAGCTTAGATTACTTAAAAGATTTATATGGAAAGCCATTAGCTGCGGGTCCATATAAATTTGAAAAGTATATTCCAGGTCAAGAAGTTCGTTTTGTAGCAAACGAAAATTATTATGCGGGTAAACCAAAAATTCAAAACTTCATTTATAAAATTACTTCTGGTGATACGAAGCTTCAGTTATTCCAAACAGGAGAAGTTGACCATACTGGCTTAGGTACTGGTGATGAGGTTCTTGAACAGGCTAAGGCTTTAGAATTCGCCAATATCCAAATCGAAACAGCACCGTCATTTAGTTATATTTATATGAATAATAATAAGCCTTACTTAAAGGATAAAAAGGTTCGCCAAGCACTTATTTACGGATTAGACCGCAAAAAATATGTTGATACAGCGTTAAAAGGATACGGTACAGTAGCCAATGTACCAATTCATCCAACTTCTTGGGCTTATACGGAAGAAGGAGTTAATAAATACGAATACGATAAAGAAAAAGCGAAAAAATTATTAGATGAAGCAGGGTGGAAAGTTGGTTCGGATGGAATTCGTGAAAAAGATGGTCAAAAATTAAAACTTTCTTATTTCGGTCCAAGTTCGGCTAAAGATAGTGATTTATTAATTCCGATTGCGAAAGAGAATTATAAAGAAATAGGTGTAGAGTTTAATCCTGAATTTATGGACTTTAATACGATGCTTTCTAAGGTAAACAAAGGGGATTATGATTTAGCTTCTGTTTCGACACCGATTACAAGTGATCCGAGTGAAACAGCTGGTGAATATTTGTCTACTGCAAATGAAACTAGTCTTGGTTATAAGAATGCAAAAGTAGATGAGCTAATTCAAAAAGGTATTGAAACTGTAGATATCGAAAAGCGTAAACCTATTTATAAAGAATTGTATAAAGAATTAAGTGATGATCCACCAGTAATTCTATTAAACTACCGTAGAACAATTACTGGTTATAACGGGAATATAAAAGGAATTGATCCTGAAAAGTACAACAGTATTAGTGCAAACTTACCAGTATTATCATTTGAAAAATAACGATAAGAATGTATAAGTAGAAGACATTTTTTCATTCGGTTAGTAATGTGCCGCTTTGAAAAAATGTTCTTCTATTTTAAGCATAAGATTGGAGAGAAAAAGGGTGAAAACATATATTGTTCGTAGGTTGTTACAAATGATTCCTACACTGCTTGGTACATCAATTATTATCTTCGTCCTGTTCGCACTTCTTCCTGGGGATTATATTGATTCAAACCCGAAAATTACACCGGAAAGAGCAGCTGAACTGAGGGAGTTATATGGGTTGAACAAACCAATTGTTGAGCGTTATTTTCATTGGTTAGGTAATGCATTGCAAGGGGACTTTGGCTTCTCGCTTCAATATCAAGAGCCTGTAACGTCATTATTAAATAAATTTATTTGGAATTCTTTTAGTGTAGCAATTATTGCATTGTTTTTTATTTGGCTAATTGCACTTATTATCGGTGTATTCTCGGCGACGAAGCAACATTCTTTATTCGATAAACTTGTAACAATCGGTGTTTTTGCAGCAATGTCATTTCCTTCATTCTTTATCGGTTTGTTTTTAATTAAGGTGTTTGCGGTTGACTTTAAGTTATTACCGATAGGTGGAATGATTGATGTTGGCAGTAATTCAACAGGATTTGCTTACGTGATAGAAGTTGCAAAACATATGATTTTACCAGTATTTATTTTGACACTTCTTGGGGTCGGCTCGCTAACTCGTTATTTTAGAACAAGTATGTTAGAGGTTGTAAGACAAGATTACATACGAACAGCAAGAGCGAAAGGTTTGAAGGAGAAGACGGTTATTTATAAGCATGCATTAAAAAATGCAATTTTACCGGCAATTACGTTATTAGCATTTGAATTACCTGGATTGTTTTCTGGGGCAATTATTATTGAACAAATTTTTAACTGGCCAGGGATTGGTAATATTCAATTAGAAGCATTAAATTTTCGTGACTATACAGTATTGATGGCATTTACGATGTTTCTTTCTTGTTTAACAATCGTTTCAAACTTTTTAGCAGATATCGTATATGCAGTTGTTGATCCAAGAATTCGGTTGAAGTAAGGGGGGAAAGAAATGGAGACTGTTACAGTAATTACAGAAAAAAAAGAAAAAAAGAGAAGAAATGAATCATCACCATGGCGACAAGCTTTTAAAAAGATAAAGAAAAATAAGATGGCACTTGTAGGGTTTTATGCATTAATTTTTATGTTTTTATTTTGTTTTATCGGTCCGTTCTTTTCTCCATATGCATCAGGAAAAATACAAGTTGCGCTCATTAACAAACCACCTAGTTTTTCTCATTGGCTTGGTACAGATCAATTAGGAAGAGATATTTTAACAAGGCTTATGCAAGCGGGACGTATTTCATTAACCATTGGTTTAGCTTCAATGGTTTTATCGGTTATACTTGGAGCTTTATTAGGAGCGATTGCAGGTTTTTATCGTGGTATTGTGGACAATATTATTATGCGACTTGCAGATATTTTAATGTCGATGCCAGGATTACCGTTACTTATTATAATGGGTGCGATTTTATCAGAGTGGAAAGTACCGTCTGATTATCGTTTGTATGTCATTATGATTATTTTAAGTTTAGTAGGTTGGCCAGGGCTTGCACGCCTTGTAAGAGGGCAAATTTTATCACTTAGGGAGCAAGCATTTATGCAAGCTGCGGATGTGTTAGGAATAAAAGATTACCGGAAAATTATATATCACTTAATACCTAATGTTTTACCCATTTTAATTGTCGTATCTACATTAGGTGTTGCAGGTTCTATTTTGGGAGAATCCGCACTAAGTTACTTAGGTCTCGGAGTCGTTCCACCTACACCATCATGGGGGAACATGATTAGCGCAGCTAACTCATTAATCGATTTCCAAAAGCGTCCATGGTTATGGATTCCGCCTGGTTTTGCAATCTTTATAACAGTTGTATCAATTAATTTACTTGGTGATGCACTTCGTGATGCATTAGATCCAAAGATGAGACGGTAGGTGAGGAGATATGAGTAAAGCGGTAGTAGAGCTGAAAGATTTACAAACACACTTTCAGACAGAAGAAGGGACAGTAAAAGCTGTGAATCATGTTAGTTTTTCTGTTCGAGAAGGTGAAACTGTTTGTGTTGTAGGTGAATCTGGTTGCGGAAAAAGTGTAACGGCGTTATCTATTATGGGACTTATTGCTGAATCAGGCAGTGTAGTAGGTGGAGATATTTTATATGAAGGAAAAAGTCTTTTAGGAATGAAAGAGAAAGAGCTTCGTAGTTTACGAGGGAATGATATTGCGATGATTTTCCAAGAACCGATGACATCGCTAAACCCCGTCTTCACTGTAGGAGAGCAAATTGTAGAAACGTTAAGGGAGCATGAATTACTTAGTAAAAATGAAGCATATAAGAAGGCAATTGAGTTAATTCGTAAAGTTGGCATAGCCCGCGCTGATGAAATCGTCCATTCTTATCCGCATGAACTGAGCGGTGGGATGTTACAACGTATTATGATTGCTGTTGCACTTAGTTGTAATCCTAAGTTATTAATTGCGGATGAACCAACAACAGCTCTTGATGTTACTATTCAGGCTCAAATATTGGATCTACTAAGACAAGTGAAAGAAGAATTTAAAACGTCGATTTTATTAATTACACATGACTTAGGTGTCGTAGCGGAAATGGCTGATTATGTTGTCGTTATGTATGGCGGGAAAGTTATTGAAGAAGCCCCAGTACTAGAGATATTCCAAAATCCAAAACATCCTTATACGAAAGGATTATTGAAATCAAAACCAGTAATGGGAAAACGAATAGATAAACTATATTCTATTCCAGGGCAAGTTCCGAATTTAGTTGGTTTAGGTGAGTTTTGCTACTTTAGTGGGCGTTGTGAGCATTGTATGGAAATATGTGAAAAAGAAGCCCCAAATCTAAATGTAAATGATGAAAATCATAAAGTAGCTTGCTGGCTATATGAGGAGCGTGCGGAACAATGAGTGAACCATTATTAGAGGTGAAAAATCTAAAGACATATTTTCCAATCAAGGGTGGCGTATTTAGTAGAACAATTGGGCATGTAAAAGCGGTTGATGGAGTAAGTTTTACTATTAATAAAGGTGAAGTGTTTGGTCTCGTTGGCGAATCAGGGAGCGGAAAAACAACAATAGGAAAAACAATTTTACGCCTCGTTCAAAAAACGGAGGGAGAAGTGAAGTTTAAAGGGAAAGATGTTCATTCTTTATCCAAGGATGAATTAAGAAAACATCGCCCTAATATGCAGCTCGTTTTCCAAGATCCATTTAGCTCATTAAATCCGAGAATGAGAATTGGAGAAGCGCTTGGAGAGCCAATGTTGGCCCACGGATTAGCGACGAAAGAAAATGTTCGTGAAAAGGTAATTGAAGTATTGGAGTTATGTGGGTTAGCTCCTTATCATATTGACCGGTATCCCCATGAGTTTTCTGGTGGACAACGTCAGCGTATCGTAATCGCAAGAGTTATGGTATTAAATCCGGAATTTATTGTAGCTGATGAACCTGTGGCGGCACTAGATGTATCTATCCAAGCACAAATTATTAATTTATTTAGTGAGTTACAAGAGAAAAAGGGATTATCTTATTTATTCATTTCGCATGATTTAAGTGTAGTAGAACATTTATGTACGAAAATCGGAATTATGTATTTAGGTACGATTGTGGAGACAGCACCGCGTGATGAGTTATTTACCAATCCGCTACATCCTTATACGAAAGCATTGTTATCAGCTGTTCCAATACCAGATCCAACAGTGAAGCGAGAGCGAATTATACTAGAAGGGGATATTCCAAGTCCAGCAAATCCACCTTCGGGCTGTCGTTTTCATACACGTTGCCCATTTGCAACGGATGTTTGTAAAAAAACAGTACCAGAATTCCGTAATGTTGGTACAGAGCATTTTGTTGCTTGTCATCACGTATAAAAGAAAAGGACCCTTTCAAATGGAAAGAGTCCTTTTCTTTTATTTACTAGATGAAGTTTGTTTCAATACAAATTGCTCAATTGCGTGAGCAACACCATGTTCATTGTTTGTTAATGTTACAACATCACATAGTTTTTTTACATCTTCTTCAGCATTTCCCATCGCAACTGATAAGCCAGCTACTTGTAACATTGGCACATCATTAAAGTTGTCCCCGATTGCAATAGTATCTTCAATTGGTATATTGAAATAAGCAGCCATTTCTTGTAGACCGTTTCCTTTATGACCAAGCTTATCCATAATTTCTACATTAGTAGGAGCTGATGCTGTAACCGAAATATCAGTGTCTTCTTGTAACATACTTAATAGCTGTGCACGATGCGTTGCATTAAATGTCAAAATGAAGAATTTAGATATTTCTAATTCTGGATTATTTACAACATCTTCAATTTTTTGGAAATCAGTAATTAAGTTTGATTTCTTTTGTTTTTCTGTAATTCTCTCAAGCTCCTCAAGTGTAACATCTAATGCATGCTTGTTCTCTTCGAAAGCTTGCATGACTTGATCTTGCCATGTATATGGAGAATAAACTCCTTTATTCGTATATAGCTTATAAGGAAAACCTTCAGATTCTAGTAATTTTGCAAGCTTGTATACTTTATCGTTTTGTAAACAACGCGAGTTAATTACTTTTCCATCCACATAAACAATTGCCCCATTGCTTGCTCCGACTGGAAGAGATAATTTATATTCTTCCAATAGTTTTAAAGCATCCTCTTTCGCACGACCAGAACAGATCATTACAATATGACCGGCTTCTTGTGCAGTTTGGATTGCTTGTAGGTTTTCTTTGGAGATTTCAAGATTAGATGATAGTAGTGTACCATCCATATCTAATGCGATTAATTTCAAAATGACCACCTCTTTGTTTTTATTATACATAGTTATATAGAGGAAACATATAAACTTATCTTGGAAAGACGGTATTTTATCTCATATTAAAAGTAAGTAAAGATTAGATAGGTTTAGTGGCACTAAATAAACAATTTGTAACAAAAATAGAGAGGAATATGGATACATTTCACTTTATGACTGTAATGTTACGCGAATGTTACAAACATGGACTTAGTGAAAAATGCATTAAATAAAGGTTTTTGAGGGTTGTTATAAAAAAACGTAAAAAAAGTGTAATAAATTTTACGTAATTATATTGCAACGTAATAATAGTTATGTTACATTAATGTTACAAACATTACGTTATCAAATTTAATGTAACGTTAACATAAAAACTATGAAATAAACATTTCTTAGAAATTACATATAGATAACTTATAAAAAAAGGAGAATGAAAGATATGAAAGAGCAAGTATTACAAGTAACAAAAGGTGACTTCGTAGGATCAGCAAGTGGAGCAGTAGTATTAACAGCGTTAATCGTATTTCTATCAAGCGTATTAGTATAATAGAAGCTTTGTAACAAAAGAAAAAGAAGGGAGAATGAAAGATATGAAAGAGCAAGTATTACAAGTAACAAAAGGTGACTTCGTAGGATCAGCAAGTGGAGCGGTAGTATTAACAGCATTAATCGTATTTTTATCAAGCGTATTAGTATAATAGAAGTTTTGTAATAAAAGAAAAAGAGAGGAGAATGAAAGATATGAAAGAGCAAGTATTACAAGTAACAAAAGGTGACTTCGTAGGATCAGCAAGTGGAGCGGTAGTATTAACAGCATTAATCGTATTTTTATCAAGCG
>NZ_JAKUGG010000026.1:0-67732 GCF_022663835.1 Bacillus cereus group sp. BfR-BA-01347 | reverse complement strand
ATGATGGCAGAGAGGTCACACCCGTTCCCATACCGAACACGGAAGTTAAGCTCTCTAGCGCCGATGGTAGTTGGGACCTTGTCCCTGTGAGAGTAGGACGTTGCCAGGCAAAATGGAGGATTAGCTCAGCTGGGAGAGCACCTGCCTTACAAGCAGGGGGTCGGCGGTTCGATCCCGTCATCCTCCACCATATATGTCGGAGGGGTAGCGAAGTGGCTAAACGCGGCGGACTGTAAATCCGCTCCTTCGGGTTCGGCAGTTCGAATCTGCCCCCCTCCACCATTCTTAATTAATGGGCTATAGCCAAGCGGTAAGGCAACGGACTTTGACTCCGTCATGCGCTGGTTCGAATCCAGCTAGCCCAGCCATTAAGAGCCATTAGCTCAGTTGGTAGAGCATCTGACTTTTAATCAGAGGGTCGAAGGTTCGAGTCCTTCATGGCTCACCATTTTAATGAAATATGCGGGTGTGGCGGAATTGGCAGACGCACTAGACTTAGGATCTAGCGCCTTTGGCGTGGGGGTTCGACTCCCTTCACCCGCACTTTTAATAAAATAACTCATACATGTCTTGCGGAAGTAGTTCAGTGGTAGAATACAACCTTGCCAAGGTTGGGGTCGCGGGTTCGAATCCCGTCTTCCGCTCCAATTTTCAATATGACATGCCGGGGTGGCGGAACAGGCAGACGCACAGGACTTAAAATCCTGCGGTGGGTGACCACCGTGCGGGTTCGACCCCCGCCCTCGGCACCATATGCGCCCGTAGCTCAATTGGATAGAGCGTTTGACTACGGATCAAGAGGTTAGGGGTTCGACTCCTCTCGGGCGCGCTTTTATTAACGGGAAGTGGCTCAGCTTGGTAGAGCACCTGGTTTGGGACCAGGGGGTCGCAGGTTCAAATCCTGTCTTCCCGATATTCCCAAAAAACATGGGGCCTTAGCTCAGCTGGGAGAGCGCCTGCCTTGCACGCAGGAGGTCAGCGGTTCGATCCCGCTAGGCTCCACTTTATTTAATATATGTCTCGGAGGTATACCCAAGTTCGGCTGAAGGGATCGGTCTTGAAAACCGACAGGCGGTGAGAATCGCGCGGGGGTTCGAATCCCTCTACCTCCTCCATTTTTTCTTTAATGGTTTAGACATATAATAATAAAATATTTTTTCCTTCATGGAGGTATACCCAAGTTCGGCTGAAGGGATCGGTCTTGAAAACCGACAGGCGGCGAGAGTCGCGCGGGGGTTCGAATCCCTCTACCTCCTCCATTTTTTAAAACTTTATATTGTCGCGGGGTGGAGCAGCACGGTAGCTCGTCGGGCTCATAACCCGAAGGTCGCAGGTTCAAATCCTGTCCCCGCAACCAAATGGTCCCGTGGTGTAGTGGTTAACATGCCTGCCTGTCACGCAGGAGATCGCCGGTTCGACCCCGGTCGGGACCGCCATTTATGTTGGCTCGGTAGCTCAGTCGGTAGAGCAGAGGACTGAAAATCCTCGTGTCGGCGGTTCGATTCCGTCCCGAGCCACCATTTTTTTATGCCGGCTTAGCTCAATTGGTAGAGCAACTGACTTGTAATCAGTAGGTTGGGGGTTCAAGTCCTCTAGCCGGCATCATTTAGGGGCATAGTTTAAAGGTAGAACTGAGGTCTCCAAAACCTCCAGTGTGGGTTCGATTCCTACTGCCCCTGTAAAGTATATGGGCCTATAGCTCAGCTGGTTAGAGCGCACGCCTGATAAGCGTGAGGTCGATGGTTCGAGTCCATTTAGGCCCACCATATATTATTCCGCAGTAGCTCAGTGGTAGAGCTATCGGCTGTTAACCGATCGGTCGTAGGTTCGAGTCCTACCTGCGGAGCCATGGCCCGTTGGTCAAGTGGTTAAGACACCGCCCTTTCACGGCGGTAACACGGGTTCGAATCCCGTACGGGTCATACAAAAAAGAGTCAGCATTATGCTGGCTCTTTTTTATTTTGTTAATCCTTTTTATTACGTTACTTTCCAGAAATAAATAAAGGGATTTTGGAAAAGCTATGGTATGTATAAAAAGGAGGAAATAAATAATGACACGAGTTAGAGACTTAATGAGTACCCATATTGTACATTGTACACCGCTAGACAATGTATATGAGGCAGCTGTTAAAATGAAGGAAGAATCAGTTGGATTAATCCCAGTTGTTGAAAATGAGCAAGTTGTTGGGCTTGTTACTGATCGAGATTTAGTCGTTCGAGGGATTGCTGAAAAACATCCTGGATCTAATAAAATTACAAATGTGATGACAACAAATATTATCTCAGTTTCTCCAAATGATTCTATTGAAAAAGCTACAGAGCTAATGGCACAGCATCAAATTAGACGATTACCAGTAGTTGATAGTGGTCAACTTATTGGTATGTTAGCACTAGGAGATTTAGCTATAAGGGAATCAGCAGATGATCAAGCTGGATTTGCCTTGAGCGAAATCTCAGAGCATACAGAGTAAATTGAAACTTTCATTAACCGAGAGTCTGATGGTCACTCATAAAGAGCTAAATTATATATAAAGTTCAGATACATTATTCTAGCATATATGGATTAAACTAATATGTTAGCGTGATGTATCTGAGACATTATATAATAAGTATGTGGTTAATAATTTCGACAGTTTTTTAAAATTTGTTATTCTTCATTTTTAATAAGAGAAAAGATGATATACTGATAGATATAAGTATTATGATAGATTTTGAATATAACAATATTAATTTTTAGTGGCGCGATAATAAATTAATATTTCCTACATAGATGAAAAGGGAAGGGGAATTATATGAAGGCTGTACAGGGCGATCCAAATTGGAATTTGGTTACAGATACATATATAGAACCAAATAATTTCGCTGAATTATTTTCTTTGCTTGTACCTTGTCACCCAAAAGGTGAGGGGAAAGAACGAACTATATTAGTATGGAAAGAGAAAGAATTTTATAAAGAAGAAAATTTAGCGGCATTTATCGTATATGGCATGAATAAAGCAAAGAAATTACCGCAGTTTCATAAAGATGAAATTCCAACTTTAGTGCGTATTCTTCGCTTATGCCAAGAGATTGGTTGGTATGAAGAGGCAAATGATTTTATGATAGCGCAAGGATTAGCTGAGTTTGTTCATACTTCATTGGAATATGAAACATGGGATCTTTTGACGCAATCAGTTGCTTTAAATTATTTAATTATTAAATATCGTATAGGTGAATTGACAGATAGGGATATTGAAATTTGGGATAGAGTTAAATTTAATGAGAAGTGTATAACCGATTGTAAACATTTATTATCTCATAAAGAAGTATTGGAATTTACATTCTTTTATATGTGCAAGAGAGCGAAATCATTATCAAAAGAGCAATTAAATAGTGATATGATGAGTTTAGCAATGTATTGTAATACTTTTGTATATGATTTGTATACACATGATTTATTACGGAAATATCGTAAGTGTACAGATTTCCTATCATATTATGGACCTAGTCAGGCAGTTTTAGCATGTCAAAGAGCTGTATTATCTCAAATTTCCGATCGCTTAGACCCATTAAAGACAACGCATGTAGATGATTATTTATATGTGATGAAAGAAATGATGGAGCATATGACGATAGGAGTAATGGATCGATACGGTCATTTTATTGGAAAGCTACTATCTTATGTGCCATTTTTCGAAATGATACAAGTTCCACAGCATGCATATTATTGTGAAGAATTACTGTATATTTGTAAGGGCATTGAATATAAAGAAGAAATACTACGCAATTATATATTTATACAATTACATGATTGTTTACCATCATTCTTTAGGCTATTTCTTAAAAATAAGCGTTACGCAACGATTCATGATATTCTTTTCTATTGGTGCGATGACGAACAACGAATGAGTTTAGAGAAAAAATATAATCTGAGCTTTATTTATGAAAAATATGCTTGTGGATAAACAATATTTTCGATATGAAAAATTCATATAAATTAAAAAGGATCTCCAGTTTATGTGAGATCCTTTTTTGTTAGTAAAACAAGGAGAAAGTGATTAAGACAAGAAAAAGCATTCCATATAGGAGGAGTTGTGCAGTATAACTTCCTTGTATACCAAAAAAAGTATTGGTTTTCTTATACAAATTCAATATGTATTTTATTGGAGTATCTTTGAAAGATTGGTACACAGTGTCTCCTCTTTCTAAGCTTCTTGTTTTTGTTTTTGGTTATAAGGGACATTAATATATCTAGCTACAAATAATAAAACAGCCATAAAGAATACTGGAAATACAGTAGATAAATAAAAGCCATTACTAATTATATTTGTTATGAGAGCACTTAAAAGAAAAATAGCATTATAAATATGGGCAATTTTTTGTTTTAGTTGCACTTGAAATGATTCCATCATAATTTCTAATGCAACAAAAGCAATAATAATAGATAAAAATACAATGTTTGTATTGTAAATGATTAAACAACAGATTAAACCTAAAAAGGCTACGTATTCAATTATAAGAGGTATATTGCGTGGCATACAATTTACCTAACTAAATATGGCAGTGGATTTACTGCATTTGTTTTTTCAAAATTCCATTCTCCATTATGTAATTCAAAATGAAGATGTTGCCCGTATGAATGACCTGTGTTTCCCATATGACCTATTAATTGTCCAGTTTGTACTTGATCACCAGCTTGTACAGTGCGATCCTTCATATGAGCATAAACAGTTGTATATAATTTCCCATTGATTTGATGCGCAATGAAAACAACATTGCCATAGCTAGCTGAATAATAAGATTTCACAACTTTACCTGCAGCAGCAGCTTGGATAGAGACGTTTCCTGGAGCGGCAATATCTATACCATAATGCATTTGTTCCCAGCGTATATCAAAGGTTGAGCTAATTCTTCCTTGAGCGGGGAATTTGAAAGCAGCTGGAATTGATGAAGGCTGATCTGTTTTAGCTTGTGGTTGATTTTGTACTACATAGTGTTTTGCTACATATCCGTATCCTGTGCCAAAACGAATTTTATACCAAGTTCCTACAGTTTCTACTACTTGTACTTGTGTACCGTTTTGTAATGAACCGAGTAGAGCGCTACTTGTACTAGCGTTGCTACGTACATTTAGATTAGGTGTTGCAACGGTATATTTTGTATTATTTTGAACGGTGATTCCTTTTACTAAGGGTTGTGAACCATTAGAGATGAATGCTTTTTGTACGTAACCTGTTTGGCCATTATGTGAGATTTTATACCATTCGCCTTGATCTTCTTGAACGGTAATAAACTTGCCATTTGGTAATACATCTAAAATGGAAGATTCTAAATTAGGTTCAGAGCGAACGTTTAATGCATTAGCATTAACGATGTATTGATCATTAGATTGAAGTTTGTTTTTTAGTAAAATAGCATCTTTTTGTACATAACCTACTTTATTATGAACAGATACTTTATACCAACCATTAGTTGTTTCAAGGATGTTCACTTTTGTATTAAAGCGAATTGTATCAATTGATGTGCTTTTTACGTTATCTTCTGTATGTAATGCTACTTGATCGACTTTGACATACCCAGTTTTAATATTAGATAATTGTTCAGCGTTTGCTTTTTGTACATTTGTTTCACCCATAGAAGGAAGTAAAGAAGCAATCGCTACAGTAGTTGCTGTTAAAGCAGTAGCTTTCATATTCATGGAATAGAGACCTCCTCTAGTTGTATAGTTGTAATTTTATTATAGTATAAAGATATAATATAGTGGGTGTATTCACATAAATGTAATATGAAATCAATATAAAAATAAATTTTTTGAGGATAATGATTCCTTTTTATACAATTAATTGGTGTTTTATTTTCTAAAATAGAATGTATGTATTGTATAACTTTGATATTATGTTGATAATTAAGAAAATTAAAAAAGTTGATGATGTCTTATTACGGTGTTATACTGACAGTGATAATTTTATAGTTTGCTAGGAGAGCTGGTGTTGCCAGCTGAGAGTAAGACCTTAAGTCTTTGATCCTTTTTATTACCTGATCTAGATTATGCTAGCGTAGGGAAGCAATTCGGACACTAATAATGAGTCCCCGTTTCTTTGCGTATAGAAACGGGGCTTTTTTATTTGAAAATTTCATATTGAAACCACTAGGGGTGCTTGTTGTGCTGAGAGAGGAATAATCCTTAACCCTTATAACACCTGATCTAGGTAATACTAGCGAAGGGAAGTGGAACAACGAATAAATTATAATTTTATTGGCTGTAACCACTTCTTATATAGAGAAGTGGTTTTTTATTTATATACACATACTGGAAGGGGATAGAGAAATGAAATTTTGCGATAGATTATTAGAAACTGTACAACCAGTTTGGGAGATGAGTCATAATCATCCATTTGTAGTAGGTATGGGGGATGGTACGTTAGAAAAAGATAAGTTTCAGTATTACATTATTCAAGATTATTTATACTTGTTAGATTATGCAAAGTTATATGCTATCGGTGTTGTAAAGGCAACGAATCCACAAGTTATGGGGAAATTTGCTGAACAAATTGATGGAATATTAAATGGAGAAATGACAATCCATAAACAGTATGCAAAAAGACTTGGAATTTCTATAGAGGAGATAGAGTCTGCAAAGCCATCTGCTAAAAATTTAGCTTATACAAATTACATGATGTCTGTATCTCAAAATGGCACACTTGCAGAATTAATAGCAGCACTTCTTCCGTGTATGTGGAGCTATTGGGAGATTGGAAAGCGTTTAAATGATATTCCGGGAGCAAGGGATCATGAATTCTTTGGTGAGTGGATTCAAGGATATAGTTCTGAAGAATACGGCAACCTCTGTATTTGGTTAATAGATTTATTAAATGAAATGGCAGTTGGAAAGTCTGAAAAAGAGCTTGACCGATTAGAGGAGATTTTCCTATATTCCAGTCGATTTGAATATTTATTCTGGGATATGTCCTATCGTAAGGAGATGTGGGGATTTGAGGAGCAAGAACATACTACAATTTCATAATGTTTGTTTTCATTATGATGAGAAACCAATCATCAATGAATTAAATGCTTCTATACAAGATAAAGAGTTTGTAAGTATTATCGGACCGAGTGGATGTGGGAAAAGTACTTTATTTCGCCTTATTACAGGTTTAGAAGAAGTAAGTACTGGTCAGATAGAGCTGATAGAAACAAAGAGCCATCCTGTAGGGTATATGCCTCAAAAAGATATGCTCTTGCCGTGGAGAACGATTATTGAGAATGCTGCTTTGCCATTAGAATGCCAAGGCGTGCCGAAGAAAGAAGCACAAGTAAAGGCAAAGGAACTATTGCATAAATTTGGTTTACAAGGGTATGAGACAAAATATCCGAAAGATTTATCTGGGGGTATGAGACAACGTGTATCTTTTATTCGAACTTTATTAACAGGCGGGGAGATATTGTTATTAGATGAGCCGTTTAGCGCGTTGGATGCTTTAACGAAGGCATCTTTGCAAGAATGGTTGTTTGAACAATGGAAAGAGTGGGAAAAAACAATTTTATTTATTACTCATGATGTGGAAGAAGCATTGTTTCTTTCTAATCGAATTTTAGTAGTGGAGCAGCAGCCGATAACTACTTTGACTGAGCGGATAGTGCCGCTTGATCATAACAGAACACGAAAAGATTTATATAAACCGGAAGTATTGGCGCTGAAAGATGAGCTTCTTAGTATGTTACAAAGGCAGGTACTCGTATGATGAACCGGTTGAAGGAGCTATTACCTGCTCTTACACTTTCTAGTATCTTACTTGCCCTTTGGGAAGTAGGAGCAATAATTGTAGATGAAATGTACATTTTACCGTCACCGTCTGCAATTGTAATGAAGATATGGAAACTAAAAGATATATTATTTACGGTTCATTTGCCGGCAACATTATATGTCGTTTTAATAGGTGTGGCAATTTCTATCGTACTTGGGGTAGGGCTAGCGATGTTAATGAATGCGAGTACATGGATGGAGAGAGCATTTTATCCATTATTAGTCGCTTCACAAACGATTCCTATTACAGCGCTTGCTCCGCTCTTCGTTTTATGGTTTGGATATACGATTTGGAGTAAAGTCGTTGTTACGGTTTTAATTACGTTTTTCCCGATTGCGGTCAATACGTATGATGGACTACGCAGTACGAAAAAAGAATGGGAAGAGCTTTTAGTTACATACGGGGCAACGAAAAAAGATGTTTTTCTTAAATTAAAATTGCCGTCTGCTCTTCCTTATTTTTTCTCAGCTTTAAAAATCGCAGTTCCGCTTAGTGTAATTGGGGCAGCAATTGGTGAATGGCTCGGTGCACAAGCTGGGCTAGGATATTTCAGTAAAAGAATGATGACGCAGTTAGACGGAGCAGGTGTATTTGCACCCATTGTATTGTTATCGTTATTAGCTATTTTCTTCGTCATACTTATTTCGATATTAGAAAAGAAATTCATTAGTTGGAGGAAGCATTCATGAAATTATTAAAACGCATCTTTGTGTTTACATTATTAGTTGCAATGATTGCTGGATGTTCTAGTAATTCAGCATCAGATAAGAGTAAAAAAGAAAAAGAAATAACGGTCATGCTTGATTGGTACCCAAATGCGGTACATAGCTTTATTTATGCAGCAATTGAAAAAGGCTACTTTAAAGAAGAAGGTGTAAAGGTGAATATTAAATTCCCTTCCAATCCGACTGACCCATTAACTTTAGCAGCTGCAGGAAAAGTAACGGTTGGCCTATATTATCAACCAGATGTTGTTATGGCAAAAGCAAACGAACAAATTCCAGTGAAATCAATTGGAGCTGTCGTACGTTCCCCATTAAATCATGTTGTATCACTGAAGTCAGCAGGCATTCAATCGCCAAAAGATTTAGAGGGGAAAACAGTGGGATATTCTGGAACACCTTTAAGTGAGATGTATTTAAAAACGATGGTAAAAGAAGCTGGTGGTAATCCAGATACAGTGAAAGTAGTCGATGTTGGCTTTGATTTAGTACCAGCATTAATTACGAAAAAAGTGGATGCGGTAACAGGGGCATACATTAACCATGAAGTACCTGTTATGCGTCATGAAGGTCATGAACCAGCGTACTTTAATCCAGCAGATTATGGTGTACCGAATTATCATGAGCTTGTATTTGTAACAGGTGATAAAACGTTGAAAAAAGATAAAGAAGCGTTGCAAGCCTTCTTACGTGGTACGAAAAAAGGCTATGATTTCATGAAGAAAAATCCAGATGAAGCATTAAATATTTTATTAAATCATCAAGAAAAAGAAAACTTCCCACTTGTGCCAGAAGTTGAAAAGGAAAGTATGAAAATTTTATTAGAGAAGATGGAAACGAAAGATGAGCCATTCTTATCAGATTCAAAAGAGTCTTGGGAGAAACAAAATAAGTGGCTGAAGGACAAAGGAATGACAAAAGAAACCGTCCCAGCCGATGAACTATTCGAAAATATTTTAAAGTAGGCGAATGAATATGAAAAATGAGCTCCACGTAATCTCAAATGGCCATATGCCATTCGAAGAGTTAGTGAATGTAGCGATGCAAATTGAGAGTGAGATTGATTATTTGCATATTCGTGAGCGTGAGAAGAGTACAAAGGAATTATATGAAGGTGTGGAAATTCTGTTAATGGAGGGCTTTCCGGCTTCTAAAATTGTCATAAACGATCGAATTGATATTGCAATTTTATTAAATATTCCTCGTGTTCAACTAGGATATCGAAGCACAGATGTAAAGTCAGTGAAAGAAAAGTTTTCTTATTTGCATGTCGGTTATTCTGTGCATTCGCTAGATGAAGCGATAGTAGCATTTAAAAATGGAGCGGATTCACTCGTTTATGGCCATGTATTTCCGACAGATTGTAAAAAAGGTGTGCCAGCGAGAGGGCTTGAAGAAATTTCGGACATTGCAAGGAGCTTATCGATACCAATTATAGCTATTGGAGGGATTACTCCTGAGAATACAAAGGATATTCTGGCAAGTGAAGTAAGTGGAATTGCTGTTATGTCTGGAATTTTAAGTAGTAGTAACCCGTATAGCAAAGCGAAGTCTTATAAGGAATCAATAAGAAAGTGGGCGGAAAAACATGTGTGAGAAGTATGATGTAGCGATTATTGGTGGTGGTGTAATTGGTAGTTCAGTTGCACATTTTCTAGCAGAAAGAGGACATAAAGTAGCGATTGTAGAAAAGCAAAGAATTGCATCGGAAGCTTCGAAAGCAGCTGCTGGTTTACTTGGTGTTCAAGCAGAATGGGATGCGTATGATCCGCTATTTGAACTTGCTAGAGAAAGCCGAGCTATATTTCCACAACTTGCAGCAGTTTTACGTGAAAAGACGGGTATTGATATTGGATATGAAGAAAAAGGAATTTATCGTATTGCTCAAAATGCAGATGAGAAGGAAAGAATTCTTCACATTATGGATTGGCAGCAGAAAACAGGTGAAGATTCTTATTTTCTAACGGGAGACCATGTGCGGGAAAAAGAGCCATATCTATCCGAATCTATTATAGGAGCAGTATATTATCCGAAAGACGGTCATGTTATTGCACCAGAGCTTACGAAAGCATTTGCACATTCTGCGACAATTTCCGGTGCGGATATATATGAGCAAACAGAAGTATTTGATATCCGTATTGAAAATAATAAAGTGACTGGAGTTATTACAAGTGAAGGTATTGTCACATGTGAGAAAGTCGTTATTGCAGGAGGTTCATGGAGTACGCAGTTACTCAGTTATTTTCACCGTGATTGGGGTACATATCCAGTTAAAGGAGAAGTGGTTGCGGTAAAAAGTAGAAAACAACTTTTAAAAGCACCTATTTTTCAAGAAAGATTTTACATTACTCCAAAGCGCGGTGGACGTTACGTAATTGGGGCAACAATGAAGCCACATACGTTCAATAAAACTGTGCAGCCAGAAAGTATAACTTCTATATTAGAGCGTGCTTATACAATATTGCCAGCTTTAAAAGAAGCAGAATGGGAAAGCACGTGGGCAGGATTACGACCACAATCGAATCATGAAGCTCCTTATATGGGAGAGCATGAAGAAATAAAAGGTTTATATGCTTGCACGGGCCATTATCGAAACGGTATTTTATTAAGTCCTGTTTCTGGCCAATATATGGCTGATTTAATAGAAGGAAAGCAAGAGAATTATTTGCTAGATTCATTGCTTTCTAAAACGGTTTAGAAAGGGGATGGAAGTTTGAATTTGAAAATTAATGGTAATCAAATTGAAGTGCCAGAGAGTGTAAAAACAGTAGCCGAGCTACTTATACATTTAGAGCTAGATAACAGAATTGTTGTAGTAGAGCGTAATAAAGATATTTTACAAAAAGATGATCATACAGATACATCTGTTTTTGATGGAGACCAAATTGAGATTGTAACTTTCGTAGGAGGCGGTTGATTATGTTAAACATTGGACCATTTTCATTTCATTCTAGACTTTTATTAGGAACAGGTAAATTCCCTGATTTTGACGTGCAGCAAAAGGCAATTGACGTTTCTGAAGCTGAAATTTTAACGTTTGCAGTACGTCGTATGGATATCTTTGATGCAAAGCAACCTAATTTATTAGAGAAACTTGATGTGAAAAAATATACGTTATTACCAAATACAGCAGGGGCAAAAAACGCTGAAGAGGCTGTTCGTATTGCAAAATTAGCAAAAGCCTCTGGGCTTTGTGACATGATAAAGGTAGAAGTTATTGGTGATGATAGAACGTTATTACCTGATCCGGTAGAAACGTTAAAGGCATCTGAAATGTTACTAGAAGAAGGATTTATCGTACTTCCGTATACATCTGATGATGTTGTATTAGCACGTAAATTACAAGAGCTTGGCGTGCATGCGATTATGCCAGGAGCATCACCAATCGGTTCAGGGCTTGGTATTGTAAATCCATTAAATTTGAGCTTCATTATTGAACAAGCGACAGTACCAGTTATCGTTGATGCCGGTATTGGTAGTCCAGCTGATGCGGCATTTGCAATGGAATTAGGAGCGGATGGTGTGTTATTAAATACGGCTGTGTCAGGAGCAAAAGATCCTATTAAAATGGCACAAGCAATGAAATTAAGTATTGAGGCAGGACGTTTAGGCTTTGAAGCAGGTCGTATTGCACGTAAGCGTTGTGCAACTGCAAGTAGTCCTTTAGAAGGAATGAGCGTAGTTGAATAATCGATATTCTCGCCAAGAACTATTTTCTCCAATTGGAGAAGAAGGACAGCAAAAGATAAGAGAAAAGCATGTGCTTATTATCGGTGCAGGTGCATTAGGTAGTGCAAATGCAGAGATGTTTGTAAGAGCAGGTGTTGGCAAGATAACAATTGTTGACCGTGATTATGTAGATTGGAGTAATTTACAAAGACAACAATTGTATGCAGAGAGCGACGTAAAGAATAATCTTCCAAAAGCTATAGCGGCTAAAAAACGTTTAGAAGAGATCAATAGTGATGTAACAATAGAAGCTCTCGTTCAAGATGTAACAGCTGAAGAGCTAGAAGAACTTGTTACAAATGTTGATGTAATTATTGATGCGACTGATAATTTTGAAACACGCTTTATTGTGAATGATATAGCACAAAAATATTCTATTCCATGGATTTACGGTGCATGTGTAGGTAGTTACGGTCTTTCTTACACAATCCTTCCTAGTAAAACACCATGTTTATCATGTTTATTACAGTCGATTCCGCTTGGCGGGGCAACATGTGATACAGCGGGTATTATATCACCTGCTGTATCTCTCGTCGTTTCTCATCAAGTAACAGAAGCTCTTAAACTGTTAGTAGAAGATTACGAATCACTGCGAGATGGACTTGTGTCATTTGATGTATGGAAGAATGAATATTCATGTATGAATGTGCAAAAGCTTCGTAAACACAATTGTCCTTCGTGCGGAGAGAATGCGATATACCCGTATTTAAATAAAGAAAACACATCGAAAACAGCAGTTTTATGCGGGAGAAATACAGTTCAAATTAGACCACCTCATAAAGAGGAAATGGATTTTGAGAGGTACAAAAAGCTGCTGGATGATCGTGTAAATGATTTAAATGTAAATCCATATTTATTATCATTTTCTGTGGAAGAAAAGAGATTAGTTGCTTTTAAAGATGGTCGTGTACTCGTACATGGAACGAAAGATATAAGCGAAGCAAAAACGATTTATCATCGCTATTTTGGATAGAAAAGGATGAGTGGGATGAAAGTGAATAAAGCTTTAACAATTGCAGGGTCTGATAGCGGCGGCGGTGCTGGAATTCAAGCAGATTTAAAAACATTCCAAGAGCTTGGTGTATACGGAATGACGGCTATTACGGCAATTACTGCTCAAAACACGCTTGGCGTTCAAGGGGTATATCCTGTTCCGTTAGAAGGTATTACAGAACAGCTGAATTCAATTGGTACGGATTTAACACCAGATGCAGTGAAACTAGGAATGTTATTTAGTAGTGAAATAATTCAAATTGTTGCAGAACAAATTAAAAAGTTTGGCTGGAATAATATTGTGCTAGATCCCGTTATGATTGCAAAAGGCGGTGCATCATTATTACAGCAAGAAGCAGTGCAAGCATTAAAAGAATATTTATTACCAGTAGCAACTGTTATAACACCGAATGTCCCAGAAGCAGAAGTGTTAACTGGGATGGAGATTCATAATGTTGAAGATAGTAAGGAAGCTGCAAAAGTATTGCACGAATTAGGTGCTAAATATGTGCTTATGAAGGGCGGACATGCAGAATATCAAGGTAATGAAGTAATTGATTTCCTCTTTGATGGAGAAAAATTTATTGAGTTTAGAAGCGAGCGAATTCCTTCAAAGCAAACGCATGGAAGTGGGTGTACATTTGCTTCAGCGGTTACAGCAGGACTTGCGAAAGGATACTCAATTGAAGATGCTGTTCAAGAAGCAAAACGATTTATTAGTATAGCAATTAAAGAGCCGTTGAATATTGGTAGTGGCCATGGGCCGACGAATCATTTTGCATATAAGTTGAGTATAACAAAAGCATAAAGAAATGAATTTTGAAGACAATTAAATCCTCTATCCCTTATATTTTCTAAGAGGATGGAGGGCTTGTTTTTTTCGAGGAGAAAATAGAAATAGCAGTAAAATATAACAGTTTAATAAAAAAATAGTGAGAGAATATATTGTTTTAAGCAAGGCTGAATTCATAGAACATAGATTATTCTTGAACGAAGCAAATAGATGAGACGAATATTTTCACTGCTACATTTATAAGATTGAAAAGTCTTTTATAAACACTAATAATTTGTACGTACTCCTTCATATTACTATCTGATAATTACTCCACAGTTCCCCCTCGGAAACTATTTTATATATTTCATATCAACTGCCTGCCTTGTTCGATAATCTAAAAAAACTAATATAGGTAAAAAAAGGATGCTTTTTAAAATAATAGTAAAAAATGTAATTTATTCCTTTACTTTTAAAAGATGTTAATTTATTATTAAGTTGTTGCGAATTTTATTATTAATTTAGATTATTTAGAACAAATGATTATATTTGACTAGTATTTTCTCTGGGATTATTGGTGAAGTATAATTTACAACTACTAATCTATATATAATACTAATAAAACGTAATGATAAAATTATTGAATGGGGGTTTATCATGAAAATGAAAAAAATGAAGACATTTATTGTTGGTGCGGCGACGTTAGGGATTATAGGTACTGGTGCTGTTTCAGCACAAGCAATGGGACTACAGCATATTTCTATGGGTTCTGGTGCCACTGTTTACATTCAAGGGTTTAACGAAGTTGGTCACAAAGGTACTGGTGCTTATGGTACAAACAAAAATAAAGTAGTGACGGGTGTTAAAGTAACTTTAAAAGAAGGCAGTTTTAATGAGTCAGCTAACAATTATGCCAAGAGAGGAGGATGGACAAAGAAATTATCAAAAGTCAATAATCCATTCAACACGGCTTATACAAACTATAGTTGGAGATACTAGTTTAGTCTTTTACAAAACTATTTCTAACAGTATGTACATTACTGTTAGAAATAGTTTCATTTATAAAGAATAACTTTATTATTAAACATGATAAAGACGTGAAGGATAATGAGTATAATGTCTAAAATAATAAAAAAATCATGGTTACCTCTTTTTTTTACATTCATTGTATTTGGGACTATTGCTGGCGGAATTTCGATGATTTTATCTGTAGAAGAACAGATGTCAAATAATATTAATAAAAATACGTATCGGATTTCTATTAACCAAAATGAAGTAGAAACAAATTTTACAAACCAAGACTTACTATCATGGTTAAATAAACAACGTGCCAATTTTACATTTTATAAGAATATACCGCAAGAAGCTAGTCGATTAAGCTTTTCAAATGAAAATACTTTTATGTATAGCGTGGAGAAGGGAAAAGCTTATATTAATGTTTGGAACAAAGATGATCAAGTTGTTAAAAATGGTAAAAAGTACTTTTACTTTGATGGTAGGGAGTATGAAGTAATTGGCTATATTGATACTTTTACTAATGTAGTAGCGAATCTTGAGTCGTCGTTAGAAGCAACCCCAAAAGAATCAATAAAGGGAGAGTATTTCTTGGATGCAGGAGGAAATAGTGAGTCCCTTATACAGGATTTATTAACTACTATACAAGAAACAGATAATACAATTACAATCTCTTATGAAAAGGTTAAGCAAACATGGATAAATAATCTATTAAACCAAAAATATGCGCTTTTTATATTTCTTGGAACTAGTGCGATGCTATTTGTATCAGGATTTACTATCGTGCTTTCATGGGTAGAAAAATATAAGCGTGAGATGTTTGTTAGGCGATTATCAGGTGCGGGAGAAACAAGTTTATTATTAAGAGTTTATACTAATATGCTAGTTATTCGAGTAATAGGGATCATAATTGGAAGCTCGATAACATTTCTGATTACTGATGTTTTAAACCTATTACCGTATAATACTGTATTTCGTTTGGAATCAATCGTTGTAGGTATCATACTATTCTTTCTTATGGATATATTTTACACGTTCCCGATGTTGTTTATCAATCAAAGGAAACAATTAATCAAGATAATGAGGTAGGAAGATGTCAACTCAATTAAAATATGCTCTTGAAGATATTTGGAGGAAAAAGCTTTATTTTATTTTGTTTTTTACTCAGATTATGATTATCACATTGTTAATTACGGAATGTTTCTCTTTAATGTATAAAAAGCAAGATGCGTTTAACTATTTATCTAAGACATTTGATATTTCTAATGTTTATTATGTATCACTTGCAGAAAAAGAAAAGTATGTAGGTGGCGAATATGAAGAAAGTATTATGAAAGATTTATATACATATGTCAATGAAAATGAGAAGTATACAATTTTTTCTGATATTGAAGATTATATAGAAATAAAGGGTATTCCACAAAATTCTCTTTCCGTTGAAATAGAGCAAGGACAAACTAAGGTTCAAGCCTATAAAAGTTTAGCTATTTCACATAGTTTTATAGATGTTTTTGATTTAGCTTTATCAAAGGGAGAATTTTTTGATTCCGATTGGGAGTATACAAGTAACGAGAGTATACCAGTTGTACTGGGGCATTCTTATCAAAAGTTTATGAATATCAATGATGAGTTTGTTAATATAGATAATTTAAAGTATAAGGTGGTTGGTTTTTTACAAGAAGGACAAAGTTTCGTTGATATATCATCCGGCAAAGGTGTTATAGAGCTGGATGACACGGTATTAATACCAATGGATGTTACAAAATTTGATAATATGTATGTGAATGGAAATTATGCATATGAAACCTATCTTGAAAATGCAACAATTATAACAAAGAATAAAAATGATATAACAGAACTTAGAAATATTACAGAAAAATCACGACTATATAATTATAACTTCAATAATGTAGGTGGCGTCTCAAAGTATATGGAGATGTCTACCAAAAAATCTGTAGGTGTATTTTTGTTTATATCAATATGGGTAATTATTTTTGCCTTTTCATTAGTTATTATTAATACATTAGAATTTGTTAGAAAAAATTTAAGAGAATTTAGTATTCATATTTTTTGTGGTGGAAACAGATCGGATATTGCATTAAGGATTTTCTTACAAATATTTATTGTTTGGATCCTTGCTTCTATTATTTCTGTGCTAGTATCCAATCAACCTTTCATAGTATTAGGGGTTTCAGGAGCGATTTTATTTCTTTGTTTAATAACATGTATTCCTAGCTTTATTAAACTTTTTAGTTTACAGATAAGTGACATATTAAGGAGAAAAGAATAAATGATTGAGCTGAATAATATTTCAAAAGTTTATAATAAATCGAAGGCCAATGAAGTGAAAGTTCTTCAAAATATTGACTTGAAAATAGAAAAAAGTAGTATGTTAGCGATTATGGGTCCATCAGGTTCAGGGAAATCTACATTGTTGAATATACTTGGTTGCTTAGATATCCCGAGTATGGGTACTTATAAGTTGTATAATCAAGAATTGCAATCTTTAAATCGAAGGAAATTAGCTACTATACGAAATGAGCACTTTGGTTTTGTTGTACAAGATTTTGCACTTATTGAGGACTACACTGTTATGAAAAATGTTGAAATTCCAATTCTATATAGTAAGGACAAAACTAATAAAAAAGAAAGAGTGCTATCAATACTTGAAAGGCTTGGTATGAAGGAAAAGGCATCTGAATATGCATATAATTTATCAGGTGGACAACGGCAACGTGTGGCAATTGCCCGAGCATTGATTAACAATCCAGATATTATTCTAGCTGATGAACCAACTGGAGCATTGGATCAAAGAACAGGTCAGCAAGTTTTAGACATTTTTAAAAGTATACATCAAGAACAGAAAAAAACTATTTTAATTGTAACCCATGATGATAGGGTTGCGAAACAGTGTGATGGAATAATAAATATAGTAGATGGAAAGGTTTACTAAAAAATATTGACTTGAAAATTTTTTATAGGTTTTTCAAAGGTGGAAGGGATGGTAGATAATGAGGAAAAATGAGCCATATGAATCTAAAAAAAGAATACAAGGAAGTTGGATTCTACCCTTAATAATAGTTATATTGATTCTCTTGCTACGCCACTTTATGTTTACTCCTGTAGTAGTTGAGGGAAGCTCAATGATGTCAACTCTTCAGGACGGAGATAGAATGGTAGCGAATAAAATTGGATACAAATTAAATGGTCTAGAACGATTTGATATTTCTGTATTCAAGCATAAAGATGGAACGAATTATATAAAGCGTATTATAGGCCTTCCAGGGGATTATATTGAATATAAAAATGACCAGCTATATATAAATGGTAAAAAATATAGTGAGGCTTATTTGGAGAGTCAAAAGAAAGATTTGGAAAGGGAGGAGTTACTTACTGATGACTTTAATATAAAAACATTGCCATCAACTCTTAGTCCTATAGTTCCAGAGGGGCATTATTTTGTATTAGGAGACAATCGCCGTGGTAGTAAAGATAGTCGCGATATTGGTTTTATACCGGCAAATAATATTATTGGAAAAACAAATGTTGTTTATTGGCCTTTGAATGAGATGAAAATTGTTAAATAAAAAACATGGGTTAATGAATTGGATGATAAGTTACATTATAGGCTAACGGCTATCGTAGGATTAAGAAAATAAATAAAATCAGTTTGTTTACCTATTGTAATTCTCTTGCTACACTTGCAAAAAAATTAAAGGAAGAATATTTTTGAGTTTTTTTGCAAGTGTAGTTTAGATTGTGAGTATATAATATTCTTGAAGTTATATATTATATCGTTATAATAAAATACGATATATTTAGAGGCGGATATTACCTTACGTGCAGAATTTTTGTAAGTTGCATTCGCGGGATAAATTTTGAAAGAAAGAGAGAGTAAATGTTAAGGACACCTAAGATAGGTGCTTATATACATTTGCTTTTTTGTATGTAAAATATCATTTCTGTGAAAAAAGAAATGATAAGAAAACAGATGAAAGGGTATTAAAAATACATATTATAAGCGTTTAAATAATGAGATGTTTTCTTATTCTAGATAATTTACCTATTTACAAGTGAAATATAGAGGCGTATATTTACTTTCATAAATCATTTTTGAAAATTTTCAAAAAATCCTAAAATCGCTGAATTCCAAAAATGGAGCGGAGGAACCAATTTGTGCAGTGTCACTCGGGGTGAATCTTTCAAGTTTGAAAGTAGGGCTACTCTCAAAGTCCGAATCCGACAGCTAACTTCGTAAGCGTCTTGAGAGAGGACGGTGCCATGATGGATACATCACTTCATCGATCTGATTAGTATAGGGGAATATCAATTTATGTTTGATTTCTTTTATACTAAGGAGGATGAGGTACATGGAACTAACACTTATTTGTGTTGGAGAAGAAAGTAAGGTAGATAGTTTAAGAGATCTAGTATCATTTCAACATGAGTTAATTATTTTTACAGCAAATGAAGAGATAGCGGCTGAAGTTAGGAATTGTGGGTTTGATTGGACTTATAGCTGCAGTAAGGAGCAGGACTTTACTAGTATTTTTGAGTGTATTAAGAAGGTGATTTTACTAGGGGATGAGCTTCCAATCGTTAGTTTTTTCACAGAACACATTCGCTTTTCTTTTCAAGCACCTATTACTGTTGTTACAAGGAATAAACGATATCCAGCGAGGCTCTATGAAACAATTGGAGCTAAGTTTGTCGTGTTTACAAATTGTGATAATATTTCTTTTTTATTTTTTGAATAGGGCGGGGGAAGAAATGATGAAGGTACTATTACTTGGAGATATAGCAAATCGTTGGGCAGTATCGGTAGAGCGAGTTCAAGAATTGGTTAAGATCGATCCCCTTTTTCCAGGGCCGTATATTATATTACCATCAAAAGATGCTTTGTATTTAGAGGTGGATATTACCGAGTATGAGCAGCTACATGCAGAATTGACACAAGTTTATATTCGTGGGAGAAATTTACGTGCATTTTTACGAGGAGAATAAAGGTTGAATAAAAAGAGCGAATGCTGAGTGCAACAAGCTATGCACTTCATCTCATTCGCTCTTTTTATTTCATATTTAAAAGGTCATTTTTAAGAAAAGAGAAGAGAAATAAAGAAAATAGATGAAATAATAGTAATAATCTTCGATATAAGCGTTTAAATGGATGTAAATATTATTATTTTCAGTAATTTAACCCTTTACAAGTGAAATATAGAGGAGTATATTTACTCTCATAAATCATTCATAAAATTTCCAAAAAAACCTAAAATCGCTGAGTTCCAGAAATGGAGCGGGGGAACCAATTTTGTGCATCGTCACTTGGGGTGAATCTTTCAGTTTTGAAAGTAGGGCTACTCTTTAGGCCCGAATCCGACAGCTAACCTCGTAAGCGTTTAGAGAGGAGGTTTACTTTTTGTTGTTCATTTTTTGAACACTGAGTAGAGCTCAGTGTTCTTTTTTAATATTCAAATGGTAAATTTTAACAAAAAACAAAGCGAGGGATAGCTATGTTAGATGTTGTAATGGTCGGGATTTTTATTTTATTAGTTGCATCAATGGCAAGTCTTGCAAGTTGGTCAGATAAAGTTGTGAAAGAAGGAAAGCAATCATGATGATTGTCTTATCGGTTATTGTCGCAGCAATTACAGTGTATTTAGTGTATGCATTATTAAATCCAGAGAAGTTTTAATTAGGGGGAATCATTCATTATGATTTGGGTTGCAGTCATTATTACAATGCTCTTGTTTATTTTAGTAGCAAAGCCAATGGGGATTTATTTAGAAAAAGCTTTTCAAGGTAGCAAAATGCTAGATAAAGTATTCGGGCCTTTTGAAAAACTTATTTTTAAAATTACGGGTGTAAAAGAATACAATCAAACGTGGAAACAGTACGCATTATCATTAGTTTTACTCAACGGATTTATGATTGTTATTGTATATTTCATTTTCAGATTACAAGGTGTGTTGCCGCTAAATCCAGCGCATATTGAAGGGATGGAGCCTACGCTCGCTTTTAATACAGCGATTAGTTTTATGGCTGATACAAACTTACAGCATTATAGCGGTGAAAATGGTTTATCCTATTTATCACAATTAATCGGGATTACATTTTTAATGTTTGCGGCACCAGCAACGACATTGGCGCTCGTTATGGCTTTTATAAGAGGACTTGCTGGAAAAGAACTTGGTAACTTTTTCGTTGATTTTACGAGAGCGTTAACGAGAGTGTTTCTTCCTATCGCATTTATTGCGGCACTAGTTTTTGTCGCACTTGGCGTACCGCAAACGTTAGATGGAGCGGTTACAGCACAAACGATTGATGGGGCAAAACAAAGTATATTACGTGGACCTGTTGCATCATTCGTTTCCATTAAGGAACTTGGAAATAACGGTGGTGGATTTTTCGGAGCAAACTCTACGCATCCTTTTGAAAATCCAGGACAAATGAGTAATATTTTGCAAATGATGCTTATGATGTTATTACCAACAGCACTTCCATTTACGTACGGACGAATGGTAGGAAATAAAAAACAAGGTCGCATCCTTTTCGTTTCACTTTTTATGGTGTTTTTACTAGGATTTATAACAATTACGACATCTGAACTAAACGGGAATCCGGCATTAAATGGAATGGGTATCGAACATGTACAAGGAAGTACAGAAGGGAAAGAAGTACGATTTGGAACAGTATTTTCTTCACTATACGCAACGGTAACGACAGCTGCTGAAACAGGCGCCGTTAATACGATGCATGATACGTTAACACCAATTGGCGGTTTAGTTCCACTTGTAAATATGATGTTAAACACAGTATATGGCGGCGTTGGAGCAGGTTTTGTAAATATTATTATGTATGCAATTATTGCAGTGTTTATATCTGGGTTAATGGTTGGACGGACACCAGAGTTTTTAGGTAAAAAGATTGAAGGTAAGGAAATGAAATTAATTGCGGTCACGATTTTATTTCATCCATTGCTCATTTTAGGCTTTTCGGCATTAGCTCTTTCAACAAATTTAGGGACGGATGCTATTTCTCATTCCGGTTTCCACGGTTTAACGCAAGTTGTATATGAATATACATCGTCAGCTGCGAATAACGGATCTGGATTTGAAGGATTAGGAGATAATACACCGTTTTGGAATATTACGACTGGTTTAGTTATGTTTTTAGGACGTTACTTCAGTTTAATTACGATGCTAGCTGTGGCAGCTTCGTTGAAAGAAAAAACGGTAGTGCCAGAAACAGTCGGAACGTTCCGTACAGATAATAGTTTATTTGGTGGTATCTTTATCGGAACAATTGTAATTGTTGGTGCATTAACATTCTTCCCGATGTTAGTACTCGGACCAATTGCAGAATTTCTTACATTGAAGTAATGGAGGGTAAATGATGAGACCGGTAGTAGTAAAAGAAAAACAATTAAATGAGTCACAAATACATGCTGTAGAAGATGAAGTTAGACAAGCGAAAACGATGGATCGTGATATCGTAACACATGCGATGAAGCAATCCATTGCGAAATTGAATCCGAAAGTCATGATAAAGAATCCGATTATGTTCGTTGTGGAAATTGGATTTATCATTACGTTCATTTTATCTTTTCTTCCAAGTAGTTCTAGTAGTATACCAGGTTGGTTTAATATAACAGTTTCTCTCATTCTATTATTTACAGTTTTATTTGCGAATTTTGCAGAAGCATTAGCAGAAGGTCGTGGTAAAGCGCAAGCCGATTCTTTAAAGCAGTCGAAGAAAGATGTGTTTGCAAATGTTGTAAAAGAAAATGGAGACATTGTCCAAGTTTCAGCAACTGATCTTACAAAAGGTGACGTTGTTATCGTAAAACAAGGAGAAATGATTCCAAGTGATGGTGAAGTAATCAAAGGGTTAGCATCTGTAGATGAATCTGCAATTACAGGGGAATCAGCTCCTGTTATAAAAGAAGCAGGCGGTGATTTTTGTTCCGTAACAGGTGGAACGATGGTCGTAAGTGATGAAATTACAATTGTCATTACGAGTAATCCTGGTGAATCATTTATCGACAAAATGATTTCTTTAGTAGAAGGAGCTGCTCGTCAAAAAACGCCGAATGAGATTGCTTTAAATACAGTATTAACGAGCTTAACTCTTATTTTCTTGATCGTCGTTGTGACGTTGCCGATTTTTACAAATTATTTAGGTTTTCAAATTGATACTGCTGTGCTAGTTGCATTATTAGTTTGTTTAATTCCAACGACAATTGGTGGGCTATTATCGGCAATTGGTATTGCTGGGATGGACCGGGTAACAAAATTTAACGTGTTAGCGATGTCAGGGAAAGCAGTAGAAGCTGCGGGCGATATTAATACAATTATTTTAGATAAAACAGGTACGATTACTTTTGGGAACCGAATGGCTCATACATTATTACCTGTAGGAAATGAAACGATTGAGCAAGTTGGAAAGTGGGCTGCTATTAGTTCTGTTTTAGATGAAACACCAGAAGGCCGATCTGTTATCGAGTATGTGCAGGGAAAATCTATATCATATAATAGAGAACTTGCAGAACAAGGTGAGTTTGTTCCGTTTAAAGCAGAAACGAGAATGAGTGGTGTTGATTTACAAGACGGAACGAAAGTGAGAAAAGGTGCTGTAGGTGCCGTTATTGAATGGGTTGAGTCACAAGGCGGAACAATTCCGAAAGATGTAAATCAAAAAGCAGACTTAATTTCAAAAGAGGGCGGAACACCACTTGTAGTTGCAGTAGATAATCGTATTTATGGCTTAATTTATTTAAAGGATACAGTAAAACCGGGTATGCGTGATCGTTTTGAACAGTTGCGCCAAATGGGGATTAAAACGGTTATGTGTACAGGTGATAATCCGTTAACAGCAGCAACGATTGCAAAAGAAGCAGGAGTAGATGAATTCGTTGCCGAGTGTAAACCAGAAGATAAGATTGCTGTTATTAAAGCAGAGCAAGATAAAGGGAAACTTGTAGCGATGACAGGTGATGGTACAAATGATGCGCCGGCATTAGCACAGGCGGACGTTGGATTAGCGATGAATAGTGGTACGACAGCAGCGAAAGAAGCGGCGAACATGATTGATCTAGACTCGAATCCGACGAAAATTATTGAGGTTGTAGGAATCGGTAAGCAATTGTTAATGACGCGAGGTGCGTTAACGACGTTTAGTATTGCGAATGATATAGCGAAATATTTTGCAATCATTCCAGCAATGTTTACACTTGCGATTCCGCAAATGGAGGCATTGAACATTATGAAATTAACATCACCACTGTCAGCGATTTTATCAGCATTAATATTTAACGCTGTTATTATTCCATTACTCATTCCGTTAGCGATGAAAGGTATTGCATATAAACCGATGAGTTCTAATGCATTGCTTAGCCGAAACTTACTTATTTATGGGCTTGGCGGAGTTATCGTTCCGTTCATTGGAATTAAGGTAATTGATATGATTGTCGGCTTGTTTATATAAGGAAGAGGGGAAAAAGATGGAGAAGAAACAAAGTATACTATCACCAATTATCCGTATTACTTTTACATTTCTAGTGTTGTGTGGACTTGTATACCCACTTATTGTTACTGGTATTGCACAAGCAGTGATGAAGGATAATGCGGATGGAAGTCTAATATATAATGATAAAAATGAAGTGATTGGTTCTAAATTAATTGGTCAAAACTTCACGGATCCACGTTATTTTCAAGGGCGTGTTTCTAGTATTGAATATAAGGCTGAAGCATCTGGTTCAAATAACTATGCACCATCTAATCCAGATTTAGCAAAGCGAGTAGAGAAAAGTATTGAGGACTGGAAGGAAAAAAATCCAGCTGTTCCAGTTACAGAAGTACCGATAGATTTAGTGACAAATTCAGGTTCAGGGCTTGATCCTGATATTAGTCCAAAGGCGGCCTCGGTGCAAGTGGATCGCATCTCGAAATTAACGAATATTCCGAAAGAAAAACTTAATCAATTAATTAAAGATCAAACAGAAGGTGCTGCGTTTGGTTTATTTGGAGAAGATCGAGTGAACGTCTTAAAGCTAAATTTGGCATTACAGAAATTAATGAAATAGTAACAGTGCTACCTCAATCTAATGGATTGAGGTAGCGTTGTTTCGAATGAAAGGTAGTGTTTATTTTGTATGCAGATGATTATGAACCGAAGTTTCAAAGGCGAACGCCAGAGGAATATTTAGAATATATTCGTCAGCAAAATCGCGGAAAGTTAAAGCTATATGTAGGAGCAGCTCCAGGCGTAGGAAAAAGTTATAAAATGCTCTATGATGCTAGAGAGATGAAAAAGGATGGTACGGATATTGTAATTGGTTTAATTGAAACGCACGGGAGAAAAGAGACAGAAGACGCAATTGCTGATTTAGAACAAGTTTCTTTAAAAGAAATAGATTATAAAGGGAAAGTGTTTTATGAACTCGATGTGGAAGGAATTATAAAACGGGCACCGCAAGTCGTTGTTGTGGATGAACTTGCGCATAGTAATGTTCCTGGTTCTAAACATAAGAAACGTTATATGGATGTGCAGGAATTGTTAGAGGCTGGTATATCGGTATTATCAGCTTTTAATATTCAACATTTAGAAAGTGTTCATGATATTGTAGCTCAAATTACGAATGTAAAAGTAAGAGAACGAATTCCAGATTTTATTTTACAAAAAGCAAATGAAATTCAGCTCGTTGATGCAACGCCTGAGGTATTAAGGAAGAGACTAATAGACGGAAAGATATATAAAGAAGAAAAAATTCAGCAAAGCTTACAAAACTTCTTTACACTTAATAATTTAGGAGCACTTAGGGAATTATCACTTCGAGAAGTTGCCGATGATATGGACGAGAAAATTAGCCAAACAGTAATAGAACCAATTGGCGTAAAAGAAAAAATTCTCGTTTGTGTACAATACAGTTCAACAGCGGAGAAATTAATAAGACGGGGATGGCGCATGGCTGATCGGTTAAATGCTGAATTGTACGTATTAAACGTTGAGAGGGAAAATATAGATTCTATTTCAGCTGGAAAAAAGCAGACGATTGAAGAGTGGAAGTTGCTAACGAATCAATTTGATGCAAGCTTTGTATTAGAAGAAGCAAAAGGAAGAAAGCCAGCAGATGTTATTATTGAAGTGGCAAAAAGATTACAGGTGACGCAAATTTTACTTGGACAATCGGCAAGAACAAGGTGGGAAGAAATACGAAAAGGCTCTATTGTAAATGAAATTATGAGACAAACAAAATTTATTGATATTCATATTGTTGCGGATCAAAGAGGGTAAAATAGAGCTGACCTTTTTGGGGCCCTATTTTACTTTTTGTACAGCATGAAAGCGTAGCATTTTCATTGCATATAAGATTACAAGTAAAAACATAATTGCGCCTAGGAAGAAAATCCAAAAGTATTTTTGGTTAAATAAAAGAAATCCACCTATAAGTGGCCCTGTACCCATACCAAGATAGCGGATGAAGTTGTACATACCGATAGCTGTTGCGCGTTCTTGTACAAATTCTTCTGTTAATAAAGTAGTATGAGTTGGCATAGAAAGTCCCATACTAAAACCGTACAAAGATGTAACGATAATGATGAACGTGATATTGATGTTATATGTGAAAGAGAATAAAGTGACACATATAATATTGAAGAAACTTGTAATGAATAAAGCTTGCTTTGTTGTGAGGCGTTTTTGCAAAAACTTGTAGCAATAACTTCCTAGCATAATAGAAAGAGACATCGGTACAAACATAAGACCAATTTCACTTGCAGTTAAGTGAAATGAATTTGTTAAAATGCTCGGTAAAAAAACGAGGAAGCAAAAGTAAATACAAAATTGAATGAAGCTAATAAGAGTAATAGAAAATCCAGTTTTATTTTTTAAGATACGCCAGTAATTCTTTTTTGCTTGCGGTTGTTTACTTACAGTTGGTTTTGTTTCTGGAAGTAGTGAAATATTTATCGTTAATAAGAGAATGCCAAGTATAGATAAAAAGAGAAATACGGATACGTGGCCATTTATACTGCCTAGATAACCACCAATGAGAGGGCCGATCGCAGGTGCAAGAGCAAGTAACATTTGATACAGGCTCATTGCTTCTCCTCGTTCTTTTCCTTCAAATAAATCGCCGATAATCGTTGCTGCTACTACAGGTATAGCTGCTATTCCTATAGCTTGAACAGCTCTGAAAAATAGAAATACATATATGTTCGCTGAAAAAGCACATCCGATTGAACCAATTGTACTAATGATCAAACTAGGGATAAGGACAGATTTTCTCCCTTTTGTATCAATGAAAGGTCCATATATGAGCTGCATAATCGCAAGAACGAATGTGAAAAGGGAAACTGTTACATTTACAAGATAAAGAGAAGTGTGAAAAGAACCTTGAATCATGGGCAAGATAGGCGTGTAAATATTTTGAGCGAAGGAACCGAGTAAGGCACTCATACAGACGACATATAAAATGAAATGTATTTTGGATTTTTTCATTATGTTAACCTCCTTGTCATTTAGTTTCCTTGGAAACTAAATTTATTTTAACATGATTTTCTCACTTGTAAATATGAAAAAATGATTTTAAAATGGTATATAGTTAATTTGTTTCTTTAGAAACTCAGGAGGCGAACGGATTGGATTATGCAACGAAACAAATGGAAATACTTTCGGACATTCGTACACTTTTGCATAAAAAAGAAGAACATTTGAAAGGGCAAAATGAGAAATTTCTTCGTGAGACAGGTATAAGTGGTATGTCTTTATCTGAGTTACATGTGATCGAGTGTATCGGGAAAAATGGTTTGATGAATGTAACTGCTATTACGACAGAAATGGGAATGACGAAGGGTGCAATCTCTAAAATTTGTACAAAGTTGTTTCAAAAGAAATTCGTTGAGAAGATGCAAATGTTAGATAATCAAAAAGAAATCTTCTTCCGTTTAACGGAAAGCGGAAATGAAATATATAAAGCTCATGATAAATTACATAAACAAGCTGAAGAAAAGTGGCTGTTATTTTTAGATAGATATACGAAAGAAGAGCAAGATTTTATTCAAAGATTTATAAAGGATGTCTCCAACCATTTGGAAATATAATTGGAAGAAAAAACTCCTTTTTCTCAAGTCTTTTGAATATAATTTCTGAAAGAACTCATATATAATAGAAAAAGATACTTAACATGGTGAATAATTAAAGAGTCAATATATATAGAGGAGAGAGTAACATGCTTGAAAATACGGGGTTAGTATTAGAAGGCGGCGGTATGCGTGGTGTGTACACGGGCGGGATATTAGAATACTTTATGGAACAAGATTTATATTTTCCATATGTAATCGGTGTATCAGCTGGTGCTTGTCATGCAGCGTCGTATCTTTCCAGACAAAGAAATAGAAATAAAACAGTAAATATTGATTATGCATCACACCCAAAATACTTATCGTATAAAAATTTATGGAGAAAACGCCAGTTATTCGATATGGAGTTCATTTTTCATGAGATTCCAGAAAAGCATGTTCCGTTTGATTTTGAAACATACTTTAATAGCCAAGAGCGTTTCCTTGTAGGAACGACAGATTGTGAAACAGGACAGTCTATTTATTTTGAAAAAGAAGGAACGAATGATGATGCACTAAATTTATTACAAGCATCTAGTTCATTGCCTTTCATTGCACCTGTAGTAAATTACCGTGGTAAGCAATTATTAGATGGCGGGATTTCGGATCCAATTCCAGTTCGTAAAGCACAGGAAGATGGTTTTAAAAAATCAGTCGTTATTTTAACGAGAAATCATGGTTACGCGAAGAAAAAATCAAAGTTTGGATGGGTTGCAGCGAAAGCTTATAAAAAATATCCGAACCTTGTTAACACGATGCTGAATCGTTATGAAGTGTATAATGAAACACTTCACTACATTGAAAAAGAAGAACAAGCTGGGAATTTATTTGTTATTCGTCCAGAAGTGCCGCTTCAAGTAGATCGTATGGAAAAAGATACAGCAAAACTACAAAATCTATATGAGCAAGGCTATGAAGATGCAAAGAGACAGTTTGCAGATTTGCAGGCGTTTTTGCAAAAATAATAATTAGGCTGTGGAGATGGAGTTCTCTGCAGTCTTTTTATTATTGGTTTCAATACCGAATGTTGGTTATACACGTTTTTAGATTATGGTATAATATGGATAAAAGTATGTGAAGAGGTGATACATATGGAAAATGTATATAAAGGACTTAGACATACTGGATTTATTATGATGTTTATTTTTGGTAGCGTATTTTTACTTCGCTGGTTTATTCATGATGAAATGTTATTAGATCAACTTATTAGTTTTAGTGTGGGCATAGTAATGGTTATTTCATCAGTTTTCATTCAAAAGTATAGTAAAGAATTACAGGTAGAAGAGAAATATTAAAAGGTTATAAGCTCCTTCATATTTTGGAGGGACCGTTATAGTTTGAATGATTGTTATAAAAGAAAAGTAGAGCATCGGATTTCGATGCTCTACTTTTTTAATGTGGTAAGAATATTAATTGATAAGCAAACAAAATTCCAAATACATATACAAGTGGGTGAACAGCACGGAATTTACCTTTTGCTACTTTCATAAGTGGGTATGAAATAAATCCAAGTGCGATACCTGTTGCGATACTTGATGTAAGTGGCATGCTTAATATTACTAAGAATGCTGGGAATGCTTCATCAAATGCGTCCCAATCGATGTGGCGAACTGAACCCATCATAAGACTACCAACGATAATTAATGATGGGGCAGTAATAGCTGATACACCAGAAACGGCACTTACTAATGGTCCAAAGAATGCTGCTAGTGCGAATAGAACAGCTACTGTAACAGTTGTTAAACCAGTACGACCACCAGCTGCAACGCCAGCAGAAGATTCAATGTAAGCTGTTGATGGTGTTGTTCCGAACATAGAACCGATTGTTGCCGAGAATGAGTCAGATAGAAGAGCTCGTCCAGCTTTTGGAAGTTTCCCATCTTTCATAAATCCACCTTGTTGAGCTACCCCAAGTAATGTACCTGTTGTATCGAACAATGTAACAAGGAAGAATGAAAATACAACGCCGTACAATCCGTAGTTAATTACATCAGATACAGCAGTAATTGGATTTGAAACGATAATTCCTTCTGGTAATCCAGGCATTGATGTAACACCATTTGAGAATGTTAATTGTCCTGTGAAGAAAGCGATAATACCAGTTAATAGCATGCCGATAAATAGTGCGCCATTTACATTTAAAGACATAAGGATAATAGTAATTCCAAGTCCAGCTAATGCTAGTAGAACTGGAGCAGAGTGAAGATCACCAAGTCCAACTAAGTTTGCATCATTTTTTGTAACGATACCTGTTAAACGTAAACCGATAAAGGCGATAAATAGCCCGATACCAGCAGTAATTGCATGTTTTAAGTTTTCAGGAATTGCTTCCATTAATTTTGTACGGAAAGATGTAAATGATAGCAAAATTAAAATCATACCTGCTACGAATACAGCAGAGAATGCAATTGCGAAAGTCATGCCTTCATGTGCTTTTACAACAGAGTAAGAGAAGTAAGCATTTAATCCCATACCTGGCGCGATTGCGATTGGTAAGTTTGTAAAGATTGCCATAAATAATGTTCCGACAACAGCAGCAATAATTGTTGCTGTAAATGCTTGTTCAAATGGAACACCTGCATCCCCAAGGATGACAGGGTTTACGACAATGATATATGCCATTGTTAAGAAGGTAATAATACCTGCCATAATTTCAGTTTTAATAGAAGTTTTATGTTTTGAAAGGTTAAACATATAAACATCCTTTCTGTTTACGAATAATTTTCACAACAGTTATATATAATATTCGTTTTTTAACTATTTTGCAATAGTTTTGCATAAAAAGTTTACAACAATTCATATTTTGTGTCTTAAATTCGAATATTAATCGTAATATGATGTGCGAATTCCAGTTTTTATTATGCACATTATAAGAAAAAGGAGTTGAAAGAAGCTATGCCACAGCAAAAAAACTTTGTAACAATGCCGGCGCAACATCAAAATAAACAGCCTGGCATTGAATCATTAATGAATCCTCTACCGCAGTTTGAAGATCCCAATTATAAAGGAAGCGAAAAGTTAAAAGGAAAGAATGTATTAATTACAGGTGGAGATAGCGGAATTGGACGAGCTGTTTCCATCGCTTTTGCGAAAGAGGGAGCAAATATTGCGATTGCGTATTTAGATGAGGAGGGGGATGCTAATGAGACGAAGCAATATGTTGAGAAAGAAGGTGTAAAGTGTGTATTGTTGCCGGGTGATTTAAGTGATGAACAGCATTGTAAAGATGTTGTTCAAGAGACCGTCCAGCAGTTAGGTAGTTTACAGGTTTTGGTAAATAATGTCGCGCAGCAATATCCGCAGCAAGGCTTAGAGTATATTACAGCAGAACAGCTAGAGAAGACTTTTCGTATTAATATTTTTTCTTATTTTCACGTTGCGAAAGCCGCACTTTCTCATTTAAAGCAAGGTGATGTCATTATAAATACAGCGTCTATCGTTGCATACGAAGGAAATGAAACTTTAATTGATTATTCCGCAACGAAAGGGGCAATCGTAGCTTTTACAAGATCACTTTCCCAATCGTTAGTGCAAAAAGGGATTCGTGTAAATGGTGTTGCGCCAGGACCAATTTGGACACCACTTATTCCATCAAGCTTTGATGAGAAAAAAGTATCACAGTTTGGGAGCAATGTTCCGATGCAAAGACCTGGTCAACCATATGAATTAGCGCCAGCATATGTATATTTAGCGTCTAGTGATTCATCCTATGTTAGCGGACAAATGATACATGTAAATGGGGGAGTTATTGTAAATGGATAGTTTTCATTTATAAGAGCAAAGTAATGTTAATTCCACTTATTATAGTGAGCACTAGGGGGGATATAGCTGAAAAAGTCATGTTTCGTCATACTATTATTTTTCATCCTACCGGTTAGTGCTTTTGCTAATACAGATCATTTAATATTAGTAAATCTTACGACAAACCAGTTGTCTTTTTTTGAAAATGGAAATTACACAAAAACATTTCCAGTAACGACTGGAAGAGAGCGTACACCTACGCCTGAAGGTAACTTTTGTATTATAACTAAATTTAAAAATAAAGAATACCATCGAAAAAAAATACCTGGGGGTGCACCGAATAACCCTCTCGGTACGAGGTGGCTGGGACTAGATAAGAATGAATATGCGATTCACGGGACAAATCGGGAATGGACGATTGGAAGTAGGGAATCAAATGGTTGTATTCGCATGCATGACAGGGATATACAATGGTTATATGACCGAGTACAATTACAAACAAAAGTAATCATTTCTCGTTTTCATACGAGTCCCGAATATGAAGCGAATAAGCTTGGTTATCGCGTTGTGAGCTGGAATGGTCGAAAAATAGAAGAAGAACAAATTGGAGTACTTACGCTAGTAGACCGCGCGGATATATATTGGCAAGAACCAAATGGACAGTTAACGAAAGTGAAAACGGTATTGCCAAATGAAAGATATCCAGTGTACTCAAAACGAAAAGATGGAATATATTATATAGGAAACAATTCGTATATTATAGATGAAACAGGAGAGAAAATTCGTTACGAGCAAATTCCTTCTTCGATTTTAAGTAATATATATAAACGGAAATACAATGTTCCGTAATGGCTACCGTATTATAGACGGTAGCTTATTTATACTTGGAGTTTAACTGCAACTATTGTATTTTGCTGAATATAATACAGTACAGATAGGGGGCGGTTATATTATGAAAAGTGAATTTGCGTTTAAAGTTTTCTTAGTAACGACCTGTTTATTTATCGTGTATTTATATGCGTTTCTCGTCTTTTCTTTTTATGTTCCATATGTTGATTTAATATTGTTCTTCGGATTTATTTGGGCGTTTGTGAAAGCAAGGGAAGGAGAGAAGAGTATATATCGGCGCATTACCCTATGCGGGACGGCCGTTCTCGTTATTTTGTACTTTTTTATTATGCATGATTTTTGGAGAGGAATGTAAAAAAAGCATACGATTAATCGTATGCTTTTATATCTGTTAATGATGGAAGAGAGGCAATTGCACCGTAATTTGTACATGTGATAGCGCCTACTTTATTTGCAAAGGAGATAAACGCTGTTAAGTCTTTGAAATGATACGAAAGTGTATGTTCACTTTGGGCAATCTGATATAACATTGCTCCAACGAAAGCATCACCAGCACCAGTTGTATCGACTTGTTGAATGGAAATAGAAGAGACAATGGTTTGACCTTCATTTGTCGCAAGAAGGGTACCGTCTTTTCCAAGTGTAATAGCTACTACTTTTGCGCCATAATTTAATAATTTGAGTGCAGCTTGTTGTAAATCACTTTCTTTAGAGAGCATAGTAGCTTCCTCTTGACTTACTTTTACGAAGTGTGCATGTTTTATAAAGGTTAGACAATCTTGAGAGAATTGTTCTGTATTTGTAATGAGTGCACTTCGATAATTTGGATCAAAAGAAATAAAATGGCCGTTATCTTTCGCATATTGTAACAACTGGAAATACGTTTCTTTTAATGGGCTTGATAGTAAAGCTGTCGCTGAACCGAAATGTATTAAATCATTTGTTTGTATTTTTGATAAATCAATGCTATTGAATTGATATTCACCATCTGCACCACGCATAAAAGTAAAATCACGTTCGCCATCTTGATCGATGGATACGAATGCAAGTGTTGTTTGTTTATCTTTTATGAGCATGGATGTATCGACTTGCGCACGCTGTAAAGTTTGTTCAAGAAACTCACCAAATGGGTCGTTTCCTACTTGCCCCATAAATGTAGCGTGTCCACCTAATTTTGTAATCGCAGCAGCAACGTTAGCGGGTGCTCCACCAGCTTTTTTTTCGAAATCTGAACCGTTTACTAAAGAAACGTTAGTATTTCGGCACACAAAATCAATTAATAGTTCACCTATACAAAAGACATTTCTCATACAATCCCTCTTTTCAGCTTATATTGTGTGATGGTAAAGTTTAGTTTTGCATCTGAAAAGATTGCGATATGATGTTTCATGTCTTTTCGAGGAAAAACTCGGGACGTAAAGACTGTTGAACCATCGTATAAGAAAATTTCCACGATGCTTTTATCTACAAATATTTGTAGTTCTATCGTATCTTGAATATCGATTTTTTTACAGCGTTCAAATCCATATTCTCCGCCAAATTGATGGTAGAAGTTGCCCCTGTCTATAGAAATAGTACCTTGTTCCCGATTAAATGTAATGGGGAAACATTCCTCCTCATTGTGGAAGAGAGAAAGCCCAAAACGCTTTGCATCTTCTGTTTTAAGTGTAACAATTAATTCATAGGAGCCTTCATCATCAAGCGTTGATAATACATTTAATCCAGCTGTTATATCTCCTGAAATGTCTTTTTTTGTTGTTCGTAGTTTTGTTAATTCTGAAACTGGTTTTTGTTTTATGATGTTATCTTCTAATGTTAATTCACGTGGAAGTGTTAGGCAATGAGCCCACATATAATCATCAGAAGGATATGTGATTTCACTTGATCCTGCCCAAGCAAATAATAGGCGACGACTAGTAGCGTCTTCTAAAGTTTGAGGGGCATAAAAATCGAATCCTTTATCAGCTTCGTAATAGGAATCAATATGGAAATATAAATTTTTAATATCGAAATGACCTATAGCATAAACGACATTGTATACATTGTGAAAGTTTTCTCCGTCTTTTTCAATTCCTTGCGGTGAAAAGAGAAGTACATCTTTCCCTGATAATTGGAAGTAATCGGGGCATTCCCACATAAATCCAAATTCTTTTAAATTTGTTGTAATTTCGCCTTGGAAATGCCAATTGTATAGGTCTTGTGATTTGTATAGTAATAGAGTTCCTGTTGTATTTTCACGTTGGGCACCGAGTAACATATAGTACATATCATTATGTTTCCAGACTTTTGGATCACGTACATGTTTTGTATATCCGTCAGGAATTATATCAATAACAGGATTATTACTATATTTCGTCATCGTATATTGTGAATCCATTGTTGCCATACATTGTTTTGCATCACGGGAATCATCAGGATTTTTTATATTCCCTGTATAAAGTAAATGAAGAAGGCCATCTTTTACGATAGCACTACCAGAATATGCACCGTGTGATTCATAGCTTTCAGTAGGGATGATGGCTACAGGCATACGCTCCCAGTTAATAAGGTCTTTTGACTTCACATGTCCCCAATGCTTCATTCCATGAATGGGACCAAATGGATACCATTGATAAAAAACGTGATATTCATCATTGTAGTATGATACACCGTTAGGATCATTCATTAATCCAAATGGTGGATGGATATGATAAATTGGTTTCCATGAATCTTGGTTTGCAATTTCATATAAAGAATGTAATTCGTCTTTATTAGATTGCAGTATTGTTTTATATTTTGACATAGGTTTTCACCCCGTTATTATTTACTTTCTTTATATAAAATGAATGTGGCAACAAAAGCAGTGATAACTGCAATAGCGAAGCCAATTATATAGTGAATCATGTTCATCATGCCAAGAGGTGCAACAATTGTAAGCATCGGAATACCTGTTAAACCGTATGCGTTAGCTGCTACTTGCATCCAAACAACGTAAGCGCCTCCAATTGCGCCGCCAATAGCTGCTGCAATAAATGGTTTACCTAGTTTTAAATTGAAACCAAAAATAGCTGGTTCTGTAATTCCTAAAAATGCTGAAGCTGCTGCCGGAATTGCAATTTCTTTCGTTTTTTTGTTTTTTGTTTTGAAATAGACAGCTAAAGTAGCGCCGCCCTGTGCAACGTTCGCCATTGACCAAATAGGGAGTAAGAAATTGACACCGATATCTTTATTTGCGAGTAAGCCTGCTTCAATAGCATGGAAGCTATGATGTAAGCCAGTAAGAACAATTGTTGAATATAGACCACCGAATATAAGACCAGCTACTGGTCCTGCAAATTGATAAATTGTATTTAAAAGGTACGTAATACCGTCACCGATTTTATATCCAATTGGTCCAATAATAATAAGTGATAAAAAGCCAGTTATAATAATTGTTAAGAATGGTGTAACTAATAAATCTAAAGAGTTCGGAACACGTTTTCGAAGTTCTTTTTCAATTGTACTCATAACGTATACGCATAATAAAATAGGTAAAACAGTACCTTGATAGCCAATCATATCAATATCCATGCCAAGGAAATGTAAAACAGTTGGTTTTGCATTTGAAAGAGTCCAAGGATTTGTTAAGCTTGGGTGAGTTAATATACCACCAACAACTGCCCCTAAGAAAATATTTCCACCAAATTCTTTAGCGGCACTTACTCCAATTAAAATAGGTAAAATAATGAAAGCTGCACTTGAGAACATATCAAGTAATTGGATAAGTGAGTGATCTCCAGGAACTAATTTAAACGCTTTCAACATTCCGAGTAGACCCATAAGTAAACCGCTTGCGACGATAGCTGGAATAATTGGAACGAAAATATTGGATAGTGTCTTTGCTAGGCGGGCGATAGGATTCATTTTTTTCTTAGGTATATCGTTTGATGTTGTAGAATCTAGTTCGGCTATTCCAATTAGTTTTGAGAATTCATCATATACTTTGTTTACTATGCCAGTTCCAAAAATAATTTGATATTGCTCGGTCGTTGCGAAAGCACCTTTTACTCCATCGATGTTTTCGATTTCTGCAGCGTTTATTTTCGTATCATCCTTTAATATAAGACGAAGGCGAGTCGCGCAATGTGTGGCACGAACAATGTTTTCCTTTCCACCAATGTTCTGTAATACTTGATTTGCAATTTGTTTCATATCCATAAAAATTCCCCCTTACTATAAATTTCTCTTGTGGAACCGGTTCCGCAATAAGTTAAAATAAAAAACAGGGAAATGATGTTGAAAATCCTGTTTTTAAAATGTGGAACCGGTTTTAATTTTATTATAGAGCGCCTTTATATTTTGTCAACGCTTTCTTGGATTTTTAATGTATAACGAGAGTGTAATATTTTTGGTATAGTTTTGTTTTCAACAAGCTGTGAAAGAGAAGTGGCAGCAAGCTTTCCAGCATACTCATAGTCAAACGCAATTGTCGTTAAGCTAGGGTGTACCATTTCTGAAATATCATATCCACCGAATCCTGTTACAGAAATATCACCTGGTACAGAAAGGGAGTGGGAGTGAATCACTTTCATTGCGCCAAGAGCGATGTTATCTGTAGCACATACGATAAGAGTTGGGCGATTATTATCTAAAATATGTTGTACTTGTTTCATGGCATCTTCTATGCGGAAAGTTGTTTCGTAATATGAAACGTTGCAAGCCGGTTCTAAATTTTTAATTGCTTTTTGAAAACCATTTTTTCGATTTATTCCAACAGAAATATCATCTTTTTCTATCCCTAAATAGGCAATATGTCGATGACCTTGTGATAACACGTATGCCCCTAACTCATAAGCTGCATCATAATCATCGTGAACGAGGCAATATTGATCTTTATATTCTTGCCCGACGAATAAAATAGGGATGTTTGAATTAGCCATAATTTTTTGATGTTCATTCGTTAATGTTTTTGTTAATAAAATAATGCCAGCTACTCTTTGTTTTATAAAGTTTTCCATAGCTTGTATTTCAGTTTCGGTTGTTTGATTTGCATTTGCTACAAGCATTTGATAGTTATTTTCCTGTAATGTTTTATCAATCCCGATAAGTGTTTTCATTGTAGCGAAGGAGTCTAATCGGGGGATGATGACACCAATTAAATTTGTTGTTTTTGCTTTTAAACTTTGAGCAAATGTATTGGGAGAGAAATTTGTTTCCTGAATAATACCTTCGATTTTAAGTTTTGTTTTATCACTTACATATCCGCCGTTTAAGTAACGAGAGACTGTGCTTTTTGCAACTCCAGCCAATTTGGCGATATCTGCAATTGTTTTAGCCATAGTATTTCACCTTCGTATTCATAAAAATGTTAACTTTATTATAGGGAGAATTAGAGATGACGTAAACAAGAAGAGGGAAAGAAAAAACCACCTCACGTATATGAGGTGGAATAATTGTTAATATCTAGGCTTAAATGTATGACAACAAGTCTCTACACTCGTTGCTACAGAACTTTCTAGCGTCTCGTTTGTTAAAACAGCAGCTGTATATGAATCATTTTCAGTTTGACCAGTTTCATCTGCATCAGGCTGAACGATGATTGCACTTGCTTGACAAAAGTTACCTTGTCCCCAAAAAGAACAGTTGGAAACAGAACATCTTACTTCTGGCATAAAACCCCCTCCTTATACATTAGTTTGGGATTTTACGCCCATTTCATGTGTAGAAGGAGTTTCCTTTTCTCGTTACTTTTTCGTTTGCTCAAGCCATTCTTTTAATTTGTCTTTCGGCTGTTCACCGCTAATACGGCTCACTTCTTTGCCATCTTTAAAATGAATGATTGTTGGTGTACCTTGAATTTTATATTCATCCCAAGGAGCATCTAATTTTTCAATATCCATAACTTTCATATCAACGTTCAAGTCTTTAGCCATTGGTACTACGACAGGAGATAATTTTTGACAATGAACGCAAGATGTTTGATAAAAGTATACTGTTTCTTCTTTTTTCTCTTTTAAGTTCTTTTGAAGATCTGAAAGAGAAATTTTATTTGTGTAGTAGTCAGAACCGTTTGTCTTACTTTCAGTAGGATTATCAATTTTTTGGCTAGTAGCATTTTTTTCTTCCATTTGTGTTACTGCAAAAATTGCCACGAACAAGGCGATAATAATACCACCAAATATAAGCATTTTTTTCATTCTTTCATCTCCTTATTTGTTTTTGATGACAATAAAGCTACAAACAGCGATTGTAATAAAGCCGATAAGTGCTAAAAACGGGATTGTCACAAAGCCGAACCAGTTTATGTATTCTCCCGTACATGGTACACGTCCACAAGCTGCCCCAGCAGATGAAAATGCTGCGACTTTTTGAATTGCATAGTGATATAAAGAAATACAAGCGCCAATAGTTGCGATTGGTAAAGAATAACTTGCGATGCGATAGTCTTTTTTTGCTACAGCAATACCAAGCCATAAAACGAATGGATACATAAAAATGCGTTGATACCAACAAAGGACACAAGGCTCAAATTTCATGATTTCGGAAAAGTACAGACTTCCTAGTGTAGCAATAAAAGAAGCTCCCCATGCGGTAAGTAAAGCATATTCTTGCTTTTTTTCTCGTCCCATATTTTATACCTCTCTTATAATAGTTACATACTAAATTATAGTATGAAGTGGTATAGAAAAGAAAGAAAAAATATGTTTATCAATAAAAGTTTTATAAGAGGAAACATTTATTAGTATTAATATTTTAAAAAAGCGCCATTCTCTGGAAGAGAATAGCGCTATATTTTACATTTGAATTTGTTCTACTTCTTCTACATGCGACTTTTGGGATGCGTGGTCAATATATTGAAATAGGAGCTGCAATTGTTTATCAACTTCTGGCAGTTCTTTACTGTATTGATAAGCGTGTAAAAAATGCTCAATACGCTTAGAAAATAATTGATCGTTCGTTTGAACCATGAGAACGAGTAATTTATCCCAATTACAGCAATACGTGTAATAGAGAGCTTTATCATAGTCGTTGTATGTTTGCACTGTGTACCCTCCTTACCGAGAGTTATATATAGTGTGTGATAAGTAAGGGGAAATACACTTGAAAGAATTTGTTAAGAAAAAAAGTGAATGAAAAGAAAAAACGAGGAGTTTCCTCGTTTTTTAAGCTTTTGGCATTGGCGTAGGTGTTGGTTTGCCATAACCTTCTTTGTATTTATTATCGATATAGTTACGAATTTCAAGCGTTGATTTTCCTTTTTGTTTCATGGAAGCAGATTCAACTGCGATTTCTAGGCAATTGACGCAAGTCGTTGCGTGGGAATCCCAAACAACTTCACCATTCTTTTTAATTTCACGAATAAAGCAGTTTTTATTATTTTTATGTCCTACACTTTCACCGCAACCACAATAGCATGGAATCCAATCTAATAGCTCTGCATTTTGTCCAGCGACGGTGTAGATATCTTTCATTTGTGGATCAAGCTTATCTAGGAAGGCCGGAAGTGTGTCGACTCCTTTTGTTTTCTCTTGAATGTCAGCTTGCTGAGTGTGCGATGCATGGTCATGTTCTTCTTTTTTTGATTCAGAAGATTTTTGGTCATTTGTACCAGTACTTCCGCATCCAGCAAGAATTAAACTTAGTACTGCAAGTAAAGAAAATACATACTTTTTCATTCGCTTGTCCCCTTTACAAATGTATTAATCAAATTGTATCAGAGATTACGGTGTATCAGTTGAAGATTTTTTTGACTGATTTTTGAAGCGCCATCTTAGCGAATGAAATAGAAATAAAATTGGGATATAAGCGTATACAATATATAAACCAGCTTGAGATAGTATGGTATTTAATGTGTTGATACTTTCACGGTTTGTGAAAAGCAGAGAAGCTGAAAATATGATGAAAATAAAAAACGGTAATGTAAATTTAAATGAAATATGAAAGGAGCGCTTCATCGTTTGACATGATGACCAAATAGTTAAGCAAAGGTTTGGTAAAATAATTAAAAACCAAACGAAAATAATAATATATTCAAAACGCTGAATAAAAGGAACTTTAATTATTTTTAACATCGTTAAAGTAGGCCAAATAGTACGGTTTAATTGTCCCTCGCTATAATACATAAAAGATACGATAGCTAAAATTACATAAATTAAGGTGCTAAAAGCAATTCCAGCATGGGCCCATCTTTTTAAGGATTTTCCTTTTTTAATAAATGGATAGAAGATTAAGATTGTCTCGAAACCAAGAAACTCTAACGCAGAGTGTTTTGCTGATATAAGCATGTCAAAAGGTGAATGTGTAAAAATAGGTAAAATATTGCGGAAATGTGCATATTTCATTGGATAAATTAAAAAGAATACAACGAAAATAGGTAGAACGACTCCCCAAAAACATATTCCGGTTACAGAGCGAAATCCACCCTTTATAATATAGCAAGTCACTAATAAAAACATAAAGGTTAGTTTCCATAACTTAATGGTAGGGAAAATCCAAACTTGTATTACTTCCATATATGTACGAAGAACAGTAAGGCAAAATAATAAGCAATAAAGAGTGAAAATTACAGAAAATATAGAGCCAATCCATTTTCCAAAGGTGGTTGTATGAATGCTAATTAAATCTCCGTCTTTTTCAAGCATTTTTAACATACAAAACAGTACAATATGAGTTGCAATCCCCGCAATAATAAGAGAAATCCAAGCATCATAACCTGCATTTTTCAAAATTACACGTTGATAGCCGAGAATTCCTATGCCGATTTGGAGAGAATGCAATAAAATAAATGCAAAATATGGAGAGACAGTTTTTGTCTTATTCATTGTATTCATTGCTCATTTCACCTCACTATTCCCCGATTCCAGATTGTACAATATTAAGATCTAAATTTATATCCACCGCTACGTTTTTATACATATTTCGAATTTGTTTTATATTCCATTTTCTCGTATGGCTTCTAATTTCATCTCGTATTCCTAAAGGGTCAATTTCCTTTTCTTGAAATTGTTTTATTAAATCTTCACAGTCTTTTTCAACATTTTGTTCAATTTGTTTTTTTATATAATTGATATTTGTTTTTTTTCTTAGATCAATCCAATTAGGAGAGTTTTTAATTAATCCATTTAATTTTAAATGAATTTTTACTTTTGGTATGTCGCCAGTTTGATCTATATCATACTTATTTTCTCCAGCTAAGTTTTGTATAACAACCATACCTTTATGCTTATCCTTTTTTATTACTGCTTCGTAACGTCCATTTTTCGTAGGATTAATAAGTAATTTTGCTAAAACAGAATGTCTTTTATCTGTATACATGACTACTTTATCGCCTTTTAAAAAGGCAAGTCCTTTGACAGCGATAGAATGATTATCGTCCATTTTAATATAAGGAACATAGGCATCACATACAGAAGAGTAATAATTATATAAAAAAATGTTTAATGTGGTTTGTGGGATGTTCTCATTTCTTATATTTTGCTCGAGTAAATCAGCGATATATAAAGACCCATTTTTTTTTCCGTAATTTAAAAGCTCTTCAGCCGATCCATCTACAATTGCTAGTTGTACATCACGCCCGATATTTGGATCACGTTGTAAGTTAGTAATAATCTCTCCCATTCCGCGTTCTCCTAGAGCCTTTCCAAATAGGACAACACGCATTTGACCTACAACAACATTGTGAGGAGATTTCGCATTCAATCGTGAAGCAATTGTTTCAAGTGAACGGGCAGATGTTGTTTGAGTCTCTGGCTTAGACTTTACACCATGTGTGTACTCTGGGAATAGAATAGTTCCTTGGAATCTTTTGTTTTTTGTGATATCAAATCCAGCAATATGAATAATACGCTGTGCATCTACTATATACGTTTGTGTACAGCCAGTTTGTAAAACGAAGAAGATAATGATAAGGTGCAATAAAATTTTCTTCATTCATTCTCACCATCATGTTTTTGCTTCGATTTGTTTGGATTATAGCGCCATTTTGATTTTGGTCTCAGAAAAGAAGGTCTTTGAGCCGTTTGGCTAAATGGTAATCGAAGAAAACCTTCTGCTGTACCTAAACCACGAAATGGATATAAAGGTAATAAATAAGGTGATCCAAGTGATTTTAATTTAATTAAATGAGCTAAAATAAATACAAATCCGACAATAAGGCCTAATCCTCCAAATGCACCGGCTAAAAGAATAAGCGGAAAGCGTAATAAACGGATAGTAGAAGACATCTTTACAGTCGGTGTTGTGAAAGATGCAAGTGCGGATAAAGCAACTGCAATTAATAAAATTGTACTTGTTAAAGCTGCTTCAACAGATGCTTGTCCAATTACAATCCCTCCAACAATCCCAATCGTTTGTCCGACTTTCGTTGGTAAACGTGCTCCTGCTTCACGAAGCAATTCAATTGTAATTTCTAAAAAGAGTGCTTCTAGAATAGGAGGGAAAGGTACGTTAGCTCTCGAGAAAATAATAGGACCTAGTAAATCAGCAGGAATCATTTGATAATGATATGTTAAAGCCGCTGTATAAATAGCGGAGGAAAAAAGAGAAAATATAGCTCCGAAAAAACGAATAACACGAAAAAAAGATCCAATCATCCACGGTAAATAATAATCTTCTGGTGAAATGAAAAAATCCAGTAACGTTGTTGGTCCTGATAAAGCATATGGAGAGCCATCTGTTAAAATTAAAACTTCTCCGTTAATTAATGCAAATACAGCTCGATCTAATCGTTCTGTAGGTAATAGAACGGGAAAAGGTGAATTGCTATTATCACTAATAAATTGCTCAATCATAGTTGCATCAAATGGGACATCAAAATCAATGTCTTCTAGCCGTTGTATTGCGGTGTTGATAAATTGTTCATTTGTAATTCCTTCTATATAAGCAACTGCTACTTTCGTTTTTGATATAGATCCGACGGTAACTTCTTTAAAAATGAGTTGCTCCGTTACGATATTTCGGCGCAATAAGTGGATATTTGTATCAAGGTTTTCAACGAAACCGATTTTAGGCCCGATTACACTATACTCATTTTCTGTATCGTTATATAATCGTTTTCCTAAAACAGTACTTTCGGCACGAATTAAAGCATATTGATCAGGATTCGCATTGTTTTTTAAGCGTATTAAAATATATCCACCTAATAATTTTTCACGAATATCATCAATAGAAGGGGAGGTAATAATGTCTTCAATAGAGATGATATTACATAAATCAGAGATGTTTTGGATTTGTTCCGATTCCTTTTTTAGAGGAGTTAAAATAAATTGTTTAATAATAAGTGCTTCCACGACAGATTTATAATAAAACAAGCACAACGTTTCATCTTTAAGTATGTTATAAGAGACAAAATCGCTTGATTCTTTCATGGTTTGTATAAATTCTGGAATAGAACAAAGTGTTTTCGTATTAGTCTTTTTTGATTTCTTAGATGATAAACCGAACATTTTCTCACCCCTAACTTACATCATTTACTTGTGTTAGTTTTTGGGAAATCCGGGAATTTATACTTGAAAATTGAAAGTTCATACGAAAAAGGAAGAGCATTGAATCCCTCTTCCTTTTTGGGGTGTTAATTTGCTTTCTTTTCTTTAATAGACTGCACTAACTTCATCATTTCCGCTCGTATATCTTCTCTTTTTACATTTAATTTTTCGGCAATTTGTTTCATGTCCATTCCATCTTTTTTCATCTTTAGTACATCATCAAGTGGGGTATTGCTTTTTTGAGAGATGATTGTTAACACAGTAAGATGACGCAATTTTATGTTATATTCATTCATTTTTTGCTTTAGCTGATCAGGTGTGGATTTTTGCATAGTTGCTAACTGTTGTAGCAGCGCTTGCTTTGTTTCTTTATTTATATGATGCTTTTTCAGCTTACTTGGAGCTACACCGAAATGCTCGGCTGTTTTCTCCCAAGATTTATTTTGCTTATAGTAAGCTAAAACATCTTTAATTTCTTTTTTACTCATTCTTGCAATGTGAGCAGCTTTCCAAATTTCATGTTTGTTATAGCCGAGTTTTTTTAGCGATTGCATTTCTTCTTCTGAAATTGGGTTATGGTGATGCATTGTTACTTCTTTTGGCGTGGCAGCGGAAGCGGGGAAGGTAGATATCCCGCATAATAATGCTGTCATAGTCATACAAACAGCGATTTTTTTGTACATGTAAACTCCTCCTAGATGGATAATGTAGAAAACTGTACACATATCATTTCCATAAAATGTGAAATACTTGTGAACAAGTTAAGTTTTTTTATTCACAGTATGGAATGACGTTTTTTAGAAGTTTTCCAACATAAAACATTGATTAATAGTAAAAAACTAAGGTATAATCGAAATTGAAAATCAATATCAATAATAAACGTATACATATAGATAAAAATAAGGGAGAGAAAAATATGACTACATATACTTCCATCGCAAATGTGATTAAAGAAAGACGCTCTGTTCGTACATTTACAGACAAAGCAGTAGAAAAAGATTTATTAATTGAACTATTAAACGATGCAACATGGGCACCTAATCATAAGCACCGTGAACCATGGAATTGTAAACTATACATCGGAGAAGGCCGCAAGAAATTAGTAGATGCAGTATTAAACTCTTTCACAGAAGAAGAAAGAGCGAAACGCGGTAAAATTTTATCAGATCGTTTCTTAAGCACGCCTGCACAAATCGTTGTATATATAAATGAAGATCCACGTCAAATTCAGCGTGACGAAGATTACGCTGCAACATGTGCATTTATGCAAAACTTCCAACTTCTTGCTTGGGAACGCGGATTAGGTTGCGTTTGGAAATCAGGCGGATTAAACTACAATCCATTATTTATAGAAGGAATCGGTTTAACAAGAGGCCAACGTATCGTTGGAATTCTTCATATCGGTTATTTTGATAAAGCGCCTGAAGGAAAAGCGCGTACTCCGATTACGGAGAAGATGGAGATTATTGAAGGTTAATAGATGAGACATTCTCGTTTTTGCGGGGGTGTCTTTTTATTATGCAATCAATCCTCATGAAAGCTTGTTCTCCATCATACACTTTCTTAAGGGAAAGTGTAAGGAGGGAAAATAATGAGAGCAAGTGACGATAAAGCACTGCAATATGCGATTGCGGAAATTACGGAAATTGCGACTGGATTTGGGCTTGATTTTTATCCGATGCGTTATGAAATATGTCCAGCGGAAATTATTTATACATTTGGTGCATATGGGATGCCAACAAGGTTTTCACATTGGAGTTTTGGAAAACAATTTTTCAGAATGAAATTACAATACGATTTAGGACTTAGTAAAATATACGAACTCGTTATTAACTCTGATCCATGTTACGCCTTTTTATTAGATACGAACTCGTTAATTCAAAACAAATTAATTGTAGCGCACGTTTTAGCACACTGTGATTTCTTCAAAAATAATATTCGTTTTTCAAATACGAAGCGGGATATGGTAGAAAGTATGTCGGCGACAGCTGAACGGGTGAAAGCATATGAGCATAAGTACGGAAAAGAAGAGGTAGAAACATTTTTAGATGCCGTACTTGCCATTCAAGAGCATATTGATCCCTCGCTTATGCGTCCGAAACTCACATGGAGTATCGATGATTTAGAAGAGGAAGAAATAGAAAAGAAAAAGGTGTCGCAATACGATGACTTATGGAATTTAGATAATCGCAATAAAAAACAGGAACGTTCCAATGTGCGTAAAAAGAAGAAAATCCCACCAAAGCCAGAGAAAGATTTACTTCTCTTTATTGAAGAATATAGCCGTGAGTTAGAAGATTGGCAGCGAGACATATTAACGATGATGCGTGAAGAAATGTTATATTTCTGGCCGCAGCTTGAAACAAAGATCATGAACGAAGGCTGGGCGTCCTTCTGGCATCAACGCATACTTCGCGAAATGGACTTAACATCTGATGAAGCCATCGAATTTGCGAAATTAAATGCAGGTGTTGTACAGCCATCAAAAACGAGCATTAATCCATACTACCTCGGTATTAAAATGTTTGAAGATATTGAAGAACGCTACAACAACCCGACAGAAGAAATGAAACGAAGAGGCGTCAAACCAGGATCTGGTCGTGACAAAATCTTTGAAGTGCGCGAAATCGAATGGGACGTATCGTTCTTAAGAAACTACTTAAATAAAGATCTCGTAATGAGAGAAGATATGTACTTATTCCAGCGCCAAGGAAAAGAATATAAAGTAATAGATAAAGAGTGGGAACATGTACGTGATCAGCTCGTAAATATGCGTACAAATGGCGGCTTCCCGTACTTAGTAGTAGAAGATGGAGACTACTTAAAGAACGGGGAATTATACATTAAACATAGTTACGAAGGAATCGAGCTTGATTTAAAATACTTAGAAAAGGTATTACCATACCTTCATCAGCTGTGGGGAAGAACAGTGCATATGGAGTCGATTGTGGAGAGTAAGGGCGTTGTGTTTTCTTATGATGGGAAGATGGTGCATCGGAAGTATGTGTGATGGAAAGAACGGACATAGAATGCTATGTCTGTTCTTTTTTTATTTGGAACAAGGTAAAATATGCTATTCTTGAAAAAAGGGAGTTACATAGAGAAATGGAGCGATTCAAATGAGCAAAATAGGGGTATGCAAGGTAGATATTACGCCACCTGTCGGTATTGATTTTGTCGGATATCATAGAGAGACAGGGATAAATAATATTGAAGAGCGTATTTATGGGACAGTTTTTGTATTTGAAAAAGATGAAATGAAAACTGTGTTTATAAGTATTGATAATATCGGGATGTTAGTAGAAGATACGAATATGATTCGTGAGCGAGTAGCAAGTAGGCTTCACGTACCATTTGAGCGAATAACAGTTGTTTATACACATACACATTCCGGTCCAGAGACAGTCGGTGATGATCGGCTAGTGCAGTCGTATAAAATGATTTTAGTAAATAATGTAGTGCACGGTGCGGTTACTGCGAATAACAACTTGAAGCGATGTGAAGTTGGCTGGGGTGTTACGAAAGGTGATATTGGGATAAATCGAAGAGAGAGAACATCTGATGGAAGAGCAAGGATGGGAACAAATATAGAGGGCGTTGTAGATAAAAGAATTGGGATGTTAGCAATAAGAAATGCTGAAACGAAGGAGCTATCTGGTATTGTAGTATTTTGTACTGCGCATCCGAATGTTTTAAAAGGTGATAGCGATGTATTATCAGCGGATTATCCTGGAATGACGAGGGAGGTTCTTGAGAGGATCGTAAACTGTCCTGTTATTATTGTGCAAGGAGCTGCTGGTAATGTAAATGCGAAATATCGCGGTTCAAGGGAAGCATTAAAGAAAATGGCTTACACACTTAGTGGGCATGTATTAACGATGTTGCCAACAGTTACATACAGCCCAATTGTAAATTTAAGAACAGTTTCGAGTACGATGCAAATGAAGTTGAAAGATATTCCTGGAATAAATGAGATACGAAGCATGGCTCAATTAGCAGAGAAACAGTGGGGCGTGAATACGGATGAATGGCTTACTATCGTTTTAGAAAAATATAAGCAAGGTATTCGGCAGTTGCGTATTGATTTAGAAGTTCAACTGTTTCAAGTTAATGATGGCATGTTTTTGGGTATACCGATGGAACCTTTTTCAGAAACTGCTTTAGAAATGAAAGAACGTCTTCAAAATGAAATAGCTTTTTTGGGTGGATATACGAATGGATATATTGGTTATTTACCGACAAAGGAAGAGCATGCATATGGTGGGTATGAGGTGGAATTAAACCCTATGGTATATGGGCCTGTTACGAATTTATTGATGCCACCGGAGGAAAATACAGCAGATGTAATTGTACAGAAAGTTATAGAACTATACGAAAAGGAACTTGGAAATATCTAAGTTCTTTTTGTTTCGAATTTGTGAACAAAAGACCCAGTAAACATGGTGGGGTATGCTGCAAGTAATATAGTAGATGGTTTTGTGGACACAGTGCAATGGCATGAAATAGATCACATTGTTGAAAATGGTGGGTACCTTATTGATGTTCGAGAGCCTAATGAACTAAAACAGGGAATGATTAAAGGCACTATTAATATTCCATTAGATGAATTACGTGATCGATTGGATGAAGTGCCAATGGACAAAGAAATATATATCACTTGTCAACTTGGTATGAGAGGGTATGTTGCAGCGCGTATGTTAATGGAAAAAGGATATAAGGTAAAGAATGTAGATGGTGGTTTTAAATTGTATGGGACAGTATTGCCAGAACGTGTTGTATATTGATATTTTTCATTTTCTACTTCAAGATTTAGTGGAAGATGAAAACCTATAGATTAAGGTTTTACTTTTTGTTTTGTGAACATATAAGGTGAAAATTAAAAATAGGGTTTACAAAATACCCTATAGGGTATAATATATTGTCATAGGTTATAAATAGTGACATAATGGTAATGAGGTGATTATACAATGGAATATAATCAAGACATGAAAAATAGATTAAAACGTATTGAAGGGCAAGTTCGCGGTGTGCTTCGTATGATGGAAGAAGGAAAAGATTGCCGAGAGGTTATTACACAGTTAACGGCATCTCGTTCTGCACTTGATCGTACAATTGGACTTGTTGTTGGGACAAATTTAGAGCAATGTTTGCGTGAGCAGTTTGAAAGCGGTAATGGTTCAAATGAAGAATTAATTAAAGAAGCTGTTCAATTACTTGTAAAAAGCCGATAATCTGTCAAACATAATTGTTGACAGATTTTCAAAAACACTTTTATATACCCATACAGGTATATGTATATAAATTATGGAGGAATCGACTATGAGTATAAAAGTGGATATGAATCTAGATTGTAAAGGTTTGGCTTGTCCGATGCCGATTGTAAAGACGAAGAAGGCGATGGAAGGATTGACGTCAGGGCAAGTGATTGAGGTTCAGGCAACAGATAAAGGGTCTATTGTGGATATACAAAGTTGGGCGAGTAAAGTAGGTCATCAATATATCGGGACGAAACATGAAGGTGATGTATTGATGCATTACGTTAGAAAAGCAAATGAGCATGAAATGAATGAAATAGTGAAATATCCTCATACAATTACGAATTCGGAAGTGGAAGAGATAGTATTAAGTGGTCAAGAGTGTATTGTAGTAGATGTTCGTGAAGCGGCGGAATTCGCTTTTGGTCATATTCCATCGGCTGTTTCCATACCGTTAGGAGAATTAGACAGTGCAGTGTTAGATCAAACGAAGCAAATTTATGTTGTTTGCCGAACTGGCAACCGTAGTGATGTAGCTTGCCACATGTTGAAAGAGAAAGGTTATGCAAATGTGAAAAATGTCATTCCAGGCATGTTAGAGTGGCAAGGGAATGTGGAAAAATAAAGTGAAACTTTAATCAGTGGGGTCTTACTGCCCATTAAAGCGGGATAAAATTTTTTAAACAAAAACATACCTATGGGGGTAATTAGATGAGTGTTAAAGCATTACAAGCAAAAGATGTTGCAGAGAAAGTTTTATTCGGGGAGTTGTTTATTTTAGATGTTCGTAATGAGACGGATTATGAAGATTGGAAAATTGAAGGAAAAGAAGTTACTTCAATAAATGTACCGTACTTTGATTTATTAGAGGGGGTAGATCATATTATCGGTGAACTACCTAAAGATAAAGATGTTTTAGTAGTATGTGCAAAAGAAGGATCTTCTATATTTGTGGCAGAGCAATTAACAGAGGCTGGATTAGAAAATATTTATTATTTATCTGGTGGTATGAAGGCTTGGAGTGAATATGTAAAGCCTATAAAAGTGGGAGATTTAAAAGATGGCGGAATTATGTATCAGTTTAACCGTCTTGGAAAAGGTTGCTTATCATATATGGTTATTTCAAACGGTGAAGCAGCAGTTATTGATGCAGTAAGAACAGTTGAAGCATACGAAGAGTTTGCGAAAGAGCATGGCGTTACGATTACGAATGTAATGGATACACATTTACATGCAGACCATATTTCTGGCGGACGTAAGTTAGCGGAAAAAGTAGGTGGTACGTATTGGTTGCCGCCAAAAGATGCAGAGGAGGTTGTGTTCTCATATAAACCGCTTGTTGAAGGATCTGTTATTACGGTGGGGGGTACTAAAATTGAAATTGACGCATTATACTCACCGGGGCATACGATTGGGAGTACGTCATTTATTGTAGATGATTCCTATTTATTATCAGGTGATATTTTATTTGTAGATTCAATTGGACGTCCAGACCTTGCTGGGAAAGCTGAAGATTGGGTAAGTGATTTACGTACTACTTTGTATAGCCGATATAAAGAACTATCTCAAAACTTAGTTGTGTTACCGGCTCATTATTCAAAAATAAGTGAAATGGACGAGAGTGGTATTGTTAGTGCTAAATTAAAAGATTTATTTGCGTATAATGCAGGATTAAATATTGAGGATGAGGGAGAGTTTCGTAAAGTTGTAACGGAGAATTTACCACCTCAGCCAAATGCTTACGAAGAAATTCGTCAAACGAATATGGGTAAAATTCATCCGAGTGCAGAGGAAGAACGTGAAATGGAGATTGGTCCAAATCGTTGTGCAGTTCATGAATAATAAAATAAATAAAACATGGAGGAATAGATGATGAATGTAAAACAAGTATTAGATGCGAAAGGATTAGCATGTCCAATACCGATTGTAAGAACGAAGAAAGCGATGGATACTTTACAAACTGGAGAAGTGTTAGAAATACAGGTAACGGATAAAGGATCAGTGAAAGATATTCCAGCGTGGGCAAATAAAACTGGTCATGACATCGTAAAGCATGTAGAAGAAGCTGATGTGCTGAAGTTTTGGATTAAGAAGGCGTAGTGAAGCAATAGTTTTGTAAATATAGAGAGGTTGGTTATATGAACACAATATTAAGTACGCTTTTCATTGTACTTGCTGCATGGTTTGTTATTTCACGATTTTTACCAGTGAAAGGTGTTCAAAATATAAATGGCAAAGAATTGAAAAGTATAGTGGGAAAAAAGGGGAAGTATTTTATTGATGTCCGTACAGTAGGTGAATATAGAGGGAATCATATGGAAGGCTTTCAAAATATCCCCCTAAATGATCTAGCAAGCAAGGCGAATCAATTAGATAAGAATAAGGAAGTAATCGTTATTTGCCAAAGTGGAATGAGAAGTAAGCAAGCAGCAAAGATATTGAAAAAACTAGGGTTTCAGCAAGTAATAAACGTTTCAGGTGGTATGAATAGTTTGTGAGGAGGGACTTTAAAATGAAAGAAATGACTACAAAAGAATTAGAAGAAAAATTGTTGCGTAAAGAAGTGGTAAATATTGTGGACGTACGTGAAGTAGAAGAAGTAGCTGAAGGGAAAATTCCAGAAGCATGTAATATTCCACTAGGACTATTAGAGTTTCGTATGCATGAATTAAATAAAAATCAGGAATATATTATCGTTTGTCGTTCAGGCGGGAGAAGTGCAAGAGCTGTTCAATTTTTAGAAAGTTACGGTTTTCGAGTAATCAATATGGTAGGCGGTATGTTAGCTTGGGAAGGAAAAGTAGAATAGGGAGAAACAATTTTTTATAAATAAAAAAATACCCCTATAGGTAATTGGAGGGAGAACAATATGGAACAACAGAAGAAAACGACAATCGTGTTATTTAGCGGAGATTACGATAAAGCAATGGCTGCTTATATTATTGCAAATGGTGCAGCGGCGTATGATCAAGAGGTAACTATTTTTCATACTTTCTGGGGATTAAATGCTTTAAGGAAAGATGAACATGTGAATGTAAAGAAAACATTTATAGAAAAAGTATTTGGAAAAATGATGCCACGCGGTGCTGATAAGATGGGGTTATCTAAAATGAATTTTGCTGGTATGGGACCAAAGATGATTAAAGGCATTATGAAAAAACATAATGCAATGCCTTTGCCAGATTTAATTGATTTGGCAAAGGAACAGGGGATTAAACTTGTAGCTTGTCAAATGACAGTAGATTTATTAGGGTTAAAAGAGGAAGAGATTATGGAAGGGGTAGAGTTTGCAGGTGTAGGGGCATATTTAGCAGATGCTTCGGATGGGAATGTGAACTTATTCATTTAAATCACCTTCTTTTTAGAAGGAGGGGGATGTAAGGTGAGTTTAGTATTATTACTTTTTATAATTGGGTTTATAGGATCGTTTATATCAGGAATGGTTGGAATTGGCGGTGCAATTATTAACTATCCAATGATTTTATACATTCCAGTACTGTTAGGATTTACTGGCTATACGTCTCATGAAGTGAGCGGTATTACAGCGGTACAAGTATTCTTTGCAACTTTTGCAGGTGCGTGGGCATATCGGAAAAGTACTGATATGAATAAAACGTTAGTTGTGTATATGGGAGCTAGTATATTAATAGGAAGTTTTATAGGAAGTTTTAGTGCAAATCTATTAGATGAACATGCTGTAAATGTTGTTTATACAGTATTAGCGACCATTGCAGCTATGATGATGTTTGTACCGAAGAAAAATAATAGCGGAGCAATTAATTATAATAAATGGTTAGCAAGTGTGTTAGCGTTTATTGTAGGAGGTGTTTCGGGCATTATTGGAGCTGGCGGTGCATTTCTTTTAGTTCCTATTATGCTAGTTATTTTAAAATTACCATTGCGCATGACGATAGCAACATCTATCGCTATTACGTTTATTTCTTCAGTAGGGATTACGACTGGAAAAATGATTACTGGACAAGTAGTTGTGATTCCAGCTCTAATTATTGCGGTTGCAAGTATATTTGCTGCGCCACTTGGAGCACGAGTCGGGAAGAGGATAAATCAAAAAGCACTACAATATATGTTATCGATTTTAATTGTAGGCACCGCTGTTAAAATGTGGGTCGATATGCTATCAAAATAAAAGGATGGTGCTGCTTACAGCCCATCCTTTTATTTATTACCCGTAAACCCCACGGATTATAGTTTTAATTTATGCCCAAATAACTTTCATTAAGTTTTTATACTCGTCATTTGCTAATTTATATAGCATTCTTGTATGTTCAAAGACAAGTGCTGGATTAAAATTTGGTTCTGAGAATGCAAGAGATGTTGAAATATCAATTGCATTTTGCTTGTTTAATGTGAATTTTGCAAAGCGATAAGATGTATTTAATTCATTGATGACATGTAAAATATCATTTGTTGATGTTGCATCAGGCACGTGAGCAACATTGAAGCAGTATATATCCACCGTAGGATGTTCGTTTTGGAAAGCAGCGATAAGTTGAATTTTTGCGCCAGCTTCAGTCTCTAATCCTACTGAAAAATGAACAGAGCCATCATTTTCATCTATATTTTCTTCCATGTATATATCGTTGGATTTTAAGTAGTCTTTAAAATCTGAGATGTTATGTTTTACTGCAGCTTTCATATGTATGAGCCCCCTGATAATTGGAATAGATTGCTACTATTTATTATAATTTAAAAATATTAAAAAAGATAGTTAGAAAGTTCTGATTTTTGTATTTGGAAGAATAAAAAGAAGCGGTTCTCTACCTCCATAGAGAACCGCTTCTATATTATTCATTGTCATTAGACGATGTTTCTGTACCTTCACTACTATTTTCATTTTTGCTTGATTTGTGCTCGTTCTTATTTTCAGACTTAGATTCTTTTGTCTTTTTCGAATCAGAGTCTGAGTCAGACTTTGTATATGCAGGTAGTCCAAGATGAGTACGAAGTTCATTTGTAACATTAGCTAATTCTTTTTTATCTGGATTGTAATAGTAAGTTCGACCACCACCAGCAGATTTGCTACAAGTATCGTCACCTTTTGCCATATAGCAATCATCACCTTGGATTTGTAATTTCTCAATTTCCGAATCCGATCCATATTTATAGAATGAAAGCATATCATCAAATGTTAAGTTTGTAACGAATTGTCCGTTAATATCATCAATGATGCTGCCAACTTTTGTTACAGAACCAACACTTGTTAGTTTCTTTAAAATAGCCTCGATAACGAGTTGTTGACGTTGTCCACGCATTGCATCACTATCGATGTGTCTTGTTCTAGCAAGAGCAAGAGCTTCTTCGCCATTTAACTTTTGAACACCTTTTTCTAGGTGAATTGCCTCAGCATTATCATTGCTATCTTGCTCAGTAAATTCAACTGGTACATCAACTTCAACACCGCCCAAGTCATCGACGATTTTTATAAATGATTTAAAGTTAAATTTCACAAAATAATCAACAGGAACATTCATTAATTTTTCAACTGCATCAATGCTTGCTTGTGGTCCACCATTTTTTCCATTTTTAGCAGAACCGAATGCATGAGCGTGTGTAATTTTATCTTTTTTCTTTTCTATTGGAATATAAGTATATGTGTCACGTGGGATACTTAATAGTTTAACAGTTTTGCTATCTTTATTAAATGTTGCAAGTAAAAGCGCGTCTGTTCTTATAGCTTCACCATATTCTTTTCCACGGACATCGCTTTCATCAACACCCATTATTAAAACAGAGACATTGTTTGTAATAGGTTTTACAGCCTTATCACGTAAATCAGATTTATCACCGCGTGCTAAATCGTGTGCGGCATTTCGAACAGCAGAAGATGCTTTATTTACTAAAAACCAAGTATAACCGCCGCCTATTAATAAAACGAATAGTATAGCGCTTATAATAATTTTTATTTTTTTCTTATTTTTTTTCGGTTTATTGCGTGTATTTTCTTGCAAAGATGGGTTTTGCTCCATTTCCTGTACTCCTTCATTTGGATTGAAATACGACACTCATATCCACTTATTATAATGAAATTTAGCGAAAAAAAACATTACAAATCATTTACATTTCGTAAAAATTCAATTTATTTATAAAAAGTCAGATTTTCTATATGTTATTTTTTAGATGTAGAATAAGTATAAGGGCTTTTAGTAGAAATGAAAATATATATTATGAGAAAGTGATAGGGAAGTAAGATTTGTTGAAATATAGCCAAGAAGAAATGAGTAAGCTTACTTATTTCTTCTATATAATAAAGAAGAATTTGACGGATAAAGGAGAGAGCATAATGAATCATACATCATTCCGAGCAATCATTGTGAACGAAAAGGAAAATCATCAGTTTGTAAGAAAAGTTGTTGAGAGAGAAGTAAGTAGTTTACCTGAGGGAGACGTATTCATACAAGTTCATTATTCTTCATTAAATTATAAAGATGCTCTTTCAGCTACTGGTAATAAAGGTGTTACGAGAACATATCCTCATACGCCAGGAATTGATGCAGCAGGAGTGGTTGTAAGTAGTAAAGATGCTACCATTAAGGCAGGAGATCAAGTCATTGTAACGGGATATGATTTAGGGATGAATACTTCTGGTGGTTTCGGAGAGTATATTCGCGTGCCATCATCTTGGATTGTCCCTTTACCAGAGGGAATGTCATTAAAGGAAAGTATGATGTACGGAACAGCAGGTTTTACAGCGGCTTTATCAGTATATAAGCTTATGAGAGCAGGTATAACCCCTAGTATGGGGGATGTTTTAGTAACGGGTGCTACAGGCGGCGTAGGGAGTGTAGCTGTAAGCATTTTAAGTAAGTTAGGGTTTAACGTAGTAGGAGCGACAGGGAAAATGGAAGAGGAAGATATGCTACTACGTCTAGGCGCGAAAAAAGTGATTCATCGCGCGGAATTGAATGATGAATCAGGAAGACCAATGTTAAAAGGGATATACGCGGGGGTTATCGATACTGTAGGTGGACGTATGTTAGAAACAGCTTTAAAAACAGTAAAGTATGGTGGTTGTGTAACGACATGCGGTAATGTGGCAGGTCAGCAATTACAAACAACGGTATATCCGTTTATTTTACGAGGCATAAGCTTTTTAGGGATAGATTCTGTGCAATGTCCAGCAGATGTGAGAAGTGATGTGTGGACGCTTTTAGCGAATGAATGGGGAAATAAAGAGTTACTATCTTATACAGAGGAATGTACATTAGAAGAACTAGAGAAGAAGTTTGCACTTATATTGCAAGGAAAGTTAAAAGGAAGAACAGTTGTTAAAATATAATGAAAAAAGAGACGCTTAAGTTAGCGTCTCTTTCTTATCATAATGATTGTTTTAAATTGATTTTACCTTGTTCACCTAAAACACCATCAGCAATATTTACAGCGTGATCACCAATGCGCTCTAAGTTACTTACCATATCAACGAAGATGATACTTGCATCACCTGAACAGCTACGTTCGTTCAGACGTAATACGTGACGTTTACGAAGAACACGTTCCATTTGATCGATTTTACGTTCTTTTGCAATAACAGTTTGAGCTAGTTCAGTATCGAAGTTTGTTAAAGCTTCAACTGAGTCTTGCAGTGTTGAAATAGTTAATTCTAGCATTTCGTTTAATTCAGCTAATGCTTCATCTGATAGTGAAACACGGTTTGAAATTTGGAAATCTACAAGTTCTACAAGGTTTTCTACATGATCACCCACACGTTCAATATCTCCAACAACACCTGCTAAAACGGAATGTTTTTCAGAATCCGTAGGTGAAAGTGGCTTTTCTGATAGTAAAACTAAATACTCGGTAATTTTTTTATCTAAATTGTTAATAGCTCCTTCTAATTGAGTAGCCATGTCAGCGTGTTTTTTATCTTGTGTGTTCAAAAATTGGTTTGCTTCTTTTAATCCATGTAATGAAAACTCAGCCATACGAATAATCTCTTTTTGTGCTTCTGTTAATGCGATAGCAGGAGATTGTTCAATAAAGATTGGATTTAAATGTTGCGGTTTGAAGTCAATAGCTGCATCTTCCCCGCGAATAATTTTTGTTACAATCCATGCTAATACTGCAATAAACGGAAATTGAATAATAGTATTCGTTACGTTAAACGTTCCATGTGCAAATGCAATTGTCATTTCTGGATTCAAGTTTAATGACGTTTGGAAGTATAGAATTAAATTTGTAAAAGGTATTAATAAAATTGTAAAGATGATTGTACCGACGATATTAAAGATAACGTGAACTAATGCTGCGCGTCTTGCAGCAATTGAAGTACCGATTGCTGCTAATACAGCTGTAATTGTTGTACCGATGTTATCACCAAACAATACAGGAAGGGCAGCTTGTAAATCGATTGCACCTTGACCGAATAGTTCTTGTAAAATACCGATTGTTGCACTTGAACTTTGTACAATTAAAGTAAAGACTGTACCAACAACAATACCTAAAATTGGATTATCACTCATGCTAACTGTTAATTCTTGGAATGATTCTAAAGAGCGAAGAGGTTTCATGCCTGTGCTCATTAATTCTAAACCGAAGAATAACATACCAAAACCGAATATAACTTGACCTAAAGAATGTACTTTTTTATTTTTAAAGAAGAATAGTAAGATTGCTCCAACTGCCATAATTGGAAGAGCATATTCTCCGATTTTAATTCCGATAATAAATGCAGTAACCGTCGTACCGATGTTTGCACCCATAATAACACCGATTGCTTGTCTTAATGTCATAAATCCGGCACTTACAAGTCCGACTGTTAAAGCGGTTGTTCCTGAACTGGATTGGATTAATACAGTAACTAACATACCAGCTAGTACACCCATTAGTGGGTTTGTTGTAAAGCGATCTAGAATATCGCGAAGACGATCTCCAGCTGCTTGTTGCAGTCCATCGCCCATGTATTTAATCCCGAATAAGAAAATACCTAATCCACCAATGAACTGGAAGATCATATCTTGAACATTATATTCCACGCATTCCACTCCTTAAATTTCATGTACGATGTAATTATTAACTGAACCTTGAGTTACTGTAAACGGTTTGCTAGTAAAATTTACACTAAATTTACAAAGAGAAGAAAAGTTTACAATCCCTTAAAGAAACAGCTGTATTTTATTGGTTTACATCTTATTTAAATCTTAATTTTGTAAAGAAATCACACTTTTTAGAATAATATTGTTCAGTCGAATATCAAGGAAAGCGTCTGCGAGTTCATCGTATATTTTTTGAGGAAAGTTAAAAAAATATGTAGGAAAATGCATGTAGTTTTATAATAGCAAAGCGAGGAAAAACAATTTTTTTAACACGATAAAAAAGCCACTGAATTATCCAGCAGCTTTTTCCGTGTTTTTATCGCCATGCTTTTGTTTTCTTATGCTTGTAATGTAAATGAAGAGAAAAGCAATAAGTAATAGAGAGGAGTAACGATATACAGTTGCATAGTTTGTAAAGTGAGCAATAAATCCAAATATAATTGCTCCAGCGCCTATTCCAAGGTCAAATGCGGAGAAAAATGTAGCAGTTGCTACGCCGCGTCGATGGGGTGCTACGCGGTCAATCATCCATGCTTGTAGTGCAGGTTGGATCGCTCCAAAACCACTTCCGTAACATGCTGCAGCAATAATTAAGCTCGGAATTGTCGTCGTATACGACAATAAAATAATGCCTGTAAACGTTATAATAACTCCCGGAATGATGACGAATGTATGCCCTTTCGCATCATATAGCTTTCCAGAGAATGGACGAGTCACAGCGATTGCTAGTGCGTTACATAAAAAGAAGAGACTAATATCAGCTATGCCGACTTCTGTAGCAAATAGTGTGATAAAACTTCCGATTCCTCCGTACATTAATGTAATACATAATATTAATAATGAAGGAAGTAAAGCTTTACGCTCAATAAATCCATCGAGAAAAGTACTAGATGATTGTTGTGGCGGCTGTTTCGTTTTTTGGATTTGAAGTAGCTTTGTTAATATTAATGAAACAATTGTGCACGATAATGCACATAAAAAAAGAATTGTGAAATTATATGTTTGCATAAGCCATAGTCCGATAAGTGGACCGAGGGCCATTGCAATTGTTCCAGAAAGGCCAAAATATCCCATGCCTTCTCCGCGGCGAGCTGAGGGAATTAAATCAGAAACGACAGTTCCATATGTAGTCGTTGTAACACCGAAACCAGCTCCGTGTAAAATACGAACAGCAAGCAAGAGAAAGATTGTTGAGGCGAAAAGGTAACTGCCCATAGCGAGTAAACAAATAGCAGTACCGATCATTAAAATGATTTTTTTATTAAATTTTTGCAAGGCGTTCCCAGTTAGCGGTCTAACAAAAAGTGCCGCAACGGTAAACATGCCGACAACAAATCCGATATTGGAACTTGTGCCACCAATTTCTTTCACATAAACAGGTAAGGTTGGAATTAACATTTGAAACCCTAAAAACATACATAAGTTTGCAAAAATTAAAGCAACAAACTCTTTTGTCCATAACGGCTCTCGTTTTACGAGTATTGCTTCTCCCATATATTCATCCCCTATATAAAATTTTCCCGCTATTAACGGGCAGTAAAACTCCCACCTCAAAATCGGACTGGAGCAAAGAAGTTAGGTGGGAGATCAACTGCCCGTAAATGCCCGATTGGTTCAACTAATAATCAGTGGGGGATGAACCCCCCCCCTCACTGATTAAAGTTTCACTTTATCTCTTTTCTTTCGAGTATATGTATTGGCCAATGAAACAGTCAAGGAAGGTGTCTTGAAAACGGATAACAATTTTTAAGATGAAAAACTGACAAATTTGTGTAAAAGCTACACAACTATGAAAAAAAGATGTAAAGTATAGATGTATAGACTTGTAGGTGTTAAGAATGATAGAAATTATTTTTTCTTTAAAGAAAGCGGATTCAAAAGAGTAGTGAACAAGAAGGGGATATATACTTTTTCACTACATATATTTGAAAAGGTTTACAATATGATGAAGAAAGAGGCGTGTACATATGAGACGATTAGGTATTTCTATTTATCCAGAACATTCAACAGTAGAGAAAGATAAGGAGTATTTAACATTAGCAAGTAAATATGGATTTACACGTGTGTTCACATGTTTATTATCTGTGGATGGAGAAAAAGAGAAAATTATAGAAGAATTTAAAGAAACGATCTCTCATGCGAATGCATTAGGGTTCCAAGTATTAGTTGATATTAGTCCATCTGTTTTTGAACAATTAGGTATTTCGTATAATGATTTATCATTCTTCCATGAATTAGGTACGTACGGTATTCGTTTAGATGTCGGTTTCTCAGGATTAGAAGAATCAATTATGACTTATAATCCGTATGGTTTGAAAATTGAGATTAATATGAGTAATGGTACGAAGTATGTAGATAACATTATGAGTCATAGACCAAATCGTGAAAATTTAATTGGTTGTCATAATTTTTATCCGCATCGTTATTCAGGGTTATCATACGATCATTTCATTAAATGCTCGAAACAATTTAAAGATTACGGTATGAGAACGGCTGCTTTTATTTCATCATTTGATGCAACATACGGACCTTGGCCAGTAACAGAAGGGTTATGTACATTAGAGCAGCATCGTGAATTATCGATGACAACACAGGCGAAGCATTTATTCGCGACGGAATTAATTGATGATGTTATTATTGCAAACGCATATGCGTCAGAAGAAGAATTACAAGCACTAAGTGCATTAAATAAAGAAAAACAAGCATTTGATATAGAACTATATGATACAACGACAGAACTAGAAAGAATTATCGTATTAGACGAACCACATTTTTATCGAGGAGATGTATCTGAATATATGATTCGTTCTACACAAAGTCGTGTGAAATATAAAAAAGAAGAGTTTAAACCTCATAATACGCGCGAAATTAAGCGTGGAGATTTATTAATTGACAATGAGCAATATGGCCAGTATAAAGGTGAATTACAAATTGCATTAAAAGATATGGTGAATACAGGAAAAACAAATGTAGTTGGTCGAATTGTAGAAGAAGAGATTTTCTTACTAGACTATTTACAAGCATGGGATAAATTCGGATTCACATTAAAGAAATAGAGAGAATATAAAGGGGAAAAACTACTGATTTCAGCAGCGTTTCCCCCTTTATATATAAAGAGCGAGAGGAAGAGCTATGACAAAGGTGCATCAGCGATTAATTTCTATTTTAGAGGAATTTTTAGAAGAGAAATCGATGTTAAATCGAGCTTTTTTAGCGGGCCGTTTACATGTATCAACGAAGACGATTCAAAAGGATATAAAATTATTAAATGATATATTGGAAGAAAACGGAGCGAAAATCGAATCGCAAAGAGGGAATGGGTACGAATTAGAAATTATACAAAAGAAGAAATTTGAAGACTTTTGTGTGAGTCTATTTCAAAAACAGACGGAAAAGATCCCAACTTCTTATGAAGAAAGAATAGCGTACATTCTGCAGCGTGTTTTAATGACAGAGGAATATGTGAAGCTTTCAGAATTAGCGGAAGAGATGTATGTGAGCAAATCAACGGTCAATTTAATTATGAAAGATGTTACAGATATATGTGGTCGCTATAAATTACAAATTGAGAAGAGACCGTATTATGGTATACGTATTGTTGGAGAGGAATTTAATATTCGTTCTTGTTTATCACAATATGGTTTCCCGCGTTATGACCATACTCCGTTTCATGAGCAATTTGAGCAGACGGAGACATATTTATCGCTACCTCATATATCACTCATTCGTTCAATTATATTAAAGTATATTGAAGGCGGAACAATATATTTATCTGATATAGAAATTGATAATTTAGTCATTCATATTGCAATTGCATTAAAGCGTTGTCAAAGTCAACATTATATGAAAGGACTACATGCGGAGCAATCAGAACTTATAATAAAGAAAGAATATACAATTGCGAAGCAGATTTTAGGAGATTTAGAGAAAGAGTTAAAATTTTCATTTCCAGAAGAAGAAGTATTATATGTGACGATGCATTTATTAAGTACTGCTGTTACAACGAGAGGTCGCTATGAAAATGTAGAAGAGCTATTAGGGAAAGATATATATGCATTTATGCAACATATTCTTTTTAAAGTAGCGGAAGAACGGAATCTTATTTTTTATTATGATGAAGAATTATTATTTGGATTTGGTATTCATTTAAAAACGTTATTAAATCGTTTGAAGTATAAGTTAAATACGAGGAATCCTCTTTTGGCAGAAGTGAAAAAGAATTATCCGTATGCTTTTGAAGTTGCGGTTCTTGTTGGAGATATCATTGGTGAATATATGGGTGAATCGATTCCTGAAAGTGAAATTGGTTATATTGCAATTCACTTCGGCGGAGCGATGAGCCGTTTGCAGGAGCAGAATCAAAAGAAAAGATGCTTATTAGTTTGTGCGACTGGTCAAGGAAGTGCACAACTATTAAAATATAAAATTTTATCACAGTTCCGAGATAAATTAGAGATTGTAGGTATTACAGGCTATTATCAATTGAAAGTAGAAGATCTTTATAAAGAAAAAATAGATTGTATTATTAGTACGATTCATATACCGAGTGGCTTGCCTGTTCCAGTTATAAAAGTGAATTCAATATTTGATGATAAAGAGATTAAATCGATTGGTCAGCGATTGTTTACGCATGTGAATACTAGTGTGCAGCCTTATATTAAGGAAGATTTAATCTTTTTAAATCATAGTGCTTCTACGAAAGAGGATGTTATTCAGATTTTATGTGAGAAAGCTGCTGAGAAACGCTATGTACCAAAAAACTTTTATGCTTCTGTTATGGAAAGAGAAAATACGTCTCCGACAGCGGTTGGGAATTCAGTTGCAATCCCGCATCCGATGCAGTTATTAAGTGAGGAAACTTTTTTGATGTTTTGCACACTTGAAAAGGCTGTTGATTGGGGAGATAAAAAAGTACAAGTAATTATTTTATTTAGTGTAAAGCGCAATAATAATGAAGATTTGCAAAGGCTTTATGATTTTTTATATGATATTATGTCTAGTCAAACTACGATAGAGAAACTTACTCAGACCGAGTTAATTGAAGATTTTCAAGAGATTTTATTATCATTTTGAAAAAGTATATAAAAACTTCCGTTACATAACGGAAGTTTTTTATGTTTAATTGTATGCGTTTTCATAATAAGATAAAAACATAGAAAACATATAGCTTGGGGGAATTTAAAATGGCTGATATGCAAACTCCATTTGCATTAATTTTACATGGTGGCAATGCGAGAAGTGCGGCGCTTGAAGCAATTGCTTTTGCAAGACAAGGAGATTTCGGGAATGCCAGTGAAAAGATGAAACTTGCTAGTGAGGAAATTTCATCAGCTCATCGCATTCAAACGGATTTAATTCAAGAAGAGGCAAGAGGAAATCATGCAGAAATCAGTTTACTGTTAGTGCATGCGCAAGATCATTTAATGAATGCAATTACAGTAAAAGAACTGGCTGAAGAATTTATTGCTCTTCATAAACGAGTAGAAGAGAAAGTGACAGTATAAGATGTACATTTTATTATGTTGTGCAGCAGGTATGTCAACGAGTATGGTCGTAAGAAAAATGCAAGAAGAGGCAAAGAAACAGGGGAAGAATTATAAAATTAAGGCAGTTGATTCAGAACTAGTGAAGCTTGAAATTAAGGAAGCCGATGTCGTTTTAATTGGCCCACAGGTGAAATATTTATTTCCAGCTGTAGAGTTTCTTGCAAATTCATACAATATACCAGTTGCGATCATAGACCAACGAGATTATGGAATGTGTGATGGTTTGAAAGTGCTTAAGCAAGCGGAACAATTAGTTTTAGCATAATTATATCTTTTTAAATATAAACATTATAATGTTATAAAGTTTATTTCATTCTTTTATAGTAGAGAGGAAGAGGAGGGCTATTGATGAATGGGTTTATGAGTTTTATGGAACAAAAGATTATGCCAACAACGCAAAAAATTGCAGGACAACGACATTTATTAGCAATTCGAAATGGGGTTATTTCTACATTACCGTTAACGATCGTCGGATCATTTTTCGTCATCTTTTTAAATTTACCAATTGATGCATATATGGAATGGATCGCACCGTTTCGCCATATTTTAGATATTCCATTCCGATTTACAGTAGGACTAATGGCATTATACGCAGCGTTTGGTGTAGGGGCTTCGCTCGCGAACTTTTATCAGCTCAATCAGTTAAGTGCAGGGTTATTATCTGTACTCGCCTTTTTACTAGCATCAGTTGAACCAATTCAAATTACGAAAGCTGTACCAGGTGTTATTGATGCAGGTAGATACATTTCAATAGGAACATTAAGTGCAACGTCTTTATTCGGCGCAATCGTTACAGCTTTAATTGCAGTAGAAATTTATCATTTTATGATTAAGCATAATATCTCGATTAAATTACCAGATAGTGTACCACCAGCAGTTTCAAATTCGTTTGCAGCATTAATTCCAACATTAGCAGTTATTCTTTTATTCTGGGGCATTCGCTACGGTTTGAAATTTGATGTAAATACAACAATTACATATTTAATCGCACCATTAAAATCAGTATTAGTAGGAAATAATTTATTCGGCGGTTTATTAACAGTATTCTTAATCGTGTTCTTCTGGTCATTCGGTATACATGGCCCTGCGATTTTAGGACCGATTATTCGTCCAATGTGGGATTCAGCAATTCTTGAAAATATGGAAGTGTTCACGGCTACAGGAAATGCACATCAGTTACCAAACTTATTTACAGAGCAATTCATTCAATGGTTCGTATGGATTGGCGGATCAGGTTCAACGTTAGCTTTAGTCATTATGTTTATGTTCTCTAAATCTAAGTTCCTAAAAGAGTTAGGGAGATTATCATTCGTACCAGGTTTATTCAATATTAACGAACCAATTATTTTCGGGGCACCAATTGTAATGAACCCAATCTTAATTATTCCGTTCGTTATTACACCGTTAGTGACAACGACAGTATCATATTTCGCAGTTGTTTCAGGTATGATTCCACTTATGATGGCGAAACTGCCATTTACGATGTTAGCACCGATTGCAGCGGTGATTAGTACGGACTGGACAATTATGGCTGGTGTACTTGTACTTGTTAACTTTGTTATCTCATTCGTTATTTACTATCCATTCTTCAAAATGTATGAGAAACAACAATTAGCAGGAGAGGAGAAAACAGAATGCTCGGAGCAATTATCATCTTAATTACATTCGTGGTCGGACAGTGTATTGCCCATTATTCGAAATGGGTACAAAGTAAATCTTTATTAGTGTTACTACTCGTATCAGTTTTATTTATCGGTTGTTCAATGGGTGCATATGTAATGTTAGGATTGCAATCACCGTACGTAATTATTGTACCAACGATTTTATGTGCAACTTGTTTATCTGCAAAATATAGATTTACGAGCATAGCATTAATACAACGTGTGAAGGAGATGCAAAAGCATGGAGCGTAAATTAGGAATTTCACTTTATCCAGAACATTCAACGAAAGAAAAAGATATGGCATACATTTTGGCAGCGGCACGCCACGGTTTTTCAAGAATATTCACATGTCTATTATCTGTGAATCGTCCGAAAGAAGAAATTGTAGCTGAATTTAAAGAAATTATTAATCATGCAAAAGATAATAATATGGAAGTTATTTTAGATGTAGCTCCGGCGGTATTTGATCAACTTGGTATTAGCTATAGCGATCTATCATTCTTTGCAGAGTTAGGTGCAGATGGTATCCGTTTAGATTTAGGTTTTGACGGACTAACTGAAGCGAAAATGACGAATAATCCGTACGGTTTAAAAATCGAGTTAAATGTAAGTAACGATATTGCATACTTAGAAAATATCCTTTCGCATCAGGCAAATAAACCAGCTTTAATTGGTTGCCATAACTTTTATCCGCAAAAATTCACTGGTCTTCCGTATGATTATTTCATTCGCTGTAGTGAACGCTTTAAAAAACACGGTATTCGCACGGCAGCATTTATTACGTCACATGCAGCTAACATCGGTCCATGGGATATTAATGACGGATTATGTACGCTAGAAGAGCATCGTAACTTGCCGATTGAAGTACAAGCGAAACACTTATGGGCGACAGGGCTTATTGATGACGTTATTATCGGAAATGCCTATGCGAGTGAAGAAGAGTTAGAGAAACTAGGAAACTTAAATCGTTACATGTTACAGCTAAAGGTAAACTTTGTAGACGAAGCGACTGAAGTAGAGAAGAAAGCGACACTGCAAGAATTACATGTAAGACGCGGCGACATAACAGAATATATGGTGCGTTCTACAGAAGTACGTAAAAAGTATAAAGACTATGACTTCCCAGTGCGCGAAAGTGTATTACAGGAAAGAGGGCAAGTTGTAATTGGAAACAACTCATTTGGTAAGTATAAAGGTGAACTTCAAATCATTCTAAAAGAAATGCCGATAGATGAACGGAAAAATATTGTCGGTACAATTGCAGAAGAAGAGTTATTCTTACTAGATTATGTAGGAGCTTGGACACAGTTTACTTGTGTGGAATAGGGTAGGGCAGGAGAGGATGCTATGACATCCTCTTTTTTCTGTTGAAATAGTAATCTCTCGTATATAGAATGCAAAGAGATAGATTTAATTTAGACGGGAGAGAAGGAGATGGAAGGGTATATAGATGATTTATTAAGGCGGATGGCTACAGATATATGGCATCGTGCGTATGATGAAGCAAAAGCGTTAAATGACTTATTAATTTTTCCTTATTTACAGGGGAAGTTAAGCAAAGCAAAAAAGGTATCTATGAAGAAAGATATTTATTATTTAATGACGAAACTTGCTATTAATACGAAAGAAATTTGTATTGCAGATTATCTTATAGATTGTTTGGAATATGAAGACAGTCCGACTTTGTTAAGTGAATTGCTTAGTAATATTTATACATTACCAGTAGTAAGTAGTACAAATAAAATTATTCCTTATATTTATCATAAAAACGTAGTGTTCGTTTTTTACATAAGTTTGTTGATCGTGAAGAAGTTTTAAAGACATTTGATAAAGTGTACAAAAAACGAGGGAATTTATTTATGTCAGAGCGAAAGTGGCTTCGAGACAACATTGCTTACTTTCAAGAGAAAGATAGAATGTGAGAATCATAAAAAAAGAGTCAGCCTGGTCATCTCCCTGTCAAGTAGACAGTAATAAAAAGAGTATTATGCCACGGCCTTTTCCCGATATTCTATCGGGGAAAGGCCGTGAAGTTTTTCTTGGAATCTTTCTGTAT
>NZ_JAKUGG010000025.1:0-85191 GCF_022663835.1 Bacillus cereus group sp. BfR-BA-01347 | reverse complement strand
AATCAGCAAATACGTCTAGTACAGTCGCTGCAGCAGCAATATCTCCTGTGGCACTTGTTTCAATTGTTCTTCTTGCACCGTTAGTAGAAGAGTTTGTTTTTCGTTATGCGGCTATAAATATTTTAACTCAAAAGTTTAAACAAACTTGGAGAATATTAATAAGCTCATTGTTCTTTTCTATTATGCATTTTGATTTTCCATTTATATTTGGATATTTTTTAATTGGACTTGTACTTGCTGTAGTATATGTGCGTACTAATAGGTTACTGGTATCATTTGTTGTACATGCAATTATGAATTTAATAGTTGTTATGTTTCAAGTTCTATGATGGAAAATATATTGGTAAGTGGTGTTATTTTCATTAACACCACTTATAGTTTTATAGCATGAAGTTTGTAATGAAATAGCCAAATTCATAACCTGTTCTTATTAATCCAGCTCCTAATATTATATATAGAGAATATTTGATAAAAAGATTTTTGTTTAAGAATTCTTTTAGATTATTCATGCTGAATCTTCCATTTCAATTTTATTAATTAGATCGTGATGTGGCGATACCTTAAGTAAGCTTAAAATTATTGTATCGTTGTGTATACTTAAACTTTAATTTGTTTCATTAAAGCTCTAGCTGCTAAAAATAACATGAAGCTATTAAGAACTAAACCTCCTAAATTTATATAAAAGAAATTTGTTTTTGTAAAATTGTATATACCAGCTACTACAAAACTAAAAAAGATAAATGAAGCTATTATAAGGGATACTGTTTTTTTCTTATTTGTGTATGAATACATTATTATCATCCTTTAAATATTATATATAGATACAATTATACCATAGAGTAGTGTATGGGATCCTGCCAACAAAACTCGGATTTCTTACTTTATCAAGACCTAAATTCAAAGAAACCTAAAATATAAGAGTCCTAACATATTATATATGACTAATATGTTAGGCTTTTTTATTTTTTGTAATGAGTTTTGGACCTGAGTTTGCGTAATATTTTTCTTTATTTGGATAGAAGTAAATAAAGCACCATAAACGGTCGTTTATGGTGCTTAGTTGGTTACACTAATTCACTAAATATATCATCTTTTATTTATTATATATATTTCGAAAAAATTACCATTTACACAAAATCAGTATTAGTGTATTATTCGTCTAGTACACTAATACTGAGGAGGGAAGAAATGGAAAATGAGTTTTCTCCTAATATCCCGATTTATATTCAGGTAATGGAATACATAAAAAAGGAAATTGTAACAGGTCGTTTAGCACCGGGTGATAAAATCCCAGCTGTACGTGAACTAGCCAGTGAATTACAAGTGAATCCAAATACGATTCAACGCACATTTCAAGAGCTAGAACGAGAAGGTATTGCTGTGACACGAAGAGGAACAGGGAGATTTGTAACGAGTGAAGGAGAAAAGATTACTGAACTACGCAAAGAAATGGCAACAGAGTTGCTTGATAATTTTATAAATGGAATGGACAATTTAGGTTTTACGAAAGAAGAAATTCTTACAATCCTCCATTCTTCATTAGAAAAGAAAAGGAAGGAAAACGAATGACAGAGTTATTAAAAATTGAAAATCTGTGGAAAAGATATAACTTAAAAACAGTGCTTCAAGATTTAAGTGCAACAATTTCTGAAGGGAAAATTATTGGTCTTGTTGGTGATAATGGTAGCGGAAAAACGACATTATTAAAAATGATTGCTGGTTTGCGTTATCCATCTAAAGGAACTATCACAATTGAAGGTCAGAAGGTAGGAATAGAAACAAAGAAAATTGTTTCATTTATGCCTGATAGTCCTATTTTTGACGAGTGGATGACGATAAAAGATGCTGTAGCTTTCTATCGAAATTTTTATCCTGATTTTGATTTAAACCAAGCAATGGAATTAATAACTGAATTTAAAATGCCATTAGAAGAGCATATAGTTGCTTTATCAAAAGGTGAAGTGGAAAAATTACAACTTATCTTAACTTTCTCCAGGAAAGCAAAGTTATATATATTAGATGAGCCATTGGGTGGAATTGATCTTGTTTCTAGAAAACATGTACTAGATTTAATTCTTAAATTTTACCGAGAAGATTGTACCATTCTCATTTCAACTCATTTAATAGAAGAAATCGAAAGTATATTTGATGAGGTAATCTTTTTAAAAGACGGAAATATTGTATTACATGAAAACGTGGAGGAAATTCGTTTTCATCAAGGGAAAGCAGTACATGAGTTGTTTAGGGAGGTTTTTGAGAAATGAATCCACTTTTTCTCTATTTATATAAGTGCAATAGAAAAAAAATAGCTGTCTTTTATTCTGGTTTTATTATTATTTCTTTACTTCTTTTATTTAGTACGATAGGACTCTCAAGGGTACTACCTCCGTTTATAAAGGATTTAGTCTTACTCATATTCCTGATGATAATTGGTATAGCTGCATTTTTACTTCTTTTAATAGCGCTGCCTTCTTTCAATAAAATATTAAAAAATTCTATGATTCGTTATACAGCCATCCCAACCCAGAAATATATATATGCGAATTTATTATTTTTCACAGTAATGTTTATTATTTTATTAGGTATAGGCTTAATTTTTTCATATTATTTTTCACAAAGTCTTGATGATGGAAAAGTAATTGGTTATGATCCCAGTCTTTATGGTGGGGAAATAACCGGAGAATTCCGACAAGAATATCACAAGTTGTATAGTTACGGAATCTTCCAACACATATTTGCTTTTCTTTTATGGGGAATCGATTTCATGAGTATCCTTATTTCTTGTTATTTTATCATGGCAATTATACGGCTGTTTCCAGTGAAGTCATGGATGAGTAAAATAATTTTATTCATCATTTTCGTTGCTATTTTTTCAACAATACAAACAATGATAGTGAATGTGTTAAGTAAATTAGAGAAATATGCAGTTACTATTAATAGTTCTGGGTTCATGGATAAGAATAATTTTTTTGATACATCATTTTACCCTATTGAAGATTTCACTATTTTTGGTCTATGTTTTACTTGCTTGTTAATAATTGTACTCGTAGAGATTACAGGTCGCATTATCAATAAGAAATTAGAGATATAAAAAATTCACATTACAAGCAAAAAATATTTTAGGAGGAAAACATGAGAACATCTAATCCAATGTTAAAAAAAGACAAATTTCATGAAGAGAAGACAAACGCTTCCACGATGACTATAGGTGGAACAATAGGAAAAACATTTATTATGCTTATCTTACTTCTTGCAGCATCTGTCTATTCATACTTACAAATGATGCAAGGTTCAATGAAAACATCAGTATTAATTGGAGTAGCAATAGTTAATATAGTAGTTGCATTTTTAGCTATATTTATCCCTCGTATATCACCAATTTGTGCACCGATTTATGCTGTGGTAAAAGGGATTGTATTAGGAAGTATTTCTGCATATTATACAATGCGTTTTGGAAATTCTATTCTTTTAACTGCTGTATTATTAACCATTTCGATTTTATTTGCAATGTTAGTATTATATGCTACTCGTATAATAAAAGTAACTGAAAAGTTCCGTACTGTTTTAACAGCTGCAACACTTGGCATTTTAATTATGTATTTGATTGTCTTCTTACTAAACACCTTTGTTTTGACTGTTCCTTACATTCACCAAGGTGGGACAATCAGTATCATTATTAGTACCGTTGTGATTGTCGTTGCTGCATTAAATCTATTACTGGATTTTGATTCGATTGAAAATGGTGCACGTAGTGGGGCGGCAAAACATATGGAGTGGTATAGCGCAATAGGGCTCATGATGACATTAGTATGGTTATACCTTGAAATTCTCCGTTTTGTTTCTTACTTTATGAAAAATGAAGAATAGAAAAAATCCTGCATGTTTCAAACATGCAGGATTTTTTTATCTAGTAGTGTCAATTTGAACATGAGAAAGTATCAAGATGCTTTACAACGGTTTCAACCATTGCATGTAAATTTTCAGTATCCCTTATAATATTCTTTCGACTACCACAAATAAATTAACATTAAAGAACTGATTCCTACTTAGCGTACGAAATTTGCGTTTTATTGGTGTTAGCCCATGTACATCAACTTAAGGAATGTAAAAACCCCCAAAACAAAAAATGAGCTGACTTCTCAAAATAACTAACTGTAGAGAAAGAGAATTTTCATTTAGGGGTACTTTTATGCTTAAAAAAAGGCTTATAAAGTTGAGGGGCTCAAAAATTAAATTAGGATAATCCGTAAGTATATGCTAGGCTTGGTTTACCATTTGATTTACTGTTTTCATGTCCTTTACGAGTGGGGGGGCTTTGTTTCACGGAAAAAAGAAAAGCAGACTCTCATAAAAGAGCCTGCCTTCCCTGCTTTGTAAAATTAAGAAGCTTTACGTACGTTTGAAGCTTGAAGTCCACGTTGACCTTGCTCCAAATCAAAAGTCACTGCTTGACCTTCTTCTAAAGTTTTGTAACCTTCGCCTTGAATCGCTGAGAAATGAACGAATACATCGTCTCCACCTTCACGTTCGATGAATCCGAAGCCTTTTTCGCCATTAAACCATTTTACATTACCTTTTTCCATTTGTATTGCCTCCTAGTGTGTAAACACACACAATGTAATACTATCCTTGCTCTCAGTGATCATAAAGGTGAAAAGTTACAAATCCTTTACACCGAACAAAAATAATTCATTTTAATAATAACATTTTTTGTAATAAATGTCAAGGTGAAGAAAAGGCATTAAGCTCACTATTTCTTTATGATAATCATTGACGTATATGGTGTGTGTAGCAATGGAACAAAATCACACAACAAACACTAGCGAACATTCATTTTAAGGGTTATTTCGTATATTAGTGGACATAAAATAGCTATTTTATGTCCACTAATGCTTATTGCTTTATCCTGTTCCATTGCTATACATACCCCTGTTAGAAAATGAAACTTTATTCGATAGCCGTAAGTTTCGTGAAATGTGTGACATGGGTCGGTTGATTGAAGATCAATTTTTATCTTTGCTTTCCTATGTTGCAGATCAAGAGCGTAAAAAAATCCATTAGCGACGAGCAGAAGGGATTGCTGAAGCTAATTTAGGACGTCCTCAGGTGAACCTTTCAACCCTAAGCAAACAACAAATGCATATGATAGAAGAGACTTATTTTAAATGGAAAAGTGGCGAAATAACAGCTACTATGTTTATGCAAATGTTAGAGTTAAAGAAAAACATGTTTCATAAAATAATGACGGAATATGAGGAAATAAAGTAGGATCTCTCTTATTAGAAATCCTACTTTTTCTTTGGTTGTAAGAATCTTGATGTTTTTGTATCAGAATAGTATTGTGTATATCAAAAAAAATAAAAGACAACTCCAATTAAGAGTTGTCTTTTTGTGTAATAAAATCCCCAAAATATGAAAATATACAAACGAATATAATACGTTATGGTTGATATTATAACAAAACCGAAGAGTATTGAAAATAAAAAGAATGTTGTAATGATTTTTTAAGGTTTTAGTTAAAAAAGCCTCGAAAATAAACCTTTTATAAAGGTTTCCTTAAAATATGATTATTGTATTTCGAGGGGTTCCTTATAAATCTTAGCTATATATTTTACAAAATCAATGACGGGATAGTGTATGAGTGAACGGTGCTGCGTAAAACGAACCCCTTCGTTTTCCATTTTTGAAATGAGTTGTTCAATTTCCAACTCTTTTTGTTGTATTCTATTATAATTTTGATATACAATGTTTTTCCATTGATAGGAAGAGCCGTGAAAATAACTCTCTCCTTTTACCCTGTGACTAAATATAATTTCTATTTTTTCTCTACGTTGTTTTTCCTTCATATGCGCTTCCGTTGACTGCATGTTTATCGCCTCTTCCCTTTTTTGTTGTATAACAAAATTTGGTCTAACTCACCATACATAGACAATGTACATTGTTCTAGTTGGGATTTGTCGTTTAAGGCTATCTCATCCACTGTATTTGGTTTTCAAGTGCTTAATCTAATATATTGGATTTACATCTAAATAAGTTGTTAGTGTGTATAAAACACTATCTATCTTTATTATAAAACGATTCTTTATAAGCATGCACCTTTTTACACTCAAGAAGATTTATAACATGACGAGTATCTTCATCCATGAATGTTATTCTGTATTTACTGAGGTTAGTTTCTTTATCTAGGCTAACTAACATATTGTATGCCTCAGTATCTATTTTATAAAAAAGAAAATAGATGTAACGGTCCCCCTTTTAATAAAAAGATCCTATAAAAATATAGCGCTCTTAAAAAGTTTTGTTACAAATTTATTATGTTTGACTTAAAAAAGGAACGTAATATTTATTTGTAGAAAATTTTAAGAGTAAAAATAGAATGACTATCTGTGATAAGAAATGGGGGGACTTTTATGCTAACAAATGATTTAGATTTCCGATTAGAACCACGTTTAAAAGAACTGTATGAACAACATAAAATAAGAGCGCAGAAGATAGACTGGGGTTATCATGAGTTTTTACCATGGGATAAGGGAATGGACTTTAAAAGAGTTCCTTGGGATGAAAGTCAAGTTACTCTTCCTTCTGGTGTAATTACAGCCATTGAAACAGCTTTATTAACAGAAGTGAATTTACCATGGTTTACAACGTATTTATCTGTGACTTTTAAAGGGTCCCTTTCTGTTATTACAGACTTTATTCATACTTGGACCTCAGAAGAGGATCAACATTCGAATTTATTGGAGACATATTTACTACTCACTCGAAGTGTGAACCCTAAACGTATACATGAATTAAGAAAGTCAGTCGTTGAGGGTGGATTTGAGCCTGATTTTCATACACCAATCGAAGCCATGACGTATACGACGCTACAAGAACTTGCAACGATGGTGTTTTACAATAATGTTGCTAAGGTTGCAAGTAAGCATGATCCAGATCTTGCTACATTATTACGCCGTCTTGCAAAAGATGAAACTCTTCATTATGCGTTTTATCGAGACGTTATTCGAATACATTTAGAATTGGAACCAAATTATTGCTATCATATTGCCAATGTGATTAAGAATTTTAAAATGCCAGGTGCCGTCATGCCTGATTTTGAAAATAGAATGGCTGTGATTGCAAAAGAAGCGAACTATGGACCACTACAATATTTTGATCAAGTACTTGATGTAGTGATTGAATATTGGCGGTTAAAAGCCTTACGACCAATTGCACCTCTAGCTGAAAAAGCAAGAATTGAGATTTTGGAGTACCACACAAGATTGAAAAAAATAAGGGATCGATTTGGTCGTTTTCAAGGGGGAAAATGATCTACGTTAATGAGTAGAGGTTTCAGAATATGCGAGGGGAAATTCCCTTTCCCTTTATGGGAAATCTGACACACTCCCTATGTTTTTTGTGCTATTTTTATTCGATTTGATATTTAAAGAAAAAGTAATTGACAACAAAAATAATTTTATGATATTATGAAATATTTGATAAAAAATCACATATATGGTAACCTTAAGAAGGTTACCATATATGGAGGTGGATTATATGTTTCAAATTGGCGATAACATTGTTTATCCAATGCACGGAGCAGGTATAATTGAAGCCATAGAAGAAAAAGAATTCTCAGGAAAAAAACAACAGTATTTTGTCATAAAAATGTCGATCAGTAAGATGCAAGTCATGATTCCTACGGGTAAAATAGTGAATTCGAATATACGCCCAGTTACTGATATACTTGCATTAAAGCACATTATACACATTTTTCACCATGAAGAATCCTGTAAATTACTGCCGTGGAAACAAAGGCATAAAGTGAACACGGACAAAATAAAAACGGGTGAAATACAAGAAGGTGCTGAAGTTGTACGGGATTTAATGCGTATGAAGAAAGAAAAAGCACTCAATACAAGCGAAAAAAAATTGCTGGATGATGCATATAGATTTTTGGTCAGTGAACTAGAATTAATTAAAGGAATCACTGAAAATCAAATAAAAAGTTTCTGTTAAGGTTCATTATAAATAATGTATTATATCCTCTGAAAACATTCTAAATCTTTCGGGAATATGATGAGTATTAAAAGCAAATCATTTCAAAGACATTCAATTTCTTCAACTCACTTTTAGAGTAGGAACCTCTTTTGTTATTACTTCAATCTAATCCATTTTTATTATAAAATTTTTTTACGAACGTTCGAAGTTTCATCAAATAACTCGATTAAATAGTCACTTGATTTTTGCAATCCTGATTCACACTGGCACGGACAAGGAGCCGTAAGGATGAAAGAGAGGTAGGGCTTTCATTGTTTTAGGTAATATACTATCTAAGTCATTATTTCTAGAAGAAAAAACAATCAATCTCACTGCTATCTTTAAGAGTTCCTTACATCTACTGAGACAGTGAATAGTAATTATTTATCTTCTTTACGTAAAATTGATAAACGAACTGGTAACACCATATGGTCAACTACAAAAATGGTTTCCAGACCAGGAAACCATTTTTAATTTCATTTACATAACAATAGTAAATTAAGCAGTAAGAAGGAGTGCACACATGAAAAAAATGTTAACAAAAGAATTGAGTAATGAATTAAAGAAGCGGGAAGGGATCATTTCTATTAAAGTTGAGCCTTATGAAAAAATCGAAGTTGGTGGAATTCGTGTAGATGGACCAGCTGTGATTCTAATTAATCAAGAATAGCTAAAAATAGTTGCATGCAAGAGGAAAGGATCTGCCTTTAAGAGGAAGGAGGGTCCTTTTTGTTTGCTGCAAATTTTATTTAATGTGTTGGGCTTAAAAGGAAGGAGAGGGTCGGGATTATCATGGTGGAAAGCTTAATATTGATAGGATTTCTTTTTACGTTATATAAGTTAGTTGAAAAAAAAAGAAACTAATTCATATAACGATATATTGTTTCCTTTATAAGGGCAAGACTTATTTGAAAGTGATATGGATAATTTAAAGGAGGAATTTAGATGGATGCAAGGAAGGAACGCATTAAATGCGAAAAAATGTCAAAGTATTATGATCGTATTTATTCAGTTTCGTTTATCCTATTAATTATACTTGTTTGTAGTAGTGTGATAATCATAGGAGCTACAGGAGGAAAATATGGAGTGTTTTTATTGTTAGCAATTTTACTTAATGCACGTATTACGAAAGAATCTCAAAAAAAGTATGAGCACTATTCTAATAAAGGGCGTATTTAAATTCATACATATCTAAAAGGAACAACCTAGATGTACAATCAAAATATTCATATATCATCACCTATTAACTAGTAAAAGTAACTTCATTTAAATAATTTTTAGCAAGTCAGAAATAGAAACAGTACCTTATTAAAATGTTATTTCCGTTCCTATAATGAATTATCCTTCTAGCATATTTATAAGATTTATATCCTATATTAGGAGAAAGAATACAAATTAGAAAGGAGACTTATAGAATGAGTTATTCGGAAGGAAATGACTTGAGTGAACAATATACGGTAAGTACATCTAATCCCTACGTATACCAGACATTACAATCAGTAATTGGTAAATATGTGGTTATTGAAACTGTAAGAGGTAATGTAAGGGGACAGTTAAAAGATGTGAAACCAGATCATTTGCTCATTGAAGATACGGCGCCATATATTGTACGCATTCAACAAATTGTATGGATTATGCCAAAGCAATAATCAAATTTATAAAAAATTAATGTCATAGTCCACCAAGTAAAAACACAGGGTTTTATTTCTGTGTTTCTTCAAATTTCCGTTTTTGAATATATGCTTGAGCATGAATAAGTTCTTCCTGAAGCTCTTTTAATTCTTTTATAGATTCGGATTCAATAGCCATGTAAGTAGTAACTAAACTAATCATCATATCCATCTTCTCTACTATATTTTGAATGATTTGTTCAGATTGCTCTTTTTTAGGATGTTGTATTGCTATTAATACATTTTCTATATAATTGTTCTTTCTTTGCTGGATATCATAAATAAACTGTTTTGTGTTTGAATTCATTTGCCATTCCTCCATTTTGGATATACTTCTATCCTATCATATTTTAATGGAAAATATTAGATTACCCTGAATATACACCTGTCTCGCACATCTCCCTAAATATACAAACTAATCCCTTAACGTAAAGGAAGATAAGCAAAACACTTCAATTTTGTGCCTGAAAGTACAATTTTCTTTTTTTATGTGGTGCCCTTGTTGCAAAGTAGAGCTGCAGCATCGCTCTATCAAATGGGCCGTTCTTACTTACAACGTTCATCGGTCAAAGGGAGTATTGCAAATGATTTTGGTGAAGAATTCAATTATACTTGGAATGAAATTAAGAAATTGGTGAAAAGAGTGGTTCTAAACGGAGTCACTCTTTTGTTGTATAATTTTTGACTCTTAATAGATTAAATGTATTGTAAAGAAGAACAAAGTGATAGTGAACGCAATAAATTTATACCATTTTGCTTAGGAGGTGTAACTGTGAAAACTATAGAAATTGAAATAGTTAGATCCAGGAGTCGTCAGAATTTAAAAAAGGACTTAGATAAAGTTGTAAAAAAGTTTCGTTCAAAAGGTTTAGAGGTTGTAGTACACTATCGAACACAAGCAATTGTAAATGGAATTGAATATTCAGCTTCAATCATTGGATGTAAATCAGAATGATTGAAGCTGAACGAATAAAAGAAGGATTAGAAGAGACTAAAACTAGAAAAAGAAAAACTTTCAATTACACTACGTATATATGATAGTAACAAATATTCCATCAAAAAGAAAAAACGGAAATAATTAGAATGTAACAAACCTCTTTTTATTGAGCTATTAACAAACGAAAACTTGAAGAAAAACAAAAGTAAAAACACTTTGTGTTTCTTCAAGTTATATTATTTCATTGAAATACACTATCTAATTTCTGGAACGACTTTTCTTTTTGCTTATCTTTACAGAAAAAAGATTGCATACCAAAGTGATATTAGACTGGTGCATCCAACTACAAAGAATACATATTTTAAAAATTTCATAAGACTCCTATTAATCACTCTTATGGGAATTACAATCGTGGTAATCTATTTATATTTTTATGGTTTCGGTTTATGAATATAAACTAAAATCATATCCAAGTATAAGAGACAATGGTTCACCTGGGAAGTATGCGTATTATGGTGGGAATGGGACACAGGTGGTCTTTTTGGAGAAGCTAAATGTGTTTATAATAAAACTGATGAATCGGATAATAAATAATATATAAAGGCTTTATCTTTTCTATAGGAAGATGAGGCTTTTTTATGCATAAAGAAAAGACACCCAAAGGTGCCTTCCTGCGACTTGAACCACTTTAATTTTAATAACATTATTTTACAACCGCAAATATATCTTTAATCTTTCATATGATATTTTATTATTTTTTTCAGTTAATTGCATGTAACTGGTGAAAAATAGGCTATGTCTTGTAAATGCCTTTTCTCCATACCCACTCAATAGGACCATATCGGAAATATTTACTCCAAATTTTGCTGAATATAATTTGTACAAATATAATTAAAAACCCGAAGATACATAGTTGCCAGTAATATACGTGTGAGACATCTTTAAAGTACAAGGAAAGAATGACAAGAGTTAGTATACTTTGGCTAATGTAATTCGTTAAAGCATACTTGCCTACGTTCATAAAGGGGCGCAGCCACTCTATATATTTTTTATTCTCACAAACTCGAAGTAGAGTACAAATATAGAATATAGCTAGCATTTTCCCTCCAAATAGAATCCATAGTTGTATATTCTGCGAGTAGTAGATATCCGTTTTTATAAAGTAATAGATAATAGGACAAGAGAGAAGACATGAAATGCATAACGAACTCCACTGTAAAAATCTAATTTTCTTTATTAATTCCGGTACCCTTTTAAAAATGTTTTTCTTACCAGCCCATAAACCGATTAAAAATAAACCTATATATTCGGGAATTCCTATTAGTAGTTGCTGAAATTCCTGGGTCATTAGAAAGAAAAGACGTGCTTTTACTTGATGTGAATAATGTGTAAATAGATTTACTGTGTGGTTGCTAGTGTTGCCTGTAAACATATATAGATAGTAATTTGGTATTTCAGGAATAGAAGCACTTGCTCGCAAAAATAGAATAATATGTAATACATAACTAACCATTAGGAAACTACAACCAGCTATAAAAATAAGTTGAGTAGATCGCTTATAAAAGAACAATAGAATAAATCCAGCTATAGCATACGCATGTAGAATATCTCCATACCATAGAAAGGTGAAGTGAAGTAAACCGAAGGCTAATAAAATACACAGTCTGCGAATAAACAACTTATACATGGGGTTATCCTTTTGCTTATATATTTTTCATAAATATATAAAACCCTACGCCAAATAAGAATGCGAAAATAGTATAGAACTTTGCTTGTATAAACAAATCTACTAAAAAACGAATCGCTTTATCTGTACCGGAGTAACCTGCCTGATTAAAGGGATCTAGTCCCGTCATAGTAGGTAGATTCGCAAAAAGGATACATAGTATGGCGATACCTCTTATTATGTCTAAAGATTGAATACGGGCGTTTTGTTGCAAATTAATTCTCCTTTCGTACAAAGAAAAACGAGCACTATACTAGCTAGCACTCGAATTACGTCTTGCAAAGAATCCATCATATGTAGCAGCTGACACGGCTCCTTCTAAACGTTCAACTTCTTCACCTCTGTTATAAGCTACGACAATTGGAGTACCTGGAATGTCGAACTCTTGAAAGGCACTTTGATTTTCTGAGGTAGAGATATCAATACGATAGATGGTTCTATCATGCTTTTTTGACATACTATTTATATCTGGTGCAGCCTTTTTACAATAATGACAGGTTGGTTGATAGTAATACGCAATAAACTCTTCATGGGATTTTATTTTTTGCTTTAATTCTTCTTTTGAAATATCTTTTATATTTTCAGGTGATCCTTTTACATCTGCAGCAGATACAATTGTTTTTTCAGGTGTTACTATTTCTGTTTTGACTGATTCATTTTTAGTTAAAGTAAAGATCGTGATACCAATAACACATAAAGTTGTTATAACTGCTCCAATTTTGTAGACTTTTTTCATAGTAAATTCCTCCTTAAAATAAAAAAAGGACAAACCTCGCCCGAGTTATCAGGGCGTAAGGTTTGTCCTTCACGCTACGTACAATAGTGTATAAACAATGAAAACAAATTTTCTATCTATATAATACCATAAAATTCATATAGAATGCTATAAGGATTTTAAAGGAAAAGGAATAACTTAGTTTGTATAATTTCATGTACCAGATTGTATACAAAAATTATAAACACCGTAATAAGGGGATTCTCTGTGTTGTATCCAATTGTTGGGTGTTTTTGCTCCCTCGAAAAGGGGGAATAAGAAAAGTACCCAATTTCAAGAATGGGTACTTTTTTTAAGGTATATTCATATTCCTTAACTCATCTATAAAACGTATTACTTTTCATTCTTACTTTAAGAAACATTCGACTCATTTTCTTTATTTTATATTTTCTTTGAATTCTATAGTTGCAACAACTTGGGCATGATCAGATTGTGTTTTATTTTCAATATCATCACATTTTAAATGATGGTCGAGTACTTTATATGCGCTTACTCGACCAAGGTGCTGTTCGTTTTTCCCATTAAGTACATTAGATACAAAAATATAGTCAAATACGTTTCCTAATTTTTTATAATAATGTGTGGGCAATCTTTTTTGTCCACTTTGATTTGGAGCTAAGTCAAAAGCATCGTAAAGTTTATAATTATATACAATCTTTTGTTCGTCATCATCAATTGGTTTACCGTTGATTTTTAAAAGCCTTTCCCTATTAGTTAATGCTTCTATGGGAATAGAGTGTTCATCATCGTTTAAATCACCAAGCAAGATAACTGGAACTTCTTTATGAGTGTGTAGGGTTTCAGATATCTCATGATATAAGACCGCTGCTTCTGCTCCTCGTTGTAGTAATGATATTACATGTCCTATCGACCTTGCTCGTAAAGTAGCTAATATCTTATTATCCAATGCATCATCAGGATTTAAATGTAAATCTCTAACTGCTGGGTTTTTGGATTTCAAATGCGAAACATAAAAAATAATATCACCAGAACCATCAATATGTATCGTAGCCTTTATTGGAATACGACTGAATTTAAAATCTGCATTAACAGGTATTTCCTCCATAATGGAATCTGGTACTTTAACAGGATTTACTGAAATTATTGGATATTTTGACGCTATTGCAACTACAGGTTTTATAAATACTAATGGATTATCTATATCTGTAACAGGGGTTTCTACTGTTTCAAAATGAATAAACCCTAATTCCTCAACTAAGCTTTTCAAAATAGCTGAGCTAAATACTTCTTGAAAACCAATAACATCGCATTTCATTTTTAATATTTGTTCTTTAATCCATTCCTTCTTCATCAACCATTCAGCATCTGAATATTTGTTACCAGGCTCATACCATTTGAAAGGAGGTTCAGCAAATTGGTATAAGTTAAACGTTCCACAGCGAATCTGCACAGTGTTTCTCCTTCTTTCTATATGTATTATACAGAATACCAATTAAGTTAAAATAAGCGGATGTTTCGTCATGAATGGCAAACAATAACCTTTATATGTTTATTACACATAATGAAATAAATCTTAAGAGATATTTTACTATAAATTAGATTATCTCCTAATTAGCAATGTATTATGCAATCCATTGCTAAGAAAAGGAGCTGAATACATAAGAGTAACCAATTCTAATTATTTTTCTCCATAATTTTAAGAGAACTGTTTCATTAAAATGTCTATATTAATTTTGAAATAATGATAATCTCTTTTTTCTTAATTTGGAGAGAATCAGTGAGATTTTATTTATATGTGATACAACATAAAAGTTAATTGAAATAACCTGAAGTGTCGTTATAGAACCATTTCAATGATAAAGATTGAAAATTGTATCTAAGCTAATCAATGAGGTAACAAACAAGTACTAGCTAGTTCAATTGAATACTAATTAAAAAAAGAAAAAACACATATATTGGTATTTTTGGAAAGGAGGATAGATTAGATGTCAATGAACGATAATTTAGAGGATGAACATAATAGAATGAATCTTTCTGGATTCCAATTTAATGGAGAAATGAAATTTGTACTTCTTAAAGTTGCAGATGTCTTAATTCCCCTACAAAAATGGATTAACTCTAAACCGTCTCCTAATCAGGTACCGGACACAGAGGAATACCTTCCTTGGAGACACGGTAAAGGCCCCTTAAATTCAGAAAAATTTAATCTGATTCAATTTTTGGAGGGTTTACTACGTGAGACCTCGTTTGACTTGTCACTGATGAACCGTTGGAAGAGGCTTCAACAAGCTCCTTTCTCTGCAACTCCAATTCAACATCCTAAATCATGGAGAAAAGCCCGTGGTTTAGAAGAAGATGCAATCTTCGGTATTACAGAGTCTAGAGGCGTACTTCTTGATAAAGATAAAAACCCTATTATACGTTCTGAATTTTATCAAAAAGGGACATCTTTGCTTCTTAAAGCCGCTCAATTTAGTATCCCAGAGACGTCTGGTGGCTGGGAAAAGTTCGTAGCATTGCTTGTAAATAATTCTCATCCCTCTTGGTCTCCTCTGGAATTTCCAACATCTGTTTCATTCTTATTTCAGTTTACGCGTGATATTTTGTATCGCATGATGGGAATGCGTAATACCGCTGAAGAACCATGGTCAACAGCATTACTGGTTGAGCTTGATGAAACTCGTAGAGTTGGAAATCATTTTACAAGTTACGATACAGAGGAAGCTGTGAAACTGTTTGAGAATGTATTGGCTAAATATAGTAACCTACAGGAGGAAAATGAATAAAAGTTGCTGATTTTGTAGTCATTGGCACAGGAGGTGGAGGAGGTACTCTTGCATGGATGCTTGCACGTGCTGGATATAGCGTTGTTGTTCTTGAGCAAGGTGCTGATTGGGCTGAGGCCCTTCCTGAAGGTGAAAAGCAGTTTGATCAGGTATTTCATGATGAGTATCGCTTTGGTTTAGAGAAACCTCTTCCGGTAAGGCGGCCTAGAGGAGATTATAGTACATTCCGTAAAGATGATAAATCGGTGGCCAAACCATTTGAAGGAGGCTGGACGGCAACTGATATGGGGGGAGGATCACTCCTTTGGGGATGTTGGGGTATTCGACCATTACCAGTAGATCTGAGATTACAATCACTTTTTAAAGAACTTGGTCAAAGTGACAAGATTAGTGAATGGGGCTATTCTGTAGCAGATTGGCCTATTAGTTACAACGAACTTGAGCCAGTTCTAAATATAGCTGAAGCCATCTTATCAGTCGGCGGTGACCATCAGGGTATCAATAAGTCCATCAAGGAATCTCCATGGTTCAAAGCCTTTTCGGCAGAGACTAGCATGAACACATGGAGAAATACACTACCTTCGACGCCATTTCCGTCAAAAGAATACCCTCAAAGGCCAATTGGCTCCTTTTTCTTTAAGGCAATGAATGCAATAGGGATGAATCCCACAATGATACCATCGGCTATGGTCAATCCTGATATTAAGGAGTACTGTACCCAGGATATGATTGACAAGATGATTAAAAATTGGGGGGATAATCCAAAACCAGAATTCTGGAATCAATCTCCTAAAGAGATATGGTCTGATACTGTTCGTGATGCATGTAACATATGTGGATTTTGTGGAGAATATGTTTGCTGGGGTTCACGTCAGCCAAAATATGGAACTCTTTCTACAACACTTCATGAGTTGCGAAATTTACGTGAAGTTGCAGAAATTCGACCGGATTCAAAAGTTTAAGAATTTTTTTATGATCAACGTCTCCGTAGAGCAACAGGGGTTCGTTATCTTGATGTTTCTGATCCCAACAATCCAAAAGATATGTTCCAACAAGCTCATAATGTGGTGTTATGTGCCGGAGCTGTTCAAAGCGCAAGAATTCTACTTATGTCGGGACCACCAGGAGGGCTTGGTAATGGAAACGGACTTGTTGGTAGAAATGCTATGTTCCATACGTTTGGCTTAGGCAGTAGGTTCACCCTACCAGAACAGTTTACTGGATTTCTCCACAGCGAGTTTGGTCATACAGGGACTGTTCTTAGTTTTAATGATTATTTTGTTTCTGATGAAATGGGAAATGGTGGAAATATTGAGCTGTGGCTGGGATTGCAAGAAAAAATCCTCTTGAAAATGCTGACGCTTATATAGGAGACAGAAAATATGGGCTTGATTTATTAAAAAACATGGAGCAGTATCCGCGTACTGTTGATTTACGGGTAACAGGTGATGATCTGCCTTATCCTTCTAATATGGTGGAAAGTTCTTCACAGAAACTTATTATGTGAAAATTGAAGGTCAAGGAACAAAAGAAAGAGACGCATTCAAATACACCTTAAAAGGATTTAAAGAAAATGGAGAAGAGAAAACAATCCAATTTGTTACAAATGATGATAAGCCAATTAAAGAAGGAACCTATTTAAAAATTACGGCAGATGAAGATAAAGATGCTAATAAAAAACACCTGATAAAATTTCATTAATTAACGGTTATGAAGAAGTTAAAAGTGAAGATGTACCAGAAAAAATAAAAGAGAAACTAAAATAAAGTGTGTATAGGGCCGTAAAATTAATTTCAGAATGGTATTTTATCATTTTGAATGCCCGATAGTACCAATTTAATTTTAAAAGACTAATAGTCAAGTAAGAGCCGATTCCCCTTATCATATAGGAAATCGGCTCTTACTTTATCCAATTTTACTTAACGTACGAAATTCGCGTTTTGTTGGTGCTACCCCATCGCTATCAAGCTAATATTTTATAGTACCCCAAAAACGAAAAATCTATCCGTTATTGTCTATTGATAATGATGCGTTATGTTAACTTTACATGTATAGAACATACATTTTTTAATTAATAAAGACACTGGTACAGGAGACAGATTCTTTCTTACATTTAATATACTAAATGCAAAAAAAGGAGCTTGATTATTTATGCCATCAAAAAAAAGAAATTGTTTTAATCCTTGCGAATTTCCTTATTCATTATTTCCTTGTGCATTTCCTTGTGCAGTTCCAGAGCCTATAAAACCAATAGACCCTACTAAATTTGATTATATCGTGATTGGTGCCGGAACTGCCGGAGGGGTAATCGCCAAAGAATTAACGGATGACAAAAGTACTTCTGTACTAGTGCTAGAAGCAGGAACAAATATGACGAATGAGCTAAGTAACCCTAGCGTTATTGCGGCCATTAATACAACTCGAGGTAACAGGTTTAGCTTTAATGTTACTTCTGAATTAGAATCGACTATTGCACGTACACTTATTGCAACAAATGGTCGCGCCATAGGGGGAAGTTCAGAAATTAGTGACATGTACGCCGTACGTGGGAGTAAAGAGTTGTATAACCAGTGGGCAAGTCTTGTTGGTAATCAATGGAGTTACGACAAGATTAGCTCCTTATTTGTAAAAAATGAAACCTATACAGGATCGACACAAGACCCTGATGAACGAGGATCACAAGGGCCAATCTTTATTAGGCAACAGAGTATTCCCCCTAATGGATTAATCAATACGTTAGTTCAAGCAACAAACACTGTATTGGGAACGCCGATTGCTGTGGACTATAATACCGGCATAAGGGATTGTACATTTTATAAATCGCAAATTATTCAAAAAGAAATTAGCCCCGGTCAATTTGTCCGATCCTCAACGGCAACAGGTTATTTAAATGACCATATTGTCAGTCAAGGAAACCAGTTCCATCCAGATGAATTTGGAGTTGATGGAAGAAAGTTAGTTATTTTAGCTAAAACAACCGTTAACAAAATTTTATTTAAGAAAAAAAATGGACTGAACATTGCGGTTGGTGTTGAATTTGTCAAGGATGGTGTTTCACATAGAAGGTTTGCAAGAAAAGGCATTATCGTCTCTGCAGGATTTTTTTCCTCAGTCATTCTACAACGTTCAGGAATCGGTAAATCGGATGATTTGGCTAAAGCAGGTATACCAACATTTATAGAGAGTCCAAATGTGGGTCACAATCTTCAAACTCATGGTTATGTTGGATTAGGAGTTGAAATAGATACCTCTCAAATTCTTCCGATATTTTTTGCTGATCCCAACTTTCCACTTATCTTAGTGCTTTCCAAGCAGAGAATCCAATGAATCTACTAGAAAGTCGTCGTCTCCAACTGATAGGGGCTCCTATCCCATTTTTTATCCCTGCTCCGGATGTGATCAGCAATGGTTGGAGTTTAGATTTAACTTTCCAAACTACTCCAAGTATCATGAGTTTTGGTATTGTAGACGTGAATACAAAAAGCAGGGGTACAGTGCTAGTGGAACATAGCGATCCAGAGGCTTATCCATCTCTTAACTTCAATCCGTTGGAAGATCCCAATGATCTAACGTATATGGTCGATCAATATAAGAGAATTTATAATATTATTGTAGAGGCTAGAGATCCACTGAAATACCCAAATAACGGAATCGGGAAAGTTGTATATCCTCCCGAAAGTATATTCCAGCTACCTGACAATGATCCCAACAAACAACAGCAGCTTGAGAATTATGTCAAAGCCTCTTACACGAACTTCTCTTTAGGCGGTCAGTGTCGGATGGGACAGACGATTCAAGGAGGGGTTGTCGATGGATTCCTCAATGTGTTTGGTACCAAAAATCTTAAGGTTGCCGATTTGTCCATTTCGCCTATTATTCCAGATGGTCAGCCGTCCGCCGCTGCTCAGATGATCGGACTAAATGCGGTACGGTTTATAAAAGAGGACCCCTCTCCATATGTAATGACAGATAAGGAACTTGAAGATTACGAAAATGAGATTAAAAAAATATAAATTAAATATTTATTCATTGGTTTTATTCTTATTTTTTGATCTAAAGATTGCGTTTTGGTTAGAATGCGGCTTGCCTTGTGGGGACGAACCCCATCGCTATCAAACTAATAAAAAGAAATATCTTCAAAATGAAAAAATACGTTATTCTTTCTATAGAATCATAGGAAAGGATGGTGTTTTTGTATGTCTATTTCTGTATCTGATGAATTACAACTATTTGCTCAAGAAATTCAAAACCTTTTATCCCCTAATACCTTACGAAATCTTGCCAGAAATGTTGGCTTTGTGCAACGAACCAGTAAGTACCAAGCAAAAGATTTAGTAGCTTTATGTGTATGGGTGAGCCAAAATATAGCTATGACTTCTTTAACTCAGTTATCTAGCTGTTTAGAAGCATCAACAGAAGTACTCATCAGTCCAGAGGGACTGAATCAACGGTTTAATAAGGCGGCTGTCCTACTTTTACAACACCTACTAGCCGAACTATTAAGAAAAAAATTGGCCGCATCTATGCCAATTTCTTCTCCATACACTTCTGTTTTCAAGCGTATTCGTATTTTAGATTCAACTGCATTTCAACTCCCGGATGTATTTTCATCGGTTTATCCAGGTGCAGGAGGATGCAGCCATACAGCTGGGATAAAAATTCAACTTGAGTATGATTTGTTAAGTGGACAGTTCCTACATATTCATACAGGTCCAGGTAAACAACATGATCGCACTTATGGCTCTCTGTGCGCTCCAACTGTGACGGCGAATGATTTATGTATCCGAGATTTAGGTTATTTTCATTTGAAAGATCTTCAACATATACAAGAGAAAAAGGATTATTATATTTCACGTATCAAATCGAATACACGCATTTATCAAAAAAATCCTAACCCTGATTATTTTCAAGACGGAAGAATTTAGAAAGGTACAGAGTATATACAGATAGATATGGAGACGTTAATGAACTCCCTTCAACCAGGACAAACATGTGAAATAGCTGATGCTTATGTAGGAATGATTGATAAAGTGCCAGCTCGTGTAATTGTTCATCGATTAACAAAACAACAGCAACAAAAACGATTACAAGATCAAGCTGTAAGAGAAAAAAAGAAAGGAATGAAGTATTCTCCTCGTAGTAAACGACTCAATGGAGGAAAAATCTCAAGCAAATGCTTACTGATTGTGAAAGATTGCGCTTATATCAAGATACCAAATACATTATGAGTGTCTACCTTAATAGAGATTATCTCATCGTATGATAATTTTCCACTTAATCTACCCGTATATTCCATTGAAATAATAGAACTATACGGGTGACCTTATTCTTGCCTCATTTTTTGAGAGCCTTATTCAGATACTCTAGTAATTAAAAATAATAATATTTAAAATTGATTAAATGACAAAAGGTTTTTGATTATCAAAAGTTGGATTACTCTTTCCAATATCAAGAAGGTTTGGAGATTGATCTGGCGGCATGGCTTCTAAAATTTTTCTGTGGAATTTTTGGTAGTTCCCTTCAAATGCCCCACTTCTCCATACTGATAATAAAGTTGCAGTGAATAATCCATTAAAAGCTCCATCTGCTGAAAGCTGATTGTCTTGGCAACCAGATATTAATTTAACCGAGCACTTTAATTCATTGTCATTTCTTTCATTAACTTGAGCCTTTCTTTCATGATAAATACTTCTATTTTTTTCAAAGGTTTTAGTTCTAATACCAAGCGGCATATATCGATAGGCTACATGTTTTACTGGATCAATATTGGAGAAATTATATAAAGCGTAATGTTGAGCTTTAGTTATTGATCCACTATGACAAGAATCTGATAAGACAACAATTCTTACATCTTCCTTAAAAAGATGCCAAAGTGCGTGAATTTCATCGTCTAGGAATTGACCATCATATAAACACCAAGTTTCGTCAAAACCGTCGGCTTCATCATTTTGTTGATCAGGAACACGCCCACCGTGTCCAGAATAAGAAAGGAAAAAAATATCTCCACTTTCTAAAGATGATGCTGCTTTTTTAACTTCATTAACAAAATTATCTATTGTAGCATTGGTTGTTAAGAGCGTAGAGGTATTATCATAACGTAATGATTTTGCAATTAATCCCATATCTTCAGCATCTGATTCACAGGCAACTAAGTCTCCACTCCATCCTGAATAATGTTGTGGATCAACTGAATTTAATCCAATATGTAACGAGAATCCTTTAGGCACTTTATTCGACCTCCAATTATTTGAAAATCCCATACGGATATCTTATCCATTATTATTGAAGATATTCAGCTAAAAGTGAATTTTATAAATCATAACGCTTAAGTTGTAATTTTTCATAGCCGTTCAGTTTTAAGCTGATTGTTTTTATAGATATGTGCTTTTATCAATTCTTTTACTCTCACTTACTATTTTATCAAGATTGTCATAATAAAGTCGTCTCTTTCGGGGAAGTTATGATTGTGATTGATCTATATACCAAATACAATACGGAGGTACTAAAGGTGAAAGCAAAGAGTAATGATTTATGTGAAACCAATCTAAATAGTGAAGAAATACGGACAGGGTTTATCCATTTACCATCCCCCAGAGAAGTAAAATACTCGGTCGTTGACGGTCTTGCCATCTTTGAAGGTGATATTGTTCTTGGAACTGTCGCAGAAATGGAAACCCGGTCTAAAACCAAGGGGGTCGGCATCACAGGTGACCAATTCCGCTGGCCAAACGGAGTTATACCTTTTAATATTGATTCAAGTCTTCCCAATCAGCAACGTGTAACTGATGCTATTTCTCATTGGGAAAATCGAACTTTCATAAGATTTGTGCGACGAACCACGGAAACCAACTATGTTACCTTCAGACCAAGCGACAGTTGTTCATCTCGCATAGGGATGCAAGGAGGGGAACAATTCATAAACCTTGGCAACGATTGCAGTACAGGAAATGTTATTCATGAAATTGGCCATACAGTGGGCTTGTTCCACGAACAAAGTCGAGAGGACCGAAATAACTTCGTTAGAATTAACTGGGCTAACATAGAGACTGGAAAGGAGGGTAACTTTAATCAAGAAATACCAGTATCCGATGACTATGGCCCATATGACTATGGTTCAATAATGCATTATGGTACACATTTCTTTTCAAAAAACAACTTACCAACAATCGAGCCTTTAACACCTGGGGTTACCATTGGGCAGAGAAATGGGCTTAGTGATGGTGACGTGGCTACTGTTAACATGATGTATGGCCGGATGACAGAGTCTCAAATAGCAACTGTGTCCCGATTTACTGATCACCTCGATGTATTTTAGATAGGAAAAAACGGAGAGGTGGCAAGTACCTGGTGGGATAAAAATTTAAATAATGGACGTTGGTTCAGTCCTTTTTCCATTGCTCCAGCTGGAAGTACAAGGGGATTTTCTGAATTAGCAAGAGAACAAAAAAAGTAAGTGTTAATGTTGATGAAGAGCTTTTAGATTTTGTAGTTGAAGACTTAACTATTCCATTTTGGCAGGGTAATGAAAACACACAATTAGATTTAAGAAAAGAATGAAACTTTCAATTTCCCGACTGAAAAAAGTAAATATATGATTATGGTTGACCTTCTTATCGAATAATTTAGTTACTCAATTATAGGGCGCTTTAATGGAGCAACGAAAAAAGCCCAATTTCTCAATTTTAATGAGAAATTGGGCTTTTTATATTTACTTATAGTGCAAAATAACGCTTAAAATAGGTGCAAAATAACTCCTAAAGTGATACCTATAGATTATAGGAAACATGTTATCTAGGTGTTTTTTCTTTGTCTCACCAAATGGGGTCAGACCACTATGATTCTACAGAAAGAATAACGTATTTTTTTCATTTTGAGGGTATTTCTTTTTATTAGCTGAATAGCGATGAGGTACCGTCACATCGCTATAGCTCTTCTAAACTTCTTGTTTACAATGATTTAAATGTATATTTTTGATAATAATTTTGTAGAAAGTACGCGATTTGCAATAAATTTAAAATTTGAATATAAATTAATAATATATACATTGGAACATCTTATTAAAGTTTGTATACAATAGAGTGTAATTAAAAATGTATTAATATGAAAATGGTATTTTTTTATACAAAAAGCCTAGTTTCTACTAGGCTTTTTGTTCAACCCGTTTATATTCTACACAATCCCTCCGAATTGAAGAATTATTCAAACTTTTACATTTTAACACTTTTTTGAAATTCAATATATGATGCTATGAACAATTACAACATAGTCTTAGTCGTTAAAAGAAAAACCACAGCGATTGCTGTGTTTTTTCTTATTAGAGACACTTCTGTCATTTCCAAAATCTTATACGTTTATTGTAATTAAACATTACCAAAAAACGCTGCAATTAAGAAATATGGCACCATTGAAGCATCAAAATTTTCATTTGAAAATTTTACGTTGTATTATATTTTAGTATTTTCTCACTTTCCGAAGCCGAGAAAACATCATCACTTCTGAAAGGACCCGAACTCCAGCGGGTTCTTTTGATTTACTTGAACTCATTTTCGAATTATTGTATTATATTTTCGGGTCTTACTTATATAAATCATTATCAGGAGAATCTGCATGTTTGCAGGTTCTTTTTTATTTTACTGAAAGTAATTTTTTTACCCATTTGCTTTATCTATTGTAAATAATTTTGAGTCCGATGGATCTCTTATTCTTGGCGTAAAATTAAATCCTAATAAATGGGTAAATCCGAAAATCTATTCTGTGTTACCGACTGTGTCTGTATACAACAATAGGACTTTACTTGGTGTAATAGGTATGATAGGCTCGTTATTCAGAAAAGATTCCGATTGAGAAAAGCACATCCATAAAGGGGGATTGGTAATCATGAGTGATAAAGTACTTATTGTGGAAGATGAACGCGAAATTGCCGATTTGGTTGAGCTATACTTGAAAAACGAGAATTATACGGTTTTCAAATACTATACCGCCAAAGAAGCGTTGGAATGTATAGACAAGAATGCGCTTGACCTTGCTATATTGGATATCATGCTTCCCGACGCAAGTGGTCTCACTATCTGTCAAAAAATAAGGGACAAGCACACTTATCCTATTATCATGTTGACGGCGAAAGATACGGAAGTAGATAAAATTACAGGGCTAACAATTGGCGCGGACGATTATATTACAAAGCCCTTTCGCCCACTAGAGTTAATTGCGCGAGTTAAGGCACAGTTACGCCGATATAAAAAATACAATGGAGTAACGGCACAGAACGAGAATGTTATCGTCCACGCTGGTCTTGTCATTAATATAAGCACGCATGAGTGTTCTTTGAACGAGAAGCCGTTATCTCTCACTCCCACCGAGTTTTCAATCCTGCGTATCCTCTGTGAAAACAAGGGAAATGTGGTTAGCTCTGAGCAGTTGTTTCATGAGATATGGGGTGACGAATATTTCAGCAAGAGTAATAACACTATCACCGTGCATATCCGACATCTGCGAGAAAAGATGAACGACATGGCTGATAATCCGAAGTATATAAAAACGGTATGGGGGATTGGCTATAAAATTGAAAAATAAAAATAAGAGTAAAAAAATCGATTATTCAAAATTAAAACGAAAACTCTACCAATATATCCTTACGATTGTCATGGCAGCAGTTGTATTTGTGCTGTTTTTGCGTCTATTTATCCAAGGAACACTTGGGGAGTGGATCGTACGTTTTTTGGAAAACAGTTATCATTTAGAGCGTTGGGACGCAATGATAATATATCAGTATACTATACGGAACAATATAGAAATTTTTATTTATGTGGCGGTTGCTATTAGTATTCTTATTCTATGCCGAGTTATGCTTTTAAAATTTGTAAAATACTTTGAAGAGATAAATACCGGTATTGATATACTTATTCAGAACGAAGATAAACAAATTGAGCTTTCTGAGGAAATGGAGTTCATGGAACAGAAGCTTAATACATTAAAGCGGACTCTTGAAAAGCGAGAGCATGATGCAAAGCTGGCTGAACAAAGAAAAAATGAAGTTGTTATGTACTTGGCACACGATATTAAAACGCCTCTTACATCAGTTATCGGTTATCTAATCCTGCTTGACGAGGCACCAGACATGCCGAGAGAGCAAAAGGCAAAATATGTGCATATCACGTTAGACAAAGCGTATCGTCTGGAACAGCTAATCGACGAGTTTTTTGAGATTACGCGATATAACCTTCAAACGATTACGCTCACGAAAAAGCACATAGACCTATACTATATGCTGGTGCAAATGACTGATGAATTTTATCCCCAGCTTGCCGCGAAGGGCAAACAGGTGGTACTCCATGCTTCTGAAGATTTGACCGTATTTGGTGACCCTGATAAGCTAGCGAGGGTCTTTAACAATATTTTGAAAAACGCCGCTGCATACAGCAAGGACGAAAGCGTTATTGACATTACTGCGAGCCTATCCGAAGATGTGGTATCCATCGTTTTCGAGAACGCCGGAAACATCCCGAAAGATAAACTCGCTACCATATTTGAAAAGTTTTACAGATTGGATGATGCCCGTTCTTCTGATACGGGCGGCGCGGGACTTGGATTGGCGATTGCAAAAGAAATCATTGTTCAGCATGGCGGGCAGATTTACGCGGAAAGTAATGATAACTCTACGACTTTCACGGTAGAACTTCCAGTCTTCCAAGACTCGGTTGATAAAGGGGATTCTTAGAAAATAATCATTGTTTCTTAAGAAATTCTTAAGGTTATCTCTACTTTTTCTTAGGAAATTAACAATTTAATATTAAAAAATGGCTCGTTCTTATGCGGTAGACTTAAACTAAAAGAACGAGCTTTTTTTATTTCGTCAAAGAAAGATATGATAACTTATGCGTGAATTAAAATAGCTCAAATGTTTAGAAAAAGAGTGACACAAATATTTCTTTTCCTTTTAGCGAATTGCGCCAAATGAGCAGTCTACTGTTTTGGATGTTCCTGCACACCACTGAACAGAGTATCCACATATAGATATAGCATCGCTTTGCAGAAAGTAATCGTTAAGAGTTTCATATCCGAAATCTTCATCGTTTGAATCAGCCTGACATTATCATCAAGTCATTTACTTAAGGAGGAAGCTGAAAATGAAGAAGTGGTGTTTTTTATTGTTATTTTTTTTCTTAGGTTTTGCTTTCATGAATAAAGCACTGTTTTTTCAGAATAAAGTAGAGATTTAAAAATACGATCAAAATCACAAAGATAACATAGATAACACAGGTACTACCTCAATTATTCAAAAGAAAGAGATTGTAAAAGAACAGATCTATCAAGGGAATCTGCTCTTAATTAACAGTAAATATCCTATTCGCCAAGGGAGTGTGAAATCAGATATCGTAAATTTATCTAAACATAATGAATTGATAAACGGATGCGGATTGCTTAATACGAATATTTATTTATCAAAAGAAATAGCAAAAAAATTTTCAGAGATGATTAATAATACTGTAAAGGAAGGTGTTAATCAATTTTTTATTAATAATGGTTATCGTGACTTTGATGAGCAAAGTGGACTTTACCATGAGATGGGGGCTGATTATGCCTTACCAGCAGGCTATAGTGAACATAATTCAGGTTTATCACTTGATGTAGGATCAGGCTTAACGAAAATGGACCGAGCACCTGAAGGAAAGTGGATAGAAAAAAATGCTTGGAAATACAGATTTATCTTACGCTATCCCTCGGATAAAACGGATGTTACAGGAATTCAATATGAACCTTGGCATATTCGCTATGTCGGTTTGCCTCACAGTGCGATTATGCAAGAAATGAATTTAGCCTTGGAAGAATACCTAGATTATTTAAAAGAAGAAGAGAGCATTTCAGCAAGTATTGATGGGGAAAATATACAATTTCATATTATCCCTTTTTTCAAAACAAGACAATTGACGTTGAAATACCAGTAAATGAATTTTGTGAAATATATGGAAATAATATAGATGGGGTGATTGTGACGACCCGTTCTTGAATTATATTCTAAAATGACAAAGTTATAGATTACAATGTAAAGTTAGGAGATTTTAAATGCATTCAGGAGTTTTGATTAATTATTTATATACGTATTTCTTTACTATTATTTTTTGTATAATGTTTCAAATTGGATCTTATTTTAAAACGAAAAAAAATATATCTATTCAGCATTTTCTATGGGTGTATGTTTTTCTATTCTACCTTTCACTAGTGTATAAGGTGACGCAGATAGGGACTATATGGGACATAGGTAGATACGAAACATTAATTCGTGCAAATCAAATTAACTTGATTCCATTTGCTTCTAAAGGTATGACTACTTATGTCTTAAACATTTTACTGTTTATGCCATTAGGTTTTTTATTGCCGACTATTTGGCCGCAGTTTAGAAGAATGAAAAGTACTGCCTATGCTGGATTCGGTTTTTCATTGGCTATTGAGTTAGGTCAATTGCTAGATAATAGAATTACAGATATTGATGATTTATCTATGAACACCCTGGGAGCAATTATTGGGTATTTATTATATAGAGTATTATTCAAAATGTTATATAAAAGAGATGAAAAAAAGATTGATAATAATATTTCTCTAGTAATAAAATACGAGGCTATTTTTTATTTGGTTTGCTCATTTGTAGGTATGATGTTAATTTATTATCCAGTTTTATTTAGACGGCCTCTAATCCTTCAATAAGGTGATTAAGATGCTGTCAGATAATTATATACATATAGTAAATTGATTCTTAAATAATAGGATATTACAAATACCCATTTATATTAAATTCTCATAGAAATCTTTCAAAACTACTCTTATTGAAGGGTGAGTGGTTATTGAATTGATTTATATTGTTCCCGTTTTATATCATAGTACCAGCCTTTAATTAACAATTATATCCATTGCGAAAAAATAAGATAGGCTTTAATATTTACCAGTATTTAAATGCTGAAAATTGTTTAAGGCATTTCAACCAAAATTTAAGAGGAGCATACAATGAACAAACTAAAAAGGTTATTGAAACGTAAAACGACTTGGATAATTCTTATCCTATTCGTATTTGTTTATGTAAATAACAGTTCTTTTTTTGCTAAGAGGGACGATGGAATTCCTCTTCTTCTTGCTCACCGAGGACTTTCGCAAACATTTAGCATGGAAGAGATTGAGAGTGATACATGTACAGCAGAACGTATAAATAAACCTGAACATTCTTATTTAGAAAATACAATTCCATCTATGGAAGCGGCATTTAAAGCTGGAGCTGATTTAGTAGAGTTTGATGTTCAACCAACTAAAGATAATAATTTTGTTATTTTTCATGACTGGACTCTTGATTGCCGTACTAATGGTAAAGGTGTTACAAGAGATTTTACAACAAAAGAATTACAAGCACTTGATATTGGTTACGGTTATACAGCTGATGGGGGTAAAACATTCCCGTTTCGTGGCAAAGGGATTAATCTTATGCCAACACTTGATGAAGTACTTACCCATTTTCCAGACCGTTCTTTTCTTATTCATATTAAAAGTGATGATGAAAATGAAGGAATTCAATTGGCTACTCACCTCAAGAAATTACCAGCGAAGCGCCTTGATCAACTAACTGTATATGGTGGCGATAAACCAATTGCTGCGATAAAAGAGCGCATCCCTAGTTTACGAACAATGTCAAAAGCGACCATGAAAAAAGATCTTATTACTTATATGGTATTAGGGTGGACTGGCTACATACCTTCAAGCCTGAAGCATGGAGAGTTACATATACCAGACAAAGTAGCACCTTGGCTTTGGGGATGGCCAAATCGTTTTCTTAATCGAATGGATAAAGCAGATACTCGAGTTATCGTTGTAGGAGGAAATGGGTTTGGATTTTCAAGTGGATTTGATTCATCTGAAGATATAAAACGCCTTCCTGACGATTATACAGGTGGAATTTGGACAAATCAAATTGATAAAATAGCACCTTTATTTAAGAAATAAGGGAAAATATAACAATCGAAGTTTTTCATCTGTTTAACCATCTATACTTTAAAAGAAGACTTATTATTAATGTTGAAGTTTTATATACTGAAAAATGCCCTTAATTTCCTATACATAATGGAAATCAGGGGTGTTTTTGGATAAGTGGGACTTATTTTATTTATATTCAAACAGAAGTACAACAACTATCAAAGAATAAACCGCTAGTTGTATAAACTGAGCTGATGCAGATAAGTAAATTTTTCGTTTGGGGGTACCTTCAAGATCTTAAGCTTGATGGTGATGGGGTACCGCCACACATCCATTAACTTAAGAATAGAGTAAAGATGGTGGTGTGGCGGTACCCCAATAAGACATCACAACAGTGGTCAATTATACGGGTTACTTAAAATATAAGAGGGCACCGAAAAAAATAATAATTCCTTTTTGTGGTATAGGAATTAAATCAAAATAACCGAGATAATAAGTTAGTGGTAGTTCTTCAAGAGAACTACCACTTATATCATAAAAGGTACTTTAGTTAACTCATTCTTATTTTTATTGAGCAAACAAATGATTGCCAATTTGTGCAACGGTTTGGCGTGTTGTAATCCATTTGTCAGTAGATGTTTTAGGGTTATAGAAATAAAGCCAATCAGAATTTTTTCCTTTTGAGTTAAGTGCTTCTTCTACTGCCATTTTTGCTTCGTATGTAGCAGGTTGATTAATTCTCCCATCTGTAACTGGAGTGAATGCATAACCATTTTTTATTGGTTCATAAATTACATCCGTAATTGTATTAGGAAATCCATTCGAATCGACACGATTTAAAACCACTTTTGCTACTGCCACTTTACCTACATATGGTTCTCCCCCTGCTTCTGCATTTACTAAACGAGCTAATAGGTCTACTTCTTGCATTGAAATACCTGTATTAATTTTCAAGTGTTGACCAGCATAAATTTGATTCCCATTTATATTATTATTTTGTGTAAGAGATTGGATAGATACCTTGTATTGTCTAGATATGGATCCCAGTGTATCCCCTCTTTTTACTTGATAGATTATTTGATATGAAGGCGGTGACGTATTTAGTGTATTTTGCTGTACATGTCCAGTTAAAGGTGATGGGACAGGAATTGTTAAACGTTCTCCAATTCGAATTTGATCAGTTATTTTGTTGTTAGCTTGTTTTAATGCTTGAACGGATATTCCGTATTGAGTACTGATTTTACCAAGTGTGTCGTTCTTTTGAACAGTATATCCTGTCGAGGCAGATGCCCCTATAGGATTTGATATTAGGGTGATCATTGCTACAGATGCTGGTACTAATGTTTGGACCTTACATAACTTCATTCGAAAAAAACCTCCTAAAAATAATGAAAATATACTTAATAGATTTTGTTCTATAAAAACTAAACTTGCTTATAGCGTAAAAAATTATTAATTATTGGTCATGAAATCTGTACTTAGTTAAGAGAAAACTAAAATGAATATAATACAAATTTAAAGTTTTTGTTAGTTGCTAGCGATAGGCTATCACCAGCATTTTTGCCAGCTTCACGCTAAGAAAAAACAAAAAGAATGTCCATCAGGACGCCTTTACCATTTGTATACTTAGTTTTATGGATAGTTATATAATTTTCGACGTTACATTAATTTATGATTTGTTACTGTGAAGTCAAGAAAGTCAGCTTTTAAACAAAACTTGATAATATAACTTTTGTACGATTGGCCGTTACTTCATAATAAATTTCTAACCCTTTCCGAGTACCTGTAATGATTTTAGCAGCTTTTAGTTTGGATAAATGTTGACTAATTGTACTTTGGGGCATTTGTAATTTTTCATACATTGTTGTTACATTAGTAGGGCCTTTTGTAAGCATTATTTCTACTAAGGATAAACGGACAGGATGTGCTAATACCTTTAATACTTCAGTGACCTCTTCATACTTTTTCATTTCTTCTTTCATATTTCTTTCACCCCTTTTATATAAATATTAATGATATCCATATATATAATTCGATAAGATATACAATTTTGTGTCCGTCATTTTAAAAAATATTAAGAAACCCCCTCCAGTCCGAAATTAAAGGGGTTTCTTAACATAACGTTTCACTATTAGTAGTCAATAATGAATAGAAATTTCGTTATGGGGAATTTGCTTTCTTAGCTTGATAGTGATGGGGTCACTATATCAAAAAAACTGTACGTTTAGACACGTTTTAGACACAAAATAACCGGTTCCCTGTACGTTAAGGAACCGGTTATTTATTTTACTGCCTTTTGATGGAGTCTTTGTCTCGTAATGGTCTTAAATTATCGGAATTTTATAGATTCATTGCAATTGTTCTGAAGTTTTTGTACCAGAACCACTTGTAACAGTCTACGAAGATTTATGGATAGGGTCATCCATTCAGTGATATTGGTATTTTTCCTTTGATGTTTACAAAAGAAATATGTATAATATAAATCGTAATGATTACGATTTATATTAAGGAGTGTTATTAATGAAGATTTCATTTGTAAAGAGGGTAGGCATTTTAACTATTAGTTCAATACTAGTATTAGTAGGCTGTCAGACTTCAAATTCATCTGAAGGCGAGTCTAATAAAACATCTGAAAGTCACACACATGAAAGCAAACACGATCACGGCCATGAGCACGATCATAGTCATGCATATGATGAAGAAACAAAAAAAATTTATGAAGGATATTTTGAAGACAGCCAAGTGAAAGTACGATCACTCTCCGATTGGGAAGGAGACTGGCAATCTGTATATCCATATTTACAAGATGGAACGTTTGATGAGGTATTTGCTTATAAAGCGAAACATACAGGTAAAATGACAGCTAAAGAATATAAGGAGTATTATAATGAAGGGTATCAAACAGATGTTAACCGTATTGTGATTCAAGGGAATATTGTAATGTTTTTCAAAAGTGGAGAAGAATATTCTGGTAAGTATATCTTTGATGGTTACGAAATTCTGACATATGATGCGGGAAATAGAGGTGTAAGATATATATTTAAACTAGCAGAAAAAGCTGAAGGAGTTCCTCAGTATATTCAATTTAGTGATCATAGTATATATCCAAATAAAGTTAGTCATTACCACCTGTATTGGGGTGACGACCGTAAAGCTTTATTGGATGAAGTCATACACTGGCCTACCTACTACCCATCAAAAATGGATGGACATGATATTGCCCATGAGATGATGGAGCATTAAATTAGGAATCACGATGAATATTTCTTTCACAAATATGTAAGATTCAAAGGTTATCAATCCAGAATCACACTGTTTAATACTCAAAAAGTTAACCATAAAAAATATTCTCTTAGATTAACAAATGCTTTAATGGAATAAGGAGCGCAAAAATAATTAAACATTTACCAATATTAAGAGCGTGTTCTGGTTAATCTTTTTTCAAAACACGCTTTTTTTATCTGCTCTTTTATCAAGTTTATAGAGTTAATTTAATTAAATTATATTTTAAAGCTACACGAAAGGTATACCTTTACAAACGCGAATTTTATAACATTGACCCCTTATATACATATTCCTTTATTTCTATATTTTAAAAAAGAACTTGTAGTAATTACTGCAAGTTCTTTTGGATTGCTAGTTTTTTATAGAAGAAACTTGTTTTAAATAAAAACCCCACTTTAAGGATGATTCAAAGACTATATTTTGTTACTAGGATGTATTAATAGGAATTTTGAAAGCATTACTGACGAAATTTACTAACTTTAGTTGATACATGACGGTTAAACAGTTTGATTTCCTTACAAATCTGTAATGTTAATGTCATGTTATGAAATTTTTATACTTTGATAAATAAGTTAGAATTATAAGATGAGCTAAGTGTTATAAATGCTTTAGCTTAATAATAACGTATAAAAAGAAGCAGAGAGGAAGTTGTTAAAATGAATTTTAATGTCCATTTTAATAAAAAACAAAATATTATTCCTCATATAATATTGCAGGTGTATTTTTAGGGGAGGTTGAGATATAGCTGATTACAAGTTTCCCTAAAAATACATTGAAAAGGAATGAATTGAAAATGTTAGGAACAAAATTTACAAGTTTTATGGGTAGACCACGTGTTTGGAATGTATCAAGTGATGTAATGGGAACCTCTAAAATGCGGAGTACAGAAAAAAGCGAGTTTGAAATCAAAAATAAAGCTTATACAAATGAAAAAGATGAACTTTTAAAAGATAAACAAGTATACATGAATTTAAAATCAGAATTTAATTCTTTTTCACAAACTCTTAATGAAATGGCTACTTTTAAAGGGGAAGAGAAAAAAGTAACAACATCACAAGAGGGACACATTAAAGTAAAAGCAAATCGTGATGCTATTGAAGGAACATTTCATATGACAGTTACACAACTTGCAGAGCATCATCAAATTGTTTCAAATGCTATTAATGTCGATGAGAAGTTGAATGTAAATGATGTATTGCAAATTGCCGATAAAGAATTAAAGATAACTAGTGATATGACATACAAGGATTTAATTCACCTAATTAATAATGGGGATTATGGAGTAACTGCTTACACACAAGGCGATAAGATTTTTATGCATGCTAAAAAAGTTGGTGAATCAAATAAAATTGAATTAAAAGATGGTGCATTAGATTTATTTAAAAAGTTGTTTTATACCCCGGTGGAAACAAGTCAAATAGATGAACCTGATAATAATACACAAAACTTTGTACTTAATACTATTAATACAGCGAAAGATGCGAAATATATTCTTAATGGTATCGAAGGAACAAGTGATAGTAACACATTAAAACCACTTCCTGGTGTAGAGATTGAATTACTAAAAGAAACTACAGAAAACACCAATGGAAAAAGTAAAGAATTAAAATTTACAGTAAGTAATTCTGGTGTGTCAGATGCAACTAAATTAATAAAAAAAATGGTTGCAGATTATAATAATATTGCTTCGTCCTATGAGGAGTATGCTAGTCCGATGGGAAGTTTACAAGGACATGCGATAATGGCGGATATCTATCATGAGATGAATAATGTAGTTAGATTTTCACAAGGTGGTAATTACTTATCTACATTTGGTATTCAACTTACAGATGAAGGCGCAATGAAAGTAAATGATGCAAAACTAACAAAAGCCTTGGAAGAGCATCCAGGGGCTGTAAAGCAATTCTTTTTTAGCACGGAAGGGTTAGGAAAAATGATGGGGAAATCATTTGAGGAAATCTTTGGTGATAATAGTATTATTAGTGATCGAATCAAAAATATCAATTCCCGCATAAATGATTTAGAAAATAGAATTAGCTATATTGATTTTTATAATAAAGAAAAACAGGATGGCAATGTAGATAAATATCAAAGGTTGGAAGTTGCATCTTTATTACTTAATAATCAGATGAATATAATGAGATCGATGATTAGATAAAGAAGAGAATTCATCCAATTTAAAAATTTATATATTTAATTAGATTAGCATTAAGTTTTTGGTTGTAAGGGAGAGATTAAAAATGGATGATAAAGTCTATGAAGAGTTTGTAAATTCTATTTATGAACTTGGTGACTTAAAATTATCAGAAGAGATATTTCAAAAGAAACAAGATAAATTCAATCAATGGCTTGTATCTTTAGGGTATGAGAAAAGAGAAGAAGTAATAGAAAAAATTATACCTATAATTATGAAAGTTTCAGAACGAATTCAAGATAAACAGCAAGTTTTTAAAGAAATAATATTGGAGAATGAAGGAATAATAAAAGCAAATTCACATTATGATAAGTTTTAGTTAAGATAATATTTGATGAATTGTAGTCTAAATATATGTCTTTCTGTAAGAATCCTACATTCTTCTTTATTTACCTATACTTATATTTTTTATAATTCATTATAATATAGACATTGATTCGAACTATTTTGTATAAAATGTTTGATTGAAATTTTTAGGAATAAAGAATAGGTATTTTATTACTTTTTTATTAATTCACATAATTTTCAAATTATAACTCCTCACATGTAAAGATTTGATATATAATGAAATCAACCCGTAGTTACAGTGTTTGCTCTGATTCAAATTATGAGATAGTTTGTTTCAACTTTGTACATTATCTAAAAAAGAACTTGTAGGGATTCCTACAAGTTCTTTTTGTTTTTCTTATTTGTATTAGAAACAAGCCCCTTAAATATAGCAGAAATAATAATGAAGTGTTTATTTCTCGTTTGCTAACTAAAATTTTGTATTTTAACAGGTTTCATTCATAAAAATATTTTAGACTATAGAATGAATCATTAGACAGTTAAAAAAATAAGGAAAAAGGGAAGAACCACCAATATTCTTTCCTTTTTCCTGCAATTAGGGTCTCTATATTAATAAATATAGAAGATTATAAAATGTTGGATGCAACAGTTTACACTCAAAATTATAGCAACAGTAACAGGTATTTTTTATGCAATATTGCATAAAAAATATGATTTATAAAATATACATGTCTAATGAGGAACACAAAAACTCTATATAGGATGAATTTAATCCTTACAGTTTCTTTATAGTGAATTAAAAGCGGCAAAAACCAAAAGGTTAATTTTATCAATACGAATTTTTTCTTTTACATATTAAAATGGAAGTACCCTTTCAATGTATACTGACCCTTTCACAAATCGTGAAGGGATTTTTTTATTTAATAAATGAGTTTTACAAAATAAACAGAATGTTAAATTTATAAAGCCCATTGATCCCAGTATGTGTACATGAGATTAATGGGTTTTTATTATTATGTGATTAAAGATGTGGGAAGTATTTTGTGTGTCTATAAAGGTGTACCTTTATAGACAGTTTTGAATTTTATTAAGGAATAAAAAGAGCCTATACTTCAGTGAAGTATAGGGAGAGGGACAGAAATCAATCAGTTATTAATTTTGAATAGATACTTAAATCAATGAATTTTCCATTTGATTTTTCACTTTTTCTTAGCGTTCCTTCTAACGTGAATTTTAATTTTTTTAAAACACTTATGGAATTTAGATTCTCAGGTTCAACTTTTGCTTCAATGCGGTTTAGCTTTAAATTAGTAAATGCATAGTCTAATAAAGCGGAGATTGCTTCAGGTGCATATCCTTTGCCCCAGAATGCTTTTGAAATATCATAACCAATCTCAGTTTTAGAGTTTTCGAAATCTAAGAAATTATAACCACATGAACCAATGATTTGATTAGATTTTGCTTCGATAATAGTAAATCGGAGCGCTTTATTACTTTGAGCCAGCTCGTTTAGAAATCTAATCATGTCTTTTGCTTGATCCTCAGTAGTGAAATTAATAATATTCATGAATTTCGTAACATCTGGATCAGACCATATTTTAAATAAACTTAATGAATCGGATTCTTTTGTTTTTCTTAAATGTAATCTTTGTGTGTATAATTCTGTAATCAATACTTTTACCTCCATTATATTAGTGATGGGTAGATTAAAAATATTGATATCTGCGCATAATTCAGCCCTTTCTACTCTCAGTTATTATTTATTATACATGAGAGAAATAGAGAGAGGGAATTATGTGATTTTTTATATCTACTTTGTTTCTTAATTGTTTTTTCTATTTAATAGCACAAGTGATTTCATTAAAATGAAAGGGGAAAATCCTTAGCTTTACTTCAAGTATCAGTACGTGATTGATATTAGTAATAATAGAATAGTTAATTAAACTTTAGGGGAGGAACAATAATATGGCAAAAGTTCTAATGTTTAATTTTCCAGGAGAAGGACATATTAATCCGACAATTGCACTTGTCGAAGAACTAATAAAAAGAGGCGAGGAAGTTATTTACTATTGCGTAGAAAAGTATAGAAGTAAAATAGAGAATACAGGAGCTTTATTTCGACCATATGAAAATTTCATAGCACAAATAGACATGGTAAAAAGAATGAGTAGGCAAATGGATTCTCAAGAACTATTATTACACATGGTAAAATCCATGGATAAAATAATAGAGGTAATTTTAGAAGAAGTAAAAGAAGAAGAATACGATTATGTTATATATGATAATAATTTTGCTGTTGGCTGGATCATAGCAGAAGTACTACAATTACCTAAAATTTCTTCATGTACAACATTTGCCATTACTAAAAAGATAGCCTCAGCTCTTATGAAAAATCATGGAGAAGAAAATAAAAAATCCCCTTTATATCAGGAAGTCATTTGTATTTTTAAAAAATGGGAAGATATGTATGGAATTACTCTTAATGAAAAACAGAATGTGATGACATGCCCAGGGGATATTACAATTGTATATACATCAAAATTGTATCAACCAAATGTCGAAGAATTTGATGATTCTTATATATTTGTCGGGCCCTCTATTGCACAGCGTAAAGATGTAGATTCTTTTTCCTTAGAACAGGAAAAGGGAAATAAGCTTATTTTTATTTCTATGGGAACAGTATTTAACCAGCAACCCGACTTTTATTACACATGTTTTGAAGCATTTCGAGATAGCTCGGTTACTGTCATATTAGCTATAGGGGAACAAAATGATATTAGTCAATTAGATAATATTCCTTCTAATTTTAAGCTATATAATTATGTTCCTCAATTAGATATTCTACAACATACTGATTTATTTATTACACATGGGGGAATGAATAGTTCCAGTGAAAGCTTATATTTTAGTGTTCCTATGCTAGTTATTCCAGTTATGGGAGATCAACCTATAGTTGCTCAAAGAATAGAAGAATTAGAAGCCGGAGTCCAGTTAGATCGTAATTTGCTTACTCCGGAAATATTACGTAATACAGCAATTCATGTGTTATCAAATAATATTTATACAAAAAATAGCCATAGAATTGGAAAATCTTTAAAAAATGCTGGAGGATATAACAAGGCAGTCGATGAAATTGAAACCTTTAAATTTAAAATGTGTATTGAGTAAAGCAAAACTACTGTGACTTTAAAAATGAATTATGAAAATGAGTTATATGGAGGGAATTAAAATGAAGATTTTAGAACAAAACTATCAAGAAACTAACTATCTACAATCTTATGAGAAAAGTCTAAAATTATGGCCAACTAGTTTTTCATCTTACTTTGTAGAAACATCTCAAGGGAAGACTCATATTATTGAAAGTGGTAATAAATTAGCACAACCTCTCGTATTATTTCATGGAGCAAAAATGAGTTCGACAATGTGGTATTCAAATATTTTAAAATGGAGTAAACATTTTAGAATAATGTGTATTGATATTTTAGGAGATAAAAATAAAAGCCTTCCAAAAAAAGGATTTACAGATCGCTTAAGTTATGCACTATGGTTAAAAGAAGTATTACATACATTAGAAATTAATAGCACGAACATTGTAGGATTGTCATATGGTGCTTTGCATACTGTTAACTTCTTGACATTTTTTCCAGAGAAGGTAAATAAGGCTGTAATAATGAGTCCTGCAGCAACGTATATTCCTTTTCATCCTTTGTTTTTTTCCTATGCTTTAGGAATGATGAATAGTAGGGAAGGGGTCGAGAAATTTTCAGGGTGGATTTTTGAGAATCGATACACTGTTCATCCTTATATTCAAGAACAATTGATAGCAGGAATGATGTTGAATAATTCAGTGAAAAATGAAACTCTAACAGAACAGGGATTTCCATATATTTTTACGAACCAAGAGTTAGCCGAAATTCAAACGCCTATGCTGCTAATGTTAGGGGAGAATGAAGTAATGTATAACCCAATAGTAGCTTTCAAATGTGCCGAAAATTCATCACCCAATCTAACTGTAGAATTGGTGAAAGATGTAGGGCATTTGATGTCCATGGAGAATCCTCAATATATAAATGATCGTATTTTAGAATTTTTTAATAAATAGGGCATCTCTAAACTCAAAGTATGTCTCGCAAAGGAAACTGTTATGACAATGCCGTTATATGGTGACCCCCATAATACAAATAGAAATCAAGAAAATGCCAAAAAATTTGGCATTTTCTTGATTTCTATTTATCTTTTCACAAAACATTTACCATATTCAACAAAATCACAATCTACATAAAAATAATTATTTCCAGACCAAATTTGAACTCGTTGCTTTGCGCTATCAAAAACATAATTATCATATCCTGGATATGCATCTCTAACCCATACATATTCAGTTGCTGCGCTGACAGGTAATGCGGATGTAACTAAAGCAGTTGCTAAAGCAATCCCTCCTATAGCTTTCTTGATTTTAGATTTCATCATAATTTATATCCCCCTTTATTTTTTACTATTAAACTTTCAATGTTTAATAGACTACTATCAATATAACACTCCTCTGATAATTGTAAATATTTAGGGGGTTTATAAAAAATATGCAGAATATTACGAATTTTATATATAATTACCAGGAGGTAGTGCCCCTTAATATATAGAGGAGGGCGTTTATGAAATCTACGGGAGCCTATCTATATTAGGGAACTACTATTGATTAAAGGAACAAAGCATATAAAAAGACACAAAGGACTAGAAGAAAAACGTGGGAAAGCAAAAGGTCCCGGTTTAGGTAGACCAAGAATGAAACCTGAAGATTCAGAGGCTAAGATTAAGCGATTAGAAGCGGAGAATGAGATGTTAAAAAAGCTCTTAGGAATGTAAAAGGAGGTATGCCAGCTATATCCAAAATGAGAAAGTTTGAAGTGATATATGAGATGTTAGAAACAGGATATACAGTTACTCTATTATGTGCCATTGCTGGTGTAAACCGAAGTGGCTATTACAAATGGATAAAGCGACACGCAGTGCCTTCTAAAAGAAAATTAGCGGACACTGCATTCAAGAAAAAAATATTGGAGTGTCATACAAAACTAAGAGGGATTTATGAATATAGAAGAATACAAGTGTGGCTGAAAGCCACATATAATTTTCATTTGAATCATAAGCGTATCCAAAGATTAATGAGTGAATTAGGTATCAAAGCTATAATTAGGAAAAAACGACCTTATTACGGAAAAAAAGAGGCGTATTTGATTCCAGATAACCATCTAAATAGAGACTTTCAAGCTTCAAGACCAAATGAGAAATGGGTAACAGATATTACCTACTTAATTTTCAATGGACAGCGCTTGTACTTATCTGCCATTAAGGATTTATATAATAATGAGATTGTTGCTTATGAAATCAGTCGTAGAAATGACTTAAAGCTTGTTTTAGATACCCTTAAAAAGGCAAAGAAAAAACGACATGTGAAGGGAATCCTCTTGCATAGTGATCCAGGATCCCAGTACACATCTCGTCAATATAACCAATTACTTAAAAAAATATCAGATGAAGGCAAGTATGTCTCAAAGGGGCAACTGTTGGGATAATGCTTGCATGGAAAACTTCTTCAGTCACTTTAAGGCAGAGTGTTTTTATTTAACCCCATTCCGTAAAGCGAATGAGGTTAAACTTGCCGTACGCAAATATATACATTTTTATAATCATCAAAGATTTCAAAAGAAATTAAATAACCTGTGTCCATATAAATATAGAACTCAGGTTGCTTAGTTGCGCTTTTTAAATACTGTCTACTTGCCAGAGGGCACTCCAATTAAGCTATCTCTTTTTTTCCTTTAATCTACGTTTCCTTGTTTATGTTAGTTTGAAATAAAGTTTGATTAAAACTCATTTCGAAGTCTTTAATTGCAAATGACAGAGTATAGCAACTTTTTTATAAATGTTGTAACCTTTATAGATTCAATAGGATATAGTACAATCTTTTTTTTTTTCATGAATAAATTATATAGAATTATATATTCTAATCTAGAAAGGGTGATTACAATAGGAAACTTTTATGATAGAAAATACAAATATTATAAAAGCTCATCTTGTGGTGAAGGCTATGATAAGTACTATGAAGGTTCATCTTGCCATAGCCATAATAAAGAATCTATCGAATTCCAATATGATGAAAGATTAATTACTACTCCCATACTCGTTCCTCCTGCTCCAGCGGCACCACTTGCAATTTTAACAGTAAATTTTGATAAAATAAATACAGGCGACCGTGTATGGCTGAGTGGTATCGTCAGTCTAAATAACAATAACAATGTATTTTCAACAGTTACATTAACCATTACAAGAACATCTCCATTATCAGGAACACCTCAGGTCATTTATACACAAGTATTTGAAATTGATAATGAAGGTGATGATGATCAAATCCAAACTCCTTTTTCACATGTAGATGTTCCAACAACGCTACTTTTTGATGTTAGATACCAAGTTCGAGTAACTGTAGGAAATCCTAATTTATTTGTACAAGGAGTAAATACTCTAACAGCCCTTAGATTTAGTCGATAATAATGAAATATAGTAAAGCTATGTCAAAGAATATTCAACATAGCTTCTTTTTTATAATCAAACATTGTTTTATATGGATACAATTGTTGGACTTACCCTAGTTGTGGCGAAAGCGTCCGTTTTTATCATTCCTCTTGCATCATTAGCATTTGTAGAGATGGCGATAAAAGGCTCATGTATTTTATATTTTATTTTTGGACTAGAATATAAGAAATTAATAAGGTACAGCAAGCAAATTTATTAGAAATGGAAAATAAACTAAGCGTATTGAATTACTCTTATAGGAGGTGGAGTAGCGCTATGGCAGAAATGGAGATAGTGTAAACCGCAAATGAGGTATATGGTTGGTTAGGAGTAAGTGGCAGTACCCTTAGAAAATACTCGGATGTTCTTGAAAAAGAAGGGTATGAGGTAAAAAAGAATAGTTGAGTGAGATGAGAATATACAGAGTTTGATGGGGATTCCGGAAGATTTCAATTGCTCATTTTGCACAAAACGCTTTTAGATAATATCTATATCATAATAAATTATGAAAATTTAAATATAGGTAAATAGAGAGGAATGGTGCACTTATTACTCATTAATCAGCGCTAAAACCGAAATATAATTTACTATTTTTTCAATGAATTTATATTTGTAAAAAATATAATCTTTAAATCAATCTTAAACTAGAAAAGTTTAACTTTTGAATTGGCATTGTAACTCTAATAGGCTGAAAATATAGAACTAAGATAATTGAAATTGATTTAATAAATAACATATATCCAATTCCATATGCAGCTTATGGTGACCTTTTAGCTGGTATTATCGTTTCCTTTTTCGTTTTAAAGTCAGCAAAGGGGCTAAGAAGATAGTAAAGAAGTGGAAGAGGTCTAAATTTGTAGTTGTAAATAAAGAGGTTGGATAAGAAATCCCTGTTTTTTGTGATGCTTTTAATAGTCAGAGTAGGCGGATCGATTTATATTAACTAAATCCTAACTTCTACGATTAATTTCCTTATTTTGTTAAATATCCAAAGGGTGAAGTGACTCAAGTTCAAACTAAATGTATGATTATGTTAAATTTTATAAGGGATATTATAAAGAGCTGTGTTTAAATTAACGCACAGCTTAAGATCCATCTGTTCAGATCGTAGTTAAAATCCACTTACTCATTTTTCAACCCGGAATCTGCTACTTTAAAAATTTTAATGGGAAAGCCAATAAAATATCTGAAAAAACAAAAAATAAAACCTATTATACAAGTTTATACATCAATAAAAAAACGAATATATTGCCATTGAACAGTTTTAAAAATCTAAAGTGATTTCAAAAGGAGATTAGATAATATGAGCGAACAATGTCCAATCCATGTACCTTGTCAGGCAGTAGGACAAACTCAAACACCATTCAGTGATGCACCTGCAACACCAATTACTACTCCAGGAACACCGATTGTAAAAATCCCAGTTGTATTAGCTGAAAGAACAATTCAAATTGTTGTAGAATCCGATGTTCCATTAGATCCTCCAGCAGTTGAAATTAAACGTGTGTTAAAGAACCATAAGTTAGCCAAAGCAATTAGTGAAGTATCTTGGTTACAATTTCGATACATGCTAGAATACAAAGCAAAATGGTATGGCAAACAAGTCATTGTCGTATCGAAATCATTTGCTTCCAGCCAGTTATGTTCCTGTTGTGGATATCAAAACAAAGACGTTAAAAATCTAAACCTACGTAAATGGGACTGTCCTTCTTGTCGTGCACACCATGATAGGGATATTAACGCAAGTATCAATCTAAAGAATGAAGCGATAAGACTTCTAACCGCAAGGACTGCGGGGTTAGCCTAATCAATTAGAGTTCGTTAGAACACTTTACTTAGGAATCCCCCCTCTTCTAAACGAAGTGAAAGTGGGTGTAGTTCAATCTCAGAATATAGACAAATTAATCAAGTAGAAAAGCCTGTTTTATAATTGTATTCCCAAAAAAAGAATAAAAAACTCCTTTTATTAATATTGCGTTATGTTAACTCTCTAAAAAAAATAATCATAGAAGTTTTTTTGAATTTAATATAGGTTAGTAAACAAGCATGTTTCCTATTAAAACATAGAATAATATAACTCTTGTTTGATAGGAGGTATAAAAATGAATTGGAATAATGATTGCTGTAAGCATAGACATCATAACCAGTGTTGTGAGCATAAGCATCGTAATCATCGTTGTGAGCATAAACATCATAACCAGTGTTGTGAGCATAAGCATCATAATCATCGCTGTGAGCAAAAAGATCGTAATCATCGTTGTGAACATAAACACCATAACCATTTTTGTAAATGTTTTATTTGCTGTCATCGTAACCATTGGTAAAAAAGTTCATGATTTTTAGTTTTAAAAAAGTGCAATATCTATTGCACTTTTTTAAATAAATATACAGGTAATGTATACCTTTTCTTATTTCCTTCAAGTTGAATATCATGTAATGCTTTTGTAAAGATTTGTTGTGTAACCCTAAGAATATAATCCTTTAAATTGGTAGCATATATTTTTCATTATATTTAGATACAAAACTATTAAGTGGTTTTATAAATTTTTTGAGTTACTCTATCTACTTACTCGCTCTTTTGAAGAACAGCAGATAATATTGGGGTTTACAAACCATGTATGAGTTGTAACAATACGATTATCTTCGGTATTTGTTCTAGTTTCTGCAACTGCTAATAATCCCTTTTTATTAAACCGTTCATTAACTCTGAAACTTTTCCCCTAGTTCTATTTAACTTTCTATCAAGGTAAATAGGTGTTGTACTATCAGAGTTAAATTCATCTTTTTTACTTATTCTTTCAAATAAAATAATTAGTTTAAATTCTACATAAGGTATTGAATTCATTTGAAAATGCTTTTTCAGTAGATAACAAGTTATGTTAGAAAGAACAGTAATTGTAAAGTTAGACTTTGTAATGAGCTAATTTCATATTCAAGATAAGAGAATATGAATTACTAAGTACTCATTTTTATAGAAACTTTGACTGCATCTTTCTCTATAAAATTGAAAGCAAAGGGTGATTTGTATACTTGAAATTTCTTTGGATTTTCAAAGTTAGCTTCACGTGTAAAAACATTGCCGAGTATTTTTTCTTCGATGATGCTAAATTGATGCTCCTCTTTAATGTCTTTTGATTCTATAAGACCTTGAAAGGGAACATCACCTTGGATCCTATAGTTTGGAATTACCTTGTTATAAGCTAAAGCTGTATAAGTAATAGTCTTACGGATAAATCCCGAAATAGTGACTACTTCTGAACACACCTTTTCAATCGTAGTAAATATTTGTCTATCAACTTTGATGGTTCCTTTTTTTGCAGGAGGAACTAACTGGATTTTATGCTCTATAAATTGCCTAAAGTATAATGTTTTTGATTTTGGTGATTTTGGTGTTTTTTTCATTTTTGGAGTTTTAGAAAAGCATAAAGATATTCTAGTTACTTCAGGAAGGCCTGATAAATTAATATGTGGGAAATAAGGCGTACTTGTTATAATGAAATTTTTTTTGTAATGTAAATCCATTTACGTTTCCGCACCTTTCCAATGGAATATAGTTTAAAATATGTCCTCTTCATCATATATGCTTCTTTTTGGTAAGGAATTTTCCAAAATGAGCATATGTCATATATCAATAGGATTTTTGAGGAATAGGAGTGGCACCATATCACTATCAAGCTAAGCTTATACAAAATCAATTTTAAGCGAGATTATTTCTTTTTTCTAAAGGGAAAATGTAGATGAATGAAAGATTTGCATACGAAAGAAACCCTAACGGGTTTCACTTTTTTGAATTAAGTGACTTGATTTTCAGACATGGTACAATTATAAACGACACTTAATATATCAAAGATCTTTTTTTCTCATATCGATGAGATTTCCGCCCATTTTGCTGCAGGAGATTGAACAGACGAAGTAACATCTTTGATAGCTCTTGGGTGTTTTTTGTAAAGTTTGGAATAAAAGAAGAAAATAGTCTTTAATCATATATATGGCTGTATACTCACTAAGCTCTTGTTTTTTCTTTGTGAGAAGCAATTGGTGCATTTGAAACATAATAGAGGAACAGAATAGAATGGCAATCAATTGACCATATAAATGGCACTTCAATCGTTGTGGTTTTATCTTTTTACAATGATGAATTTGAAAGAATGATTTCCACGTTTTAAATAAACTTTCGATTTGCAAACGCCAAGAATACCAGTCATGTACCCGTCCCATCGGGACAATATCTGTAGGGGGAGTGTCATATATACATCAATACCACTAAGTCGTTTACTACGAGGAGAATACTTCATTCCGCTCTTTTTTCTCTTATAGCTCGTTCTTTAGAAACACCTTGTGCCATGATTTGAGTTAAAGTTTCTGCATCGATACATAGCGTACTTACTTTATGCATAAACTGTTTTTGTAGTTTTTCATAGTGAGGCTATTGTGAGATTAAGAATTTCGAAGCACTAACTTTTTTAATTCATTTAATGAAACTACAATTGGATTTAAAACTGCATTCATGGTTTTGTTGTAATCCAATGTTTTATTACTGTACCATATATCTTCCGATTCAACTGAAAGGCATGCATCATCCTGGTGAGTAATAACAAATTCTATAGTTTTATTTGTGATAGCTGATTCAATCGGGTAATGTTGTCTGTAACCTAATGTGTTATCTACTACCAAAGCTCAATTGTAGTAAATCGCAGTTGCAATGTCTTGAAGTTCGTGAGGAAGAAAAACTTTAACTGATCGTGGTGCCCTTATTGTAGCAAAAATAACCATTATTCCTTTCTCAGACACTCCAGTATAGCCTTTCTATTTCTTTCAGACACTTTCTTTTATGAATTTAAAAAAGTACCATCTAAGTCTAAAACGATTGCTTTAACCTTGGATTCTAATTCCACATGTATGTCCCCTTATTTACCGTATAAACTCCTCCTTTTTATGTTCTATATCAAGTTATAAATCCCTGTATATTTCATACATGTGAGGTTAACATAACGTCTCATTATCAGTAGTGGAAAAAAGCTCACTTCTTATCTTTTTTCAAATAAGAAGCTAACTTTGTCGTTTTGGGGGTAACTTGAAATCTTAGGTTGATAGCGATGTGGCGGTCTCCTACTTGAAAATAGTGATTTTTAGTTAAATTGTAATAACCTTAATTTTGTGCAATAAAACAATTAGTAAATGGAACTAACTGCTTTGTTACACATAACAAGCCCACGCTTACAGCAATGATTTGTAACCTTCAGTTACATACATAGTATAAATCACATTAGAAATAGTATGCAAAATGAAAACGGGTTTAAAAAGTATTTTATTTTTTGTACTTCTATATACAAATTATGTTTATCATTAAATGACCTTTTTATTTGTTATATAGAAAGAATGCAACTAATAAAAATATTAGATATTTAGCAAATTTGGATTAGCGATATGATAATGCTTGTTTCCCTAATGCTTCCCAGGATTGAATGAAGATATCTTGACTCACTTTATGTCCTTTTTTCACAGTTAATGGGTCATTTATATAAATGTATTTGTCCTCCAAACCTACAATAACAACAGCGTGTAGATCCAAAGGAGCTGTAATTTTTTTGTCATCATGTTTCCAAGACTCCCATCTATCTGGAAGGCGATAATCTCCTGTAGTCCATACTACCACAGGTTTACCGAGCTTAATTTGAGCTAACACAGTATTAAAAGTTTTTCCTGTTAAGTTTACTGTACGATTTGGAAGATAACGTTCCATTAATTCTTGTAACGGTTGAACGTGGACAGCGTATCCCTTATTTTTCCCAGTTATATCTCCAACAAAGCCTTCTTTAGGATCTCCCCATTGAATGATGTCTCCACTTTTATTTGTAGACAGTGGGGTAGAATCTTTTTTTATCTCGTTAGCTAAATCCATTTTATTAACCTTAATGCCTGCATGCTGTAATACCATCGCTAAGCTTGTAACTTCGCATCCATATTTTAATTCTGGCTTTTGCGATATAAGCGGCACATCTAAAATGTTTTTTTAGTGGATGAAGTGGGGGATGGTTGTAAGGGTTTACTTTTTGGAAATGAATGTGTTGTATTTTGAGTCAATTTGTTATCTTTTTGTTTAACTTGTAATTCATTCTTTTTAAGAGAGGGTGTTTTTTCTGAACATCCCGCTAAAATTAAAGATAAGGCATACAAAATTAGAAATCTTTTCATATCAATCACCTTTTTAAGATTACTTAATACCATAATATTCTACTATTCGATATTTTTAGAGGTGTAGAACGTTTAATAACCTTCATTTCGAGCAACTAAGTAAATTAACTATGTGTAGTAAAAAGACAGCCCACGCGTACTGAGTAATAATTTGGAACTTGAAGTTACAGTTATAGTATAAGCGAGTTGAGGAGAGCTATGCAGGAATAAAAAGTATTAAAAGCTTTATTCCAAAAGTGACTAGTGAAACATGTATATATCTGTCTTAAATGTTTAGAATGTTTCGTAGATCAAAATGAACTTTTTTTAACATTTTATCTTTTGTGAAGAGGGAAATGAATATTGAATCCTTTAACAAAATAGAAAGGGAGTATATTTCTTTCTTTTTATACAAATTATTAAGGGGGAAATACTTATGAAATCAGTAGCTTTTACTAAGAGATTATAAATTGTTGAGGTGATTCAATACATGCCAAAGTTAGATGTAGAGGGGTGTAACCTTTACTACATAGTAAAGGGAGAAGGGACGCCTATCATTTTTATCCACCCACCTACACTTACCTGTGAAAATTTTGAATATCAACTAGAAGAATTATCTAGAAATTTCAAAGTAATCGCTTTTGATGTTAGAGGACATGGCAACAGTCAGAGTTCAAGTCAGCCAATTACGTATTCACTAATTGCTAAAGATATGAAGAGTTTACTGGATTATCTGGAAATAAAAAAGTCTTTTGTATGTGGGTATTCAACAGGAAGCTCAGTTGCCTTGGAATTTTTATTAACATATTCCGAAAATAGTTTAGGTGGGATTCTAATAGGTGGAATGTCAGAAGTGCGTCAAGGCTATTTAAAAAATAAGATTTCTCTTGGTGTCCAATTGGCGAAGGCAAGAGCAATTTCATTTTTGGCATTTGCCATTTCTTGGGGGAATTCCAATACAAATAAATTATTCAAAAAAATGTTTCGAGAAGCTCGGAAAGGTAATGCCAAAAATATCGAACAATATTATCGCTACAGTTTGCAATATAATTGTACCAATCAACTTAAAGACATTCATCTACCTATGTTGTTGGTTTATGGTGAAAATGACAAAACTTTTTATAGTCATGCAAACTTACTACATGAAGAATTGCCATGTAATGAATTAAGATTTATTACTGGTGCAAAACATCAAATACCAACAAAAGCGGCTACAGAGTTAAATCAAATGATTGAGCAGTTTGTTTGTACTCAGTCTAAGGTGTCTAAAGAAGTTCTTAAATCATAAAGTATTATCTTAAATCCTAAAGGTGATTTGAAATTTATATTTTCAAAAAGGATAACGGTATGAGTTAAAGGAAGATACATAACAATTAACAAGTGGAGATGTTGAAAATTTAATTCGGATCACCATATCAAAAAAAGAAAATTTTACGTATTAAAACAGATTAGCCGATTTCCTGTAAAACAAGAAACCGGCTATTTGCTTTTTTATAGGGTTGTTGTTTGTTAGTAGTAACAGTTACTAGTTTGGATTACTTTGTTTCTTTTGTGTGTTAGGCTTAATTTCATCAGCAAACTCTATATTTGCCAAGTTTACTTTGGATGGAATAAATGTTCTTGTTTTATTTTGAAAACCTTGGAACGTATGTTTTGTAGGTCTCATCATACTTGAATTACGTGTTGCTAATAATCCCAAAATTGTTCCTAATCCTAGTAAAGAAGCCCAAATCCATCCTTTATTATTCTTCTTTTTATTTCCGAATAACTCAAACATTTGTTGAGTTATTTTTTTAGAATTGAATAATGAAATCAAGAAGTTAAGAATATTCATTTTTGTCCCCCCTGTAAAAAAATCGTAAAAGAAACACTAGGTTCAATTTCACATAATTTATAATGCGATATTTTATAGAAATTTATGATGCCAACTTATACTAACAATTCTTGATTTTTAAACCGGAACCTCCTAATATTACCTAAGTGTTTTTTACTAAAATGCGCAAAATAGTTTTATAAAAAATTCAAAAAGGAAATGAAAAGTTATGTATTATTAGATTGGAACTTTATGACTTCTTTTTTAATAATCGGTTATGTAATGTCGAAAAGGTGAGTAACGCAAGAATCGAACCTACTAAGGCAAGTGACATATCCCATTGTGCATCCCATATATCGCCTTGCGTACCTAAAAAGTCTTTTGCTGCTTTTCCTCCCTTTGCTATTCTAAAAGCTAACCATTCGATGATTTCGTATAATGCAGCAATAGCAAGTGAAACACTTATACTAATTGTAACCAACCAAGGACCTTCGGTTAGTTGAGTTTTCCGTAATAATATTTCTCTTATCGCAATTGTAAAAAAACCTTTTATCAAATGTCCAAATCGATCGTAGTGATTTCGATTTAAATCAAAAGCATCTTTTATCCAATTAAAAAGTGGAACCTTTGAGTATGTGTAATGACCACCGATGAACATTATAATAGCTAGTATTGCAATAATGATATAAGAGAGAGTGGTAAAGCGAAACTTATTGTATATTGCAATTATAAAGATTAGACCGAGAACGGCGGGAATAGCTTCCGCTGCCCATGTCGAGTATCTCGCAGGCTTAATAACGGACCATATAAAAACTGTTGTAACAATTAATAATAAAAATAGATGAATCATTTTACTTTTGTCTCTTATCACCTTTTTCACTCCTATTGAAAGGCTTTCTACTTAAAGTATTTGAAAAATCGCAGTTTCGTATACAGAGTACTTAGAACTGTTTGCCTTAGTTCACACTTAAGAACAGCTTTTTTAATGAGGAAAGTGATCTTGCCTAGTAGATATTCACAGCATGATTCCCGTACCTAAACTTAACTATTATTTTTTAGTAAGAAATAACATTTACAGCCTTCGTAAACTGCTCTAAAAGGTGTAGCTCTATATCAATGTCAAGTTAAGAATGCCAAGGGAATATAGGGAAGTATGCTTTCTACAAATTTTTGTGTCTAAACTAAAAATGTACATAACCAGTAGGAGGAGCATTATCACGTTAACATGTTCGATTTGCAACTATATATTATTTATCTATTTATATCGAGCAGAATAATAAGAAAGGACATGCACATTACATATTTCTCTTTCGTGAGGGCATTATATTTATATAAACATTTCAAAAACAAGGGAGAGCATCTGCATGAATTACAAAATGTTTAAGGCTATCAATCGTCTAGCTGGGCGTAATTCAACCATAGATACATTTATGATATTTATTTCACAAAAGACTCGATTCCTGTACATTTTTTTGTTAGCCCTAATGTGGTTTAGAAACAAATCTTACAAAAAAATTATTTTATTTGCAGGGGTATCAGTAGGATTTTCATTATGTATAAACCGTTTTATCCAGTTCTTTTATTTTAAACCTCGTCCGTTTGTTATACACCGTGTGCGTTTACTTATTCCATCAAAGAATAATTCTTCATTTCCTAGTAAACATACAGCCATAGCATTTGCCTTAGCAACCTCCGTCTTACTTCGTGAACGTTTATTTGGCTCAATCATGTGGCTTTTAGCAATTTTGACAGGGTTCTCACGTATCTGGTTAGGGCATCATTATCCATTTGATATCATAGGAAGTGCCTTCATAGGAATCTTAACCAGTATAGTTATTGGCAGTACTTCATATTTATTTAATTCTTTTGTTACCTGGATTATAAATGTATATAGAAAAATATTTTTTGTAGATTTGAAACATTCCTGACGATATCTTTGATAAATCGCAGTACATAATCTTTCACATTTTTTTTACTAAAGTAACTTTTTCTTGAGATATGTTTTGGAATAAACTACAGACATTTAGTTAATCCCTTAATTATTAAATTTGATATAAAGGAAAAAATGTCGGGAAGGATATAGCATATTCTTTTTTTAGGCGGATGATAATCACATAAATATTTATTTGAAAGGGGCAATAATCACTTGAAGAAAAGAAAATATCTACTTGCTATCATGTCTACTATTTTATCTGTAGGTTTCTTGTGCGGTTGCAATGGCGTTGATGAGAATGAGCCAGATCCAACTGAAGAACCTTCTGAAGAAATTCAAGAAAAGAATAATCAATAACAGGTTAATGTAAAGATTATTATTGGCTTACAGCGAATTCTTAAATATAGGAGAACGATATAGAGTAACCCAATAGAATAAAACAAGAAAAAATACCTCTTATACCTTATTTTATTAGATATGGTACAAGAGGTGTTTTCTGTTTATGGGTACATTTCAGAAATTTATCATTTTAGTCAAGAAGACTCCTTCCTCAAGGAACGTGAAGTGAGAGTAGGTGGGAGATGAATTGGCGTCGAACAAGGGATGGCAAGGAGCCATCCCTTGTTCGACATACATAAAGTGTTACGTCACTATCAATCGAATGTACGTTTGGTATATAATAGTCATATACCGAAATGGAGGTGAATCAAATGATAATTAATAAAGCCTATAAGTTTCGTATCTATCCAAATCAAGCACAAGCAATTCTAATTAACAAAACGATAGGTTGTTCTCGCTTTGTATTTAATTATTTCCTATCCCTATGGGATCACGCATACAAAGAAACTGGGAAAGGTTTAACATATGGTACATGCTCTGCCAAACTTCCTGCCATGAAGAAAGAGTTTGTTTGGCTAAAAGAAGTGGATAGTATTGCAATTCAGTCGTCTGTTCGCAACCTGACGGATGCGTATACACGCTTTTTCAAAAAACAAAATAGTGCCCCGCGTTTCAAATCTAAGAAGAATAACGTACAATCCTATACCACAAAGCAAACAAATGAAAACATTGCCGTTGTAGAAAACAAAATAAAATTGCCAAAACTAGGTCTTGTTCGATTTGCCAAAAGTGGTGAAATAACAGGACGTATTGTAAATGCTACAGTTAGACGGAACCCTTCTGGCAGATACTTTGTATCATTGTTAGTTGAAACAGAAGTACAAGAATTTCTGAAAACACAATCTTACATCGGAATGGATGTGGGACTAAAAGATTTCGCCATTTTGTCAGATGGAACAACCTATAAAAATCCGAAATTTTTTCGATCATTAGAAGAGAAATTGACAAAAGAACAGCGTGTTCTTTCTAGAAGAATGAAAGGATCTTCTCGTTGGAATAAACAACGAGTAAAAGTAGCTAGAATTCATGAATACATGGCAAATGCTAGAAAAGATTACTTAGACAAAATCTCAACTGAAATTATCAAAAACCACGATGTTATCGGTATAGAGGATTTGCAAGTATCGAATATGTTAAAGAACCATAAGTTAGCAAAAGCAATTAGTGAAGTATCATGGTCACAGTTTCGAGCCATGCTAGAATACAAAGCAAAATGGTATGGCAAACAAGTCATTGTCGTATCGAAAACATTTGCTTCCAGCCAATTATGTTCTTGTTGTGGGTATCAAAATAAAGACGTTAAAAATCTAAACCTACGTGAATGGGACTGTCCTTCTTGTCGTACATACCATGATAGGAATATTAACGCAAGTATCAATCTAAAGAATGAAGCGATAAGGCTTCTAACCGCAAGGACTGCGGGGTTAGCCTAATCAATTAGAGTTAGATAGAACTCTTTACTTAGGAATCCCCTCTTCTAAACGAAGTGAAAGTGGGGGTAGTTCAAAAAGTTACTTCTTATTGCCTAACAAAAGTCATTGTAACCATGCTACTCACCTTTTCGGAATACTCATGCTAAGCATCTTGATTTTAAAACTAGCTCCCTGTTTACTTATTATTGAGTAATAAGAATACTTAAGTAGTTTGTAGTAAATATTATAACTGTTACAAATCAAAAGGAGGTCATTATAATGAACAAACAAAGAGCACAAGAGATTGCCGCTTCACCAGTCATGGCTAATGTAACGTATAATGGAGTTCCAATTTATATTCAAAATGTAGCTGAAAATAATGAAACAGCTAGAATATATCCTCTTAATGAACCTAATAATGAACAAGAAATTCCTTTATCCAACTTAATAGAACATTAATTAATTACATGTTACTTCAATAAATAATTACTCAAACATACAAGCACCACCTACAATGGTGTTTGTATGTTTGAGTAATCTTATTTTCTATTTTCTGCTAGCTAATCAGATTACTAAGGATAAAAAATATTTTTGAATGGGGTCAAACTCCTCTTTAATAAAGCAAAAAAATACCAAAATTATGGTGGGATTTACTAAATAAATGACTTGTTTAAATTAGTGATAACAATGTACCTCCAACGGAACCAGTAAAAATATAAAAACAGGCATTGCTGATTTAAAGGCTAGAGTTTCCGTATTAGAACGTGAAGAACCTCAATATAAAGGGTTTTAAATAGACTGGAGGAAATTACTATGTCTCACCTACCCGAATGGACGCTTGTCATTTTCCGCTCTCTATTCATATTAATTGTTTTATTTACTATTACAAAATGTTTAGGAAAAAGGCAAATCTCTCAACTTTCCTTTTTCGAGTACATAGCTGGAATGACAATTGGTGGTATCGCCGCTCAAGTATCTACAGGGCTAGACCAAAAAATTTTCCATGGCGTCTTTGCCATACTTATTTTCGCTTCGGTACCTTTTTTCGTAGGAATTCTTTCCTTAAAAAACAAAGCCGCGAGAGATTTCTTTGAAGGTAAGTCTATAGTTTTAATAAAGGATGGCAAAATACTTGAGGATAATTTAAAGAAAGAAAAGTATACCAGTGATGAATTACTTGAACTTCTCAGAGGAAACGGAGCTTTTAGTATATCCGAAGTAGAATTTGCCGTCTTAGAACCAAGCGGAGAATTAAATGTATTATTAAAGAAAGAATCTCAACCATTAACAGCAAAAGATATTGGCTTGAAAGTACCAAATAAAAAGGAACCACAAACTATTATTATGGACGGAAATGTACTAGATGAACCTCTTTCAGCTAGTGGGCATAACCGCGCTTGGTTACATTCAGAACTAGAAAAACTCGGTGTTGTCATTGAAAATGTCTTTCTCGGTCAAGTTGATTCATATGGACAACTTACTATCGACATTTATAATGATAAACTCCAAATGCATTCTCCTCAAAATAAACCTTTATTATTAGTATCTTTAAAAAAATGCCATGCTGATCTTGAACTATTTTCTTTAGAAACGAAATCAAAAACGGCAAGTGAAATGTATAGTAAAAATGCACAACAAATTGAAGCTATTTTAAACAAGGTAACTTACCTTCTAAAGGAATAAAAAAGGACGTTCTCACAAGCGTCCTTTTCTCAGAGTGTCGGAAAACCCTTTAGGATTTTCCAACACTCTGACATCTTTGTAGATTTTAGCAAATGAAAACAATAAATAATGATAGAAATTAGAAAAATAGCCTTTCACCTGCCGCTTTTTGGACTGGTGATTTTTGAATGATAGTCTTACATAAATTATGGGAGGGAATTAAAAATTTATTATTTATATAAATAGATGTTAAACGGTAAAAAAAGAACCTAAATTCTTGACAGATAGAAAATAAGTTCTTTCTTTGTTAGTGGAGTTTTATTTAGTAGTGTGTTGGAGCACTATATAATATATGTATTTATAAGTAAGGGGTGTTTAATTTCCAAAATATATATCTTTAAAAAATAGAAAAAAGGTCAGTTGAAAACTGACCTTTTTTCTATTTTTTAAAGATAGCTAACGAACAGGTAATTTGGGATTTGGAGTATAGTAAGATGTTAATCATCTCATTGTTAATGTATGCAGGTAATACAAAATGGCTTGTACAATTGTTAAAATTAGTGAATTTTTTTGGAAAATTAGTAAATTGGATGTTTGATAGAGGAAGTAAGTCTAATCAATTAATTTATTTCTTTCATATTATATAATGCAAATAAATTTTTTAGGGAAAAGGGGGTATGTTAAATGTCTTTTGAACGTAGATGTGAATGTGATGTATGTAATAGAAATCGAAGAAGAAGACGTGAGGAAGTAAGAGAACAGAGAAATCTTGAAGGGCGAAGAAGATTAAATGGTTTACGAGAAGGTGACAGAATTACAGTTTTTTCAGGCGGAACTGCGATTGATGGAACAGGCGTCTTTATTCGTGTAGAGGATGGATTTCTTGTTTGGGTAGATGCTGCTGGAACTCTTAATGTGACAAGCCTAGATGTTATTAGTGTCCGACGTGTAAGTTAATAGCATTTTAAATAATGTAAATGTGTTGAATGCAATAGAAATTGAAGAAATAGGGACCATGAGGAGGTGGGCGAAGTGGGTAATAGAAGACTAGATGGTTTACGAGAAGGCGACAGAATTACAGTTTTTTCAGGCGGAGGTCCGATCGATGGAACAGGCGTCTTTATTCGTGTAGAGGATGGGTTTCTTATTTGGGTAGATGCTGCTGCGACTCTTAATGTGACAAGCCTAGATGTTATTAGTGTTCGGCGCGTAGTTTAATAGCATTTTAAATAATGTAAATGTGTTGAATGTAATAGAAACCGAAGAAATAGGGACCATGAGGAGGTGAGCGAAGTGGGTAATAGAAGATTAGATGGTTTACGAGAAGGCGACAGAATTACAGTTTTTTCAGGCGGAACTGCGATTGATGGAACAGGCGTCTTTATTCGTGTAGAGGATGGATTTCTTATTTGGGTAGATGCTGCTGGGACTCTTAATGTGACAAGCTTAGATGTTATTAGTGTTCGACGCGTAGGTTAATAACACCTTAAATAAATATAAATAAAAGATAAGAGGGGAGGGCTCTTATCTTATTTTGTTTTTAGGAATTATTATGTTATATAGATTATATTAGGTATTTAAATACTTAAAAAGGGATTTATATAAAATAAATCCCTTTTTAAGATGATAAGAGAGGTAGGATATATTATATTTGTAAATTTTTAATTAGGTTTGTACATTTTTAATAATTTATTTGTTTTATGTAAAAGGTGCCAAGAAATACTTTGTAGTTTTATTTCTTGGCATGGGTATTTATTTGGGTCATTTGGATGCCGACCTTACCATAGTATATGTCCGATATATGGAATGGTTTGTTATTTACGTTCAGTTCAGTAAATTTAGGAAAGAAAAAACACCTATTTTTGAAGTGAACCCGAATAGTGGTACATGAAAAAAACACCTCCTGAATTCGCATACTAAGTATGCAAATTCAATGGAGGTGTTTTTGGTTTGAAGACAAGAGTTCATTACCCAGAAGAAATAAAGTGGAAAGTGATTGAAATGAAAAAGGATGGATATTCCAATCGGACCATTATGGAGAAGTTTGGAATTAAAAATGTTTCCCAAATTAAGACGTGGATGAAGTGGTATCGTACCGGTCAAACGTACCGTTTTCAACAACCTGTAGGAAAACAATATTCTTATGGAAAAGGGCCAAAAGAGCTAAATGAATTGGAACAGCTACGGTTAGAAAATAAACAGTTAAAAACAAAATTACTGATATGGGGAAAGTATCTGGAAATCGAAAGGAGTTGAACCCGGAAACTGTAGTTACTTTATGGACCGATTTAAAAACAAAACTAACGGTAAAAGAATTGTGTAATGTATTAGAATTACCCCGGTCTACATTTTATCGTTGGTTACAACGAACAGTGGACCTAAGAGATGAGATAGAAGAGAAAATAAAGGATGTTTGTCTTCGGCATAAATTACGATATGGATATCGAAGAGTGACCGCAACTCTTCGGAAAATGGGACTGTGTGTGAATCATAAAAAAGTATTACGAATCATGAGACAAAATCAGATTCTCTCAAAAGTTCGTCGAAAGAAAAAGAAATATATCAGTGGTGCGGAGCCAGTAGTAGCCCCTCATCGATTGGAACGCCAATTCGATGCATCCACACCAAATGAAAAGTGGTTTACGGATGTGACGTATCTATTATTTGGAGAGCGTACCTTGTATTTATCAACGATTATGGATGCCTTTAATCGTGAAATTATTAGTTATGTCATCAGCGAGTCCCAAGCACTGCCATTAGCAATGAAGACATTAAAACAAGCAATGAGAGGGCGAAAAGTAAAAGATGTCCTTCTTCACTCAGATCAAGGAAGTATTTATACAGCGAAGGAATTTCAAGCATATGCCAAAGAAAACGGCATGATCACCAGCATGTCCCGGAGAGGAAATTGCCATGATAATGCCGTCATGGAAAGCTTCTTTGGTCATTTAAAAAGTGAAGCCTTCTATTCACAAGAGATAACAAAAGTATCCAACACAACTGTGCGAAAGATTGTGCTAGAATACATTCATTACTACAATTGTGTGCGAATTCAAGAAAAATTAAACCACCTATCCCCTAAAGAATTTAGGGAACAAGTGGTTTAGGTGTTTTGATAGGTGTCCCGTTTTCAGGGTTCACTTCATTTTGTAATAGGTGTTTTTTCTGCAAATTGGCTTATAAAATTAAAGGAAAGGTATTTCTATTCATTCATTTTTAATAATCATCTCTATGATCATGCTCATCATGTTCTTTACAATGCTTACGCTTGCAACAGAAACGATTACAATCAGGTGAATTTATAGAGATTACATTAATTTTATTAATTGCAATACGTGCCAATCCTGGGAAACAATCAAAGTCAGATAAAATGATTACGTTGTTTCCTTGAAAACCTTGGAATGTTGCACTTGTAGGTGGTTGGCAATCATATTGAAGAACAATACAAGTACCAGGAGTTAATGTTCTTAAGAATTGTAATAACTCTGGATTATTATTCACCTGTCTATTGTTTTCGTCTTTTCGGTGATGATCTCTATGATGATCTCTCCGATCATCACATCTATTGAAATCACAACCTCCATCAAAACCAAAACCCATCAAAATTACCCCCTTTCGTTCGTTAGTACATCTTATGCTCGTCTAGAAAGGATGGTGTGAGCATATGAGTCTAGTTAGGTGTGGATTTTTTATTTAAATATAAAACGTGTTTAATAGGGATCTTTTTTATGAATTATTTTTAAAACACCGTATTATAATAATTTATTAATAAAAAGTTTTTACCAACCTGTCTATTTCAATTATTACTTTTAAACATACTCTATTTTGACAACTAATAATAAGTTAATTGAATTGAATTGTATTGTTAGGTGTCAAAATTAGAAGTAAAGGTAAGTGATAGAGAATGGATAATAATGAAATTCTAACTCTGTTGCAAGCATTTCAATTGGTTGGGGCGAGAGTTGTATTATTTTTACCATCATTTCACGTAGAAGGCCTTATTACATAGATTGGAGAAAATTTTGTTATCCTTTGTCGTGATAATGGGGAAGGCTTTGAAGTAGAAAGTAATGCAAATGGTGGGGGTCTTGAAAATCCAAACCAAATTAGTGTTGCAATTAGTAGCATTTTAGCGGTAAGTGATGATCGAGGAGCATAATAAATTGAAAATTTTTTTACTATATAATACATACTTATTATAGGAGGGGGATAGATGTATCAGTTTTGTTTTAATTCTGATAATGGTAAACGAGAATTTAGATTATTTGATATAAATCCAATTCCTCTTATCACTCCATTTAAATCAAAAGGGTGTTTTGATACTTTATATAGGGGCATCTAACATTTGTGGATGCTCTTTTCATTTGCATTCAAAGAGTTGTTAAAAATACTATATTGAAAGGGCTATTCTACAGACTCCTTTTAGAGGAGCATGCATTAAATAAAGTTGGCTTGTACATATTTTGTTTGGAAGTGTATTATAATTTTGAATTGAACAGTCCGTGTCAGTTTTATTGATCCTCATTACAGAACTTTGCTGAAACAATCTTCACTTAATCCCCTAATGTTTCTAATCAATTAAGCTATCCCTGGAGTTAAAAGAGGGATAGCTTCGTTTTTAAGATTTAGTCCTACGCTAACATATCTATCGTTATGTGTACTACAAGAAGGGTAATTATACTCACGAAGATTAAGATTTTTAACGTCTTTATTTTGGTAAATGTAATTCGAACATAGCTGACTAAAAATAAACGTTTTTGATATAACTACATCTTTGCTTCCCATACCATTTTCTTTTTTTATTGAGTAAGCTCGTCAGTGAAAAAATGATACGTTAATCTTTTCCTTGCTTTTTATAAGTATGCTTCCATATAGCAAGAAAACGATTAAATACAAAACAACTTCAAACAATGGTTCTCGCAATTAAGGCTTCTTATTCTTACTTCTAGTAAAAATGAAAAAACGTAGACTTATGCCTACCGGCATTTATCTTCAACTTAAAATTGGTGTTTCACGCCTTCGCATTTTTGAGGAAGCGGCCTTCTGTCGGAAAAGATAACAGTGACCTTTGCACCGAAACGGTTTGTATTGCGTATTAAAATTCCTCTATTAACATATTTAAAGCTTTTGACTTTATCCTTTCATATTCCATAGCTCCAGCTAGTTCTTCAGCAAGTAATGGTGATTTTCTGACGTATTTTTCACGAATCACATCATACAATTCGTAAGGAAATAACATATCAATAAACATAATTTTCTTCTGCTCAGTTGTTAAAGGAGAAACTGACTCATATGCGTTAATCATAATTTGAAATTGATCTGCATTCCAAACACCAGTTGTATCTAGGAGAGGAATAATCATTTTACGCAAGTCTCGAATAGGAAGATCGTAAGAAACTGTATCTAAATCAATTACCCAAATTTGATTACTTGGATCTAATAAGGAATTTCCTGTTCCATAATCTTGATGACATAAATTAGGGAATTCTTGTAATTCATCAGTCCATTTTGTATATTCAGATTCCAATAGTCTTTGGTGTGTGTGTTTTGCTTCTGAAATGAAAGCATCGATTTCAGTCAAGTACAATTGTGAAAATGGGTCATCCGGCATAGTTGCGGATAAAGTTTTCCAAATCTCCATCTGTTGAAATCTTTTAATGTAATGATTGGGCCAACGTCCCAGTTTTGTAAAGATGGGTATGCCTGGTGGCGGTTTGTAGCCAATAGAAGCTACATGAAAATCCGCTAACCCTTTCATAATCATTTCAAGGTCTTCTTGCATTGTAAGCTCAAATGGTCTTCCCTCAATCCATTCATAAACAACAAATAAAAATGGACCGTGTTTTGTATATAACTGATTCACTTTGCTTGGAATTATGCTCGGTACACGCATGCCTTTCTTTGCAAGATAATCTTGAGCGTGAATAGAAAATAAAGCCTTTTTTTCAGGGCGATGAATTCTCTTTAAGCAAAATGGTCCATCTGCAGTATGAATTTTCCATACTAAGGCTAGTTGTCCACCTTGTATTAATTCAATTGTAGTCGCTTGAATGTCCCAATGTTGAATCATTGTCTCTGCCAATGCTACTAATTTTTGCTCCTCTTCGGGCGATAATGTATACACCGCTTCTTCATTATGATTCTCCACATATACCACCATCCTTTTATACTCTCTTATTACTGTATGGTACATGACCATTTTTGCTCTAGCCATTTGCCTTTAAGAAGAAAAAGTACTATTTATCTTCAATTATAAAAGATGAAATAATGCTTGATAACTCACAAATATAAGGGTTCCTTCGTAACATATGAAGAAAGTTGTATTTTATGAAACAGGGAGGCGATTTAATGAAAATTGCGATAATATCCACTGAAAAGCTACCTGTACCAGCTGTACGGGGGGGAGCTATTCAAATTTATATAGATTCTGTTGCTTCCATTATTGCTTCTAATGGAAAAAATGTGACAGTTATTTCTATAACAGATCCTAATTTAAAATCAGAAGAAAAAAACAAAGGTGTAAGGTATATACGTTTTCCAGAAGAGGAGTATCTGCCTGATGTTATTAAACATTTGAAACAGGAAAAATATGATGTGGTTCATTTATGTAATCGTCCCAATTGGATTACAATTTTACGTGAGGCGGCACCACAGACTAAATTCGTATTAAGTGTGCATAATGAAATGTTTGCATACGAAAAGATAAGTGATAAAGAGGGCGAAGCATGTATTGCCGCTGTTTCCAAAATTGTAACAGTTAGTGATTATATAGGAAAAACAATTACCTCACGCTTTCAAACTGCAAAAGCAAAGACAAGAACAGTATATTCTGGTGTAGATGTAAATGAATATTATCCTTCGTGGACCGCGAATGGTACAAAAGTTAAAAATCATGTGCAAAAACAGTTGAATTTACAAAATAAAAAAATAGTCTTGTTTGTTGGACGCTTGAGCAAAGTAAAAGGTCCTCATATTTTGCTACAAGCTCTTCCTAAAATAATTGAGAAGAACCCAGACATCGTAATGGTTTTTATTGGTTCAAAATGGTTTGGAGATAACAATGTAAATAATTATGTAAAACATTTATATACCTTAGGTGCAATGTTTCCAGAACATGTAGTCTTTATTAAATTTGTTAAGCCAAAGGATATTTCAACACTTTATGCTATGTCAGATATTTTTGTTTGCTCTTCACAGTGGCAAGAGCCTCTTGCTAGAGTGCATTACGAAGCAATGGCAGCGGGTTTACCAATTATCACAAGTAATCGAGGCGGTAACCCTGAAGTTATTGAAGAAGGGAAAAATGGATATATTGTCAATGACTTTGAGAATCCTGATGCATATGCAGAAAAGATAATTGATCTATTAAATAACGAAAATAAAAGAAAACAGATAGGGAAATATGGACGTGCGAAGGTCGAAAAAGAATTTAATTGGAACCGAGTCGCTATGGATTTAATGAAAGTGTATGGGGAAGTTTTATAAAATTTAAGAGGAGGGTGATGAAAGTTGGAAGAAACAACTGGATTAGAGAGTGAACATTTAAAAAAGGTCCTTAGTTTTTATCCATTTGAAGTAAGTAATATCATTTTACAATCAAGCAGAAGTGGGAGAACAATGTGGGAAGTTGAAACAGAAGAAGGATTAAAAATATTAAAGCAAGCACATATGCATCCAAAAAGGATGCTATTTATTGCTGGAGCACATTTACATCTCCTTCAAAATGGATTACCAATTACAAACATTAATAAAACAAAAAGAGGGGGCTTTTGTATTGGATCTGATGGGTATGCATATGTACTATATGATAAGCATCAAGGGAAAGAAGTCATATATTACAATAAAGAACAGTTAGAAAAGGTACTCATATATGCAGGGAAATTTCATCAAGCATCAGAAGGCTATATTCCTATGCAAGAAAGTAAAATTCGGAGTCGATTAGGAAAATGGCATAAATTATACAGATGGAAATTACAAGAATTAGAAGGAAATAAAAGAATTGCACTCTCCTTTCCAGATGATGTATTTTCAACGATGTTTTTAGAGTACGTCGATAAGATGTTAGCACGTGGTAAGAGAGCATTACAAGAAATAGATGATCCATATTATGACCAATGGACAAAAGAAGTTATTGCATCTAATAGTTTTTGTCAGCAAGATTTTACTTTAGCAAGGTTTGCAGAAATAGATGATGCTGTGTTTATGAAAGAGCTACATTCTATTACAAGTGATTTACCCGTGAGGGATCTACGTATCATTTTAAATAAAGTGATGAAAAAAATGTCAGTTTGGGATACTAATTTAGCAATTCATATGTTGAGTGCATATGATTCGGAAAATTCCTTATCAGAAAAACAATTTCGTGTTCTTTGGACTGATTTATCGTTCCCTCACTTATTCTGTGCAATTGCACATAAATACTATTTAGGACAAAAGCGCTCTTGGTCTGATGAAAAGTATATTTGGGCATTGCAAAATATCATTGCACTTGAAGACTCTAAAGAAGAATTTTTACAAAATTTTTCTGATATTTATCAAGAAATCAAGAGCAGTAGCGGGGGGAAATAAAATGAGTTCCGAACAAGAAGAGATAGTAATCCCTATTTTAGATTTAGAGAAATTTGTGTTTTCTCCACCAGGGCCAATGGGGTGGGAATTGTCAGAGTATGAACAGCAAAAAAATATTGTACTAAATGAATCGTCGGTGCTAGAGAATTTAGAGATTATTAAGGAAATAGAATTAGAGGAGTTACCCAAAATCGGATTGCTAGATTTAGAAGAGAAGTCTCCACAAAAAACTACAATAATTGATGAAGTAAAAGATGAAGTGAAAAATGAAGTACAAGATGAAGAGATTCAGAAGACGAGAAAGACGACGAAGAAGAAGAAGAGGAAGAAAAAGAAAAATAAAATAGAACTAGATGAAAAATCCTCACAAAAAACTACAATAATTGATGAAGTAAAAGATGAAGAGACTCAAAATTCAATAGAAATAGAAGAACAAAAAACGGAACAAAATGAGGTCGTTCCAACTCAAATAGAAAAGCCGAAAGTAAAAGTCAAAATTATTACTCCCGATCATCCATTAAAAAGCCCATGGATAGCAAACTTAGTAAAGAGCGCTAAGGAAAATGAATAATGAAATTTCCGCAAATAGATTAATCTTTTCATATTCTTTCAACATAGTATATATAAATCTATATTGAAGGAGTTAGGTAAATGGCTGATGTGAAGAGAGCAAAAATAAAACTAGATGTTGAGAATGGCTTTAGTGTGAATTCAGATGGTGATTTACAGGAAGTTCTAAAATCTCTAGCTGAAATAATTCAATCTGGTACACATAATGGTGTAGAGGTTGAAATTCAATATGCTGATGAAACAGAAGTTATCTTTACAGACGAGGAAGACGAGGAAGCCGAGGTAGAAAACGAGGTAGAAGAGGAAGAAGAAGACGAGGAAGGCGAAAACGAAGAAGACGAAGAAGACGAAGACGACGATGATGAAGACGATGATGACGATGGTGAAGAAGAAGACGCGTAAAATAATCAGCACTAAAATACGCTTGGTTCTCCAAGCGTTTTTTGTTCTTTAACATATACATAATAGGCAACCTTTATATATCTTTTATATCAAACACACGTATTTATTTTTTCGATAGAAGGCTCTCTCCTCAAAAATATAAAGATGTGAAATATCAAATTTAGGAAGGGGTTGAATATCGGCAAGCATTAGTCTATCTTATTTTGTACAATACAGGAACCATACATAAAGATGAGGTGCAATCCATGTTAATCAATAACATTTGGAGTTTTCGCATTTATAAGAATCGGAAAAACAAAGTCTGAATTGCGAGAATCATTGTTTATAGCCTTTTTGCATTTAATCGTTTCCTTGCTATGCGGAATCATACTTATAAAGAAATTTAGAAAATATTAACGTACCATTCTTGCTCTGCCGAGTTTCCTCAATAAAAAGCAAAATGGTACGGGAAGAAAATTGTAGTTGTATCAATAATGTTTATTTCTAGTTAGTTATGTTCGAATTGTTTTGATCAAAATAAAAACGTTAAAAATCCAAATCTTCTTGAGTAGACTCTTGCTTCTTTTAGCACACATATTACGATTGAGAAGTTAATGTAGGACAGAATCTTAGCAACAGAGCGCTCCACCTCCTACCCCTAGGAACTACAGGAATAGTTTAATTAGTTAGAAACCGTTAAGTTTCTGTATTTAGGAATTCCTCAATTCAAATAGCCCATCAGAACGTTAAATACTGGGCAGTTTAAACAATTAGAATTTTGAGAGGGCGTATTAGATTTCTAGCAGGCTGATTAGTAGATTCTGCTACTTGTTTATATACCTGATCTAGTTTTTTTGCTGTATGCTTAAATGTAAAGTTTTCCTCCACAATTTTTCTTCCGTTTTCAGCAATCCATTGTGCAAATTCTCGTTGAGATAACAAAGCCTGGACAAGTCTGGCAAACTCCATTGGATTATCATATTGTTTTACTAGGCAGCCGTTATATTCATCTGTTATAACTTCTGCATTTCCCCCACGGTTTGTTGTAATAATTGGGATTCCAGCAGCCATTGCTTCATAATGAACACGTGCCAATGGTTCGTTCCATTGTGAGCTACATATAAATATATCCCCCATTAGAAATATATTATGAATTTGATCTGCAGGAATAAATTTGGTGAAAATTACGTGTTCTTTAATTGGCCTAGCCATTCTATATAGCTTTTTAACATATTTATTTACTCGGTTATCACTAAACCATTTACCACCAACAATTACAAGTACCGTATCTTTATGCGTTTGAATAATCTTTTTCATAGCTTGAATGAGCAAGTCTGGACCTTTATTTTTACATAATCGGCCAACAAATAGAATCACTTTTTTATCTTGGATACCGTATTTTGTACGAAATGCATTTCTTATCTTTTGTCCTGTTGGTGTCCAGATGGAGGGAGATTGTTTTAAATTAACACCAGAGTAGACAATAGAAATCTTTTCTTCAGCTTGTGGAAACCTCTCAATCACTGTTTGTTTAATATAGTTACTAACAGTCACAATGGCGGTAACCATTTCAATAATAAGATTGCCTTCACAAATAGATAGTTTATGTTCAGCAAACATATCGTTATGAAGGCCTAATACAAATTTACTGTGTGGAGAAGCTTGTTTATATAGAGGTATATTTTTAGGACGATTAAAGACATGTATAATATCAAAGGTATTGGTTTGAAGTGTTCTTATAACATGCTGTTCATAATCTTTTTGAGGCACATACACGTAATTGACATTGTCTTGTGTTTTTTGATTTGGAAGACTTGGATCTGAAATAGAGAAAATAGTAAGTTCATAATCTTGACTTATATAGGGGGACACCCCATCAATCATCATTTGAATTGCTCCACCTTTAATTGCGGGAGATGGTAATTTTTCTGTACATATATATGCAATTTTCATAAACTAATCCCCTTTGTATAGTTGTTTTATATAATGATATTCTGCTTCCAGTCCGTCGGATAGAGAAACTGTTGGAGAATATTGCAGTAATGTACTGGCCTTAGATATATCTGCCCATGTCTGCTTCGGTTCTCCAGGAACTGATTTTAGAAAGTTTTTGGTTGCTGATTTCCCTGATATTTTTTCTAACATAGAAATGATGTCTAAAATGGATGCTTGTTCTTTTCCACCGATATTGATAACTTCACCTATTATATTTTTTTTTGTCTCTAAAGCGGCCACTGTTCCTCGTATACAGTCATCAATATAGGTAAAATCACGTGTTTGTGTTCCATCACCAAATATTGTGAGAGGTTTATCTACTAGCAGTTGTTTAATTAATCTATGAAATGCCATATCAGGACGCTGCCTTGGCCCATACACTGTGAAATATCTTAAAATAACAATTGGTATGTGAAAATTTTTGTGATAAACATGACATAAGTGCTCACCACTTAATTTGGTAACACCGTATGGAGATAGAGGGGTAGGTAATAAATCCTCAGAAACTGCGCCAGATTTTTCACCATAAACAGAAGATGTGGATATATGAATGAATTTATCTAATTTTATGTGTTTACAGGCTTCAAGTAACTGCTGTGTAACCATTATATTATTTGTAACATAAGGCTGAAAATCTTTTCCCCAACTTGATCTCACACCAGGAATAGCAGCTAGATGATAAACAACATCTATATCTTGTAATAGTATTGATAAATCTGTATTTAGAATGTCTTCTCGTATGAATTGAAAACGTGAATTCAATTCGAGAGATTGTATATTACCTGTCTTTAAAGTAGCTGGGGTAGGACCGATGAAATGATCAATTCCAACTACATGATATGCACTATTTTTAAGTAACGCTTGACACAGATGTGAGCCAATGAAACCAGCGGCTCCTGTTACAAGTATTTTCATGACCGACCCACTCCAATATATTGTAATCCGTATTTTTCTATTTCACCTTTTTCAATGCAATTGCGTCCATCCACGATTGTGCATCCCTTCATAACTTGTTTGACTTGTTTCCAATTAAGTGTTTTAAATTCATTCCAGTCCGTGGCGATAATAATACAATCAGAATTTGTAATTGAAGATTCTAGGTTATCATGCTGGGTAACTTGTCTTTTTAAATGTGAAGGAAGAAAAGCTTTGGGGTCATAGGCATGTAAATCATAGCCATGAGGGATTAACTTTTCAAGAAGTATTACGGCAAGGGAACTACGAATATCATCAGTATTTGGCTTAAAGGCAATTCCTAAAACTGTTATTTTTTTTGAAGAGGGTTCTTTTATAGCTTTTTTAATTTTTTCAACATAGAGATCTATCTGTGTCGAGTTAATGGATTGTACAGCTTGTAAAATAGGAACTGCTACGTGTCTATCAGTTGCTGTATAAATGAGTGAATGTAAGTCTTTTGGGAAGCATGATCCGCCATATCCCATCCCCGCCTGAAGAAAATGAGGATTAATTCGAAAGTCATAGCCAATTCCTTTTGCCACTTCAACAATATCAATGTTATATGCATCACAAATTCGAGAAATTTCATTTATAAAAGAAATTTTGGTAGCCAAAAATACATTAGATGTATATTTAATCATCTCTGCTTCATTTAAACCTGTACAAAGGAAAGGAGCATTAATCCCTTTATATATATCCTGCATAATCTTTAACGATGTTTTGTCACCTTTTTGGATACCTATAATAGTTCTATCTGGATTGAACATATCGTGAACAGCAGAGCCTTCGCGAAGAAATTCAGGATTGGAGACAATATTGAATAAGGCTGATGAAACCCCACGTTTAATAAGTGTTTCATATAATTGTTGATTTGTACCTGGTGGAACTGTACTTTTCGTAATAATAGTTTTATACGATGTTATAGCTGGAACCAGTAGATCAATGACGGAGTAGATATATTTTAAATCCGTCTTTCCACTTAATGTAGAAGGGGTTCCTACAGCGATAAAAATAACAGGTGATTGTCGAATAGCATTATCGATATCACAACTGAATTGTAATCGGTTTCTATTTTTGTGAATAAGCTCCTTTAAATCTGGTTCATAAATGGGGCACTCCCCCTTTTGAAGAGCTTGAATTTTTTCTTGATCCTTATCTACACATATAACATCATGACCTAAATCTGCTAATACTGCTGCTGATGTGATTCCCACATAACCAGAGCCTATAATACATATATCCATATGATAATCACCTCTCTGAACTTAGTACTATAGTACTAGTTGTTACAGTATATTGAGGGACAAGTTGGATTGGTGACAAATGAAAGGCCTATTCATATAAGCAATAAAAGCAATCAGAAGGTAAAAGCCTCTTTTGGAATCGTCATGCGCAGGTAAGGCGGTTACTGAATATTAATATTCTAAACACTCAAGGGAGCGAGAGATTAGTGATAAAAAAAGCAATCATTCCAGCCGCTGGTTACGGCACAAGGAGCCTTCCAATTACAAAGGTAATTCCAAAAGAAATGTTTCCAATAGGTAATAAACCTGCGATTCATTATATTGTGGAAGAGGCTGTAAAGTCAGGTATTGAACAAATATTAATTGTAATTTCTAGCAGAAAGGATTTAATAGTTGATTACTTTGATTATTCATTAGAATTGGAGGCTTTTTTAGAAAAAGAAAAAAAAGCCCACCTGTTAAAAGATCTTGCTATTCCAAATGTTCAAATCCATTATATAAGGCAGCCATACGCGAGGGGACTTGGTGAGGCAATAAGATTAGGTGAAACATTTATTGGTAATGAACCTTTTGCTGTACTCTTGCCAGATGATATTGTAGTTTCGGATAAAGAAACTGCTTTAAATCAGTTGATTAGTATTTATAAAGAGACAAAAAATAGTGTAATAGGCATTCATACGGTACTAGACGAGTGCATAGAGAAGTATGGTATTATCGAAGGGAATGTTGTAAAAGATAATTATATGGATATTACAAATATTATAGAAAAGCCAAAAGTAAATCCTCCATCTAATCTTGCAGTAATTGGTAGATATGTTTTCACGCCTGATATTTTTTCTTTATTAAAAAACATTCAACCTGGCGTTGGGGGGGAATATCAATTAACAGATGCGATTCATTCTTTAATTATGACTAAAAAAGTATATGGAAAAATGATTGAAGGGAAAAGATTTGATATCGGACAAGAAGATGAATATATGCAGCTTCTTAATCTTATATATGGACAAAGCAAAACAGGTAAAAATTAATTTCTGGAAAAGCATTCAAAAAACATACAATTGAAGTCAACAATCGATTCCGGAAGATTTGATGAAACATATGTATAAATTAAAGGTAATTAAATATATTTAGATCCTACCTTTGAATCAGAAGAGAATACAATTGATTTTCATTTAAACAAGAAAAGAAATCAGATGGCTGCAAAGTGCTTTTTCAAAAAGCCTTGCGGTCTTTTCATGTTTAAAAGCCCCGTGTTATCTCAGGAGAACAAAATTCAACCTAACCGATGTAATTTGCAAAAAGAATAAAGATATCCGTAGGCATCTCAATCAGACAAGTACAATATCTAAATAACATTAAGAAACAGAGCATTGTTTTATAAAGAAACGGTGTCTTATCAAAATTATTGCTGACCAAATAGATATGCATATCCATAATCGATAGAAAACGTTATTATACATATTTCCTTACGACAAAAAATGGATTGCGAACTCTCAGTCATCCAAGAGTCTGCTTCGTTAATACGTTAGAATTAAAGCTCTCAACTTTAGTCAAGGGAGTGTCTACCTGGATTGTTTCTTATTTTTAAAAATATTCAGGTACTGTTCTAAAAAATTTCGTGATGCAGAGTCTTAATCTTCACAAAAAAGCATCTCCACACAATGGATACCTTCAACTATCCCCCACCTTGATTAAACTACTTCACTGCGCCACCAAATAAAACTATTATGTATTTTTTCACATTCTATTGCAATAAGCATATATTATATAGGAGATATTCCTTTCTTTCGAAACTCAAAAGGCCCTTTTTGGGGCTTTTTTATTTTATGAAACTTCAATCAAGTATATAACTTAATTTTTAGTTAAATATTCTCAAAAGAATTATATGATTAATTGACGTTTACTTGTCTATTTAAACTAAATATAACAAATTTGGTTTCATGACGTGGAAATTTCATTTAAAAATGATAATAAGTATATGGATTCAACAATTTATCTTTTGCTTGATTTATATATTAATTGTTTTACATATTTTATATGTTTATATGTTTTAAGAGCATGGAATGTCTTGGTATATAAGGGATTATGACTCCTAATTATAACAAAAGTGGTTCTAAAGATAACAAACTTGGTTTTAACTATAACAAAAATGGTTTTAAAGGTAACAAATTTGGTTGCTTAACTCTAACAAAGATGGTTCTAAAGATAACAAACTTGGTTTTAACTATAACAAAAATGGTTTTAAAAATAACAAATTTGGTTGCTTAACTCTAACAAAGATGGTTCTAAAGATAACAAAAATGGTTTTAAAGGTAACAAATTTGGTTGCTTAACTCTAACAAAGATAGTTTTAAAGGTAACAAATTTGGTTGTTTAACTCTAACAGAGATGGTTTTAAAGATAACAAATTTGGTTGCTTAACTCTAGCAAAAATATTTCTAAAGATAATAGTTTTAACTATAACAAAAATGGTTCTGAAAATAACAAATTTGATTTTAAGCATAACAAAACTGTTCTAAAGATAACAAATTTGGTTATACAATTTATAAATGTAAATATTTCCAAAAAAATATTACTATTCAAATGACTTTCGGAATACTTTTATATAGAACAAAGGGCTTTTTAACTGTAATAGTGAGAGTGTAATTTTCTGAATAAACAAAAATAAATTGTGGCAAAGTGAATATATTTGTTATAGTTAGTAGAACAGTAGAGGTAAGAAAGAAGGGACGTATGTAGGTATGTCTGATAGTAAAGATTTGCAGATTAAAGAAAATAATATTGTTTCAAAATCAAATACTTTAATTGAAGCAAATTCACGTTTAAATTTAGTAGAACAAAAAATATTACTTTGTTTGGCTAGTAATATTGAACCTAATGATTGGGATTTTAAAACCTACACATTCTCGATTAAACATTTTCATGATCTACTTGATTTAAATGGATCTACTAAATATTCGGAGTTAAGTAAAATTACTAAAGAATTATTATCAAAAGTAATTGAAATTCGTATTGGAGAAGAGCTGATACAGGTATCTTGGCTGTCTTCAGCAATTTACAACAGAAATAAAGGAACAATTGATATGCGTTTCGATCCATTATTAAAGCCATTTCTATTAGAATTAAGCAACAAGTTTACAAGCTATAGATTAGCTAATGTTATTAAATTGAAAAGTACATACGCTATACGTATTTATGAACTACTAAAACAATATGAAGATTTAAAGGAACGTACAATTAGTCTTGAAAATTTAAGGTATTACTTAGATGCGATGGATATATACCCTAACTATGCAAATTTTAAGCAACGTGTGTTAAAACCTTCTCAAAAAGAATTGAATCAAAAAACAGATATTTCTTTTGAATTTGAAGAAATTAAATTAGGCAGGAAAGTACAAAAAATCAAATTTATTATCTATAGCCAAAAAAAGAAAGATAACAATTTAATTCATTTTGAAAAGAATTTAGATAAATTTCAACAGCCCAATACATTTGAACAAAAAATTAAAAGATTTGAAGAACGCTGTAAAGAAAAAGTATTTCCTAAAGTGTTAAAAAAATGGGAAGCTCATAAAGAAATTGTATTAGAAATAATTGAGGATATAAGATTTCGTTCAGATATTAGCTCTCCAATAGGTTATGTAGAATTCACTCTAAATTCCCGATTAAAACAATTGTCTGATAAAGAAATAACAAACAAAAGTAGTCAAAATGAGAAGGTTTCTCATAACGATACAGTATTAGAGATTGATAACATTATGAATTTAGTTATCAGTAAGTATTCAACAGCTACAGGTGCTGTAGCTACATTTTTAGTTAAAGACACAGCAATTGAGAAATTAGTAAGAGTAGTTACATTAGAAGAAGCTGAAGCCATTTGGATAGAACATGAAACGTTTGTTATGGATAAAATTTATGAATACATTAAAAAGAATATAAGAAGGAAAAGATACTAGATTTAAAATAAAGTTGGATCATGTTGTTTACCTGAATTTGTATAAATATGTAGGAACTGTCCACTTAATAAGATCATACTCATGCTAAATTTCCTTCCCGTTGTATGACTGCATCCACCTACACCTGAATAAACAGTTATAAATACATTAGGAAGTTAAATTTTTATATGAATATGCACTTTTTAAGAATAAAGAGCAGTATGGAACAGTGCATTCGTTAACAATGATTTTTGAATATGAGTTAAAAGAAGGGGAAATACCCTGTCTTTCAGATAACCCAGATGAAAATTAAACCTATGTTAAATGGATACTTTTAAACGAATTGCACAACATCGTTCTATATTCTAATCTTTGTAACGAAATTCAAACATACATAAATAACAAACGAAATGTTGAACTTATGGAGGAGTAACGATTAGCTGAATATTAATAAAGTTTTTAGCAAAAAATCAAAGATCCTGATTATCAATTAAAAAGAGCGTTTATGTTATAGTTTCCAATCTTAGAAAAGATAGGATTGGAACTGTTAAAAATTCTAAAAAACATTATTTTTTACCTAGGAAAGAATTGTAAATAGTGAATATAATTTGGATTTTCTTGAAAGAGAAATGGATATTTCGATGCGTGAAAGCAACAGGAAGGAATGAGAAAAATGCATTCATTATTTAAAAACTAACATCAAAAATACCTACACAGGGAGGTGCAGGTATCCAATAAGGGTGTTTCGATATGTAATTCATATTTTATCAAGGTCCATTGGAAATGACAAGTTAAAAGACAGAAAATTCTGTGTAATAAGTTGAGAAACAAAAAACGGACTTTCAACTCCACTCGATATAATATACCTAAAAATATCAATTTGTTACAATATTACTTATGTCTTAAATAACTCTAATAGCCTACTATCATTCAAGTTGATAGTAGGCTATTGCATTTTAGATGATAAAATTAAACGATTTTATTATTGTTAAACAATAGCTACTTCTTTAGGAATTATATAAACGGAGTTTTATTCTGATGAAAATGAATTGTTGATATTGATGTTGAATTATGCGTGTAACATTTCTTATATTCGCTCTGCCTTATGGTAGGGCTTATTCATTTAGGAGAAAAAGTTGTGATTGTATTTACATAATTGAAATAGAATTTACATTTTTAGCGAAATAAAATTAAAACCTGATTTGGCCCAGTACGCTTCATTACTCTATATCCATTAGCTGCTGATTTCTAAGATGAACTCATCTGCAGACATAGCTACTCTAACTTTATCTTCTTCTAAGGTGACAAAGTAATCGATAACTATGCTATTTCCATCGAATGTTTCGAATATCTCGGCAACATCAGCTTATAAGTGGCGCCGTCAATATACATTTCACCATTACTTGCCAGCCACTTGGCTCCTAAACCTCTAAATATATTCGTTGTGCCATTTGCTACAGTTTGACTTCCTTCAGCGTGTGAGCAATCTCTATTTTCAGTCGTACCACATCCTTCAGCGAATGAACAATTCCCATTCTCTACAGGGCTTCCTTCAAAGGAGCATTCTCCAATACTGCCAGCTACATCACAAACTAGTGGTGGGGCAGGTGGTCCGGTCGATCTGGTATTGCCGGTAGACCTATTGACGTCAGTCGGTCCTGATGGAAAAGTAAAAGGGGGAATCGGTGGGAGAGTGGTCAAATTAACCTTGGATCTAATGCAGCTCCATGTAAGCTTTCATGCGAATTAAATGGACTTTCATTTTACATAATCTACCTCTAATATTTCAATCCTTTACTAATCAATTTGAATTATGAATGGAATATGAAAATACAAGGTTAATAAAGCTTCTAGTATTTTTGTAGTAAGTAGTTCGAACAGTGAAGTTTAAGAGGGGGTGATTCCTGATAAAAAAGAGGACATTAAATGCTCTCAAGAAAATAATTATGTACTAAATAAAATAGAAATGTTGCAATGTATGAAATAGAAATTGTTTGAAATAACATTCCTAAATCAAATAGCACTTCTGATGGGGCTGGGATTAGTAGAAGGAACTGGTGTGAAATGGCCAAAATTAAAAAACATTATTATTTGCTAAAATCGAAAACATTAAAACAAAAAACAAATTTTAAATAGCTTCAATAACTGCTTATTAGATTGTTGTATGAAAAGTTATTGCCTCTCTGAAGATAAAATTAAAGTTTTTTATTATCTCTATACAGAAATCTTATTATTTAGATGGATACAGACATCCAAAACTCACGTTAATAAAATTTTAACAGCGCTAAAAATATTTTTTGAGGGTGAGAGAAATTCTCATGACTAATAAATGTAGGATAAAAAGCATAGAATCGATTATATGGAAGGGAAGTAACATCATTGCATTAATATGAACGGATATAAAGCAGTGAAAAAAGAACCTAAATTCTTGACAGATAGAAAATAAGTTCTTTCTTTGTTAAAGAAGTTGTATCTAGCAGTGTATAGGAGCATCATATAATATATATATTTATTAGTAAGAGGTGTTTAAATTCCGAAATATGTATCTTAGTAAAAATAAAAAAGGACAGTTAAAAACTGTCCTTTTTTCTATCTTTTAAAGATAGTTACCGAACAGGTAATTTAGGGTTTTGGGGTGTAAGATGATCATCATCTCATTGTTAATGTATGTAAGTAATGCAAAATGGCTTGTACAAATGTTGAAATTAGTAATTTTTATTTTAAATAAATTAGCTAATTGGGAAATTGATAAAGAAAGAACATCTAATCGATTAATTTCTTTCATAATTTATAGTGCAAATAAGTTTTTTAGGAAAAAGGGGTTATGTTAAATGTCTTTTGAACGTAGATGTGAATGTGATGAATGTAATAGAAATTGAAGAAAAAGAGGCTGTGAGGAAGTAAGTGAATTAGGGAATTTTAAAGGACGAAGAAGATTAAATGATTTACGGGAAGGCGATAAAATTAGAGTTTTTTCAGGTGGAGATCAGATTGATGAAATACGAGTCTTTATTCGCATAGAGAATAGATTTCTTATTTGGGTGGCTACTGCGAATCTTAATATGATAAGATTAGATGTTATTAGTATTAGACGAGTAGTTTAATAAATATTAGGAAAAGATAAGAGGGAGAAGACTCTTATCTTATCTTGTTTTTAGGGATTATTATATTATGTATGTTAAATGAATTGTTTAAATACTTAAAAAGAAGGGATTTATATAAGATAAATCCCTGCAATAAAATAATAGAAAGGTAGAATACATTATATGTGCAGATTCTCAATTAGGTTTGTACATTTTTAATAAATTTATTTGTTTTATGTAAAAGGTGCCAAGAAATACTTTGTAGTTTTATTTCTTGGCGTGGGTATTTATTTGGGTCATTTGGATGCTGACCTTACCATAGTATATGTCCGATATATGGAATGGTTTGTTATTTATGTTCAGTTAAGTAAAATTTAAAAAAGAAAAACACCTATTTTTTAATAGGTGTTTTTCTTGCAAATTGGCTTATAAATTAAGGGAAAGATTTTTCCTTTAATTAAAATTAATTAATCTTCTCCATTATCATGTTTATGTTCGTCACATTCTTTACAATGTCTGCGACGTTTACAACAGAAACGATCACAATCAGGTGAATTTATAGAGATTACGTTAATTTTGTTAATTGCAATACGTGCTAATCCTGGAAAACAATCGAAGTCAGATAAAATAATTACGTTGTTTCCTTGAAAACCTTGGAATGTTGCACTTGTAGGTGGTTGACAATCATATTGAAGAACAATACAAGTACCAGGAGTTAATGTTCTTAAGAATTGTAATAACTCTGGATTATTATTCACCTGTCTATTGTTTTCGTCTTTTCGGTGATGATCTCTATGATGATCTCTCCGATCATCACATCTATTGAAATCATAACCTCCCCCAAAACCAAAACCCATCAAAATTACCCCCTTTCGTTCGTTAGTACATCTTATGCTCGTCTAGAAAGGATGGTGTGAGTATAGGAGTCTAGTTAAGTGTGGATTTTTTATGTAAATATGAAATGGTGTAATAAAATTTTTTTTGGTTCTGGTGTAAAAAATCTATAAAACTTGGACATACGGATATTATTACTCTAAAAAGGTGTGTGCTCGGTATGAAATAAATTGAAGCTAATGATTGTAATATCTTATCTTGGCTAATAGAAGAAGTGTAGCATAAATTCGAGTAGAGATTTCATTTCACACAACAAAGCAGCCAGCTTAAATGGCTAACTACTTGTTGTACAAAAGAAAATTAGGCCCTACAAGTTAGGTTGTATAACTTTAAAGTTACAGTTATAGTATAAACCGTATTGGAAATGTTATTCGGAAGGAAATATAATCATGATAATTTCATTTTGTAGAGATTATTTACGCATAAAAAAAGCGCTTATATAGCGCGCTTAAAGTGAACTTTCAGATCATGCCTGCCCATAGGTGATCTAGATGCATGTGTAGCATACAGTAGCATATGTAAATTTGAATTGAATTGTGTGCGAATTAATTAACGATACAGGGGTAGAGAAAAGTGTTTATGAACAGTGGGAAAGAGTATAAATTTAACATACATCCTAAATAATTAAGTTGGTTCGTATCAATGATGTAATGATCAAGCCTACTAATATTTCTTAACTAGAATTTATATCAACTCATACATCACCAATCAAATTTAATTTTATATCTTGTTCGTATAAAAAAGTGTCCATAACAGAATCTTATTCCTTGTTATGTTAAAACTACACAATTAACGTATTAAAAACCTTTTTAGGCATAACAAGAATTGATGATCATACAATGATATAGAAAGGTCTATCCGACATATAGATTACCTCTGGCACTCTGAAAAGACACCTAATTAAGGTGTCTTTTTACTTTTTATCTTTCGTATATATTAAAGTATAGGATGAGCTTAAACGCTCCTATTCCATTTATTCAGTTAAAAATCTAATCGTATTAAGAGCATCTATTACCCTGGATGTTCTCTTTTTATTGAACAAAATCGTTTTTTAAGTGAATAAAAAAGAGCACACATATAAGTGTGCATCTAGACTAAAAGGGTTGAACGTATGGAGTGGAGTGCCCCATACAATAATATATGCCTGTCTGATTTAAAGGTGACAAGTTGTTTATAAAAACGCTATTTGGTATGAAAATGTAAGAGCACTCCGGAGAGTGCCCTTCTGTAACGACTATTCACTCTAAAAAGAGAGGATAGAATATATCATATGTAGTTATGTTTGTTTAATTGTGTGTCTTTTGTAAAAAAACATTTTATACATCAAAAAAAGCGCTTATATAGCGCTTTTTGAAAAGTAGGTTTCAGATCACACTCCCACATGTGACCTAAATACATGTGCACAAGTAGTATATGTGAATTTGAATTGAATTGTGCAAATAAATTAACAAGACAGGAGTGGATTGAAATAAGCCTTGTTTAAATATATGGGAACTAATTAAAAAACAAGCTAGTTCGTATCAATGATTAAGCCGACTAATAATTTTTTCATCAGAATTTATATCAACGTATACATCACCAATAAAAATTTAATATCTTTTCATATAAAAAAGTGTCCATAACAGGTTTTTAATCTTTGTTTTAGGTAGTTTTCTTTTGTGGTCCTGTCAATTTTTATGACCTACTGCAGCTGCTATTATATGAGGTGATAGTCCCTTGTAGTCGTATAAGTACTGTACATAAAAATGTCTAAAGAAGAGGGGAGTAATTCGTATGTTCTCCGTAAAGGATAACTTTGTATCCTTAATGATTTTAGAAATATATTGTGATAAGTAATTTTCTCTATAAGTAGTATGATTCTTTGTTTGAAATATAGTCTTTCCATTTGTATTTCCAATGTTCACAGGTAATCGTCTCCGGATTTGAAACGCAACAATACGATTAAAAATTTCCTTATTAATAGAAACAATTCGTTTATTATCACTCTTTGTATGGGCCACCTCGGCCACACGTACCCCTGTAGTAGTAAGGACTGACAATAATCCAATATGACTCACCAAGAAATATAAAGATTTCAGAAGAGGGGGGTTTTTGGTATTTAGATGTAAGACAATCACTTATTGAATTGCCTATGGATATGCAAATGGAGTGGGTTGGGAGCCTCTTACTATACTTAATTGAAGGGAAATTAGTGACACGTTTTAATAATAGCGTCTATTTAGATAGCAGCAGTGTGACAATACCAGTTAAGATTTTCAGTAAAGAATATCAAGTGCTTGATAAAATAGTCGAAGAAACAAACAGCACTATTGAGGAATTTATTGTGACCGTTATTCGTGATAAAATCATTAACTATCAAAATACACAATAAACGTATTTAAAAGCTATTTTTAAGCATAACGAGAATCGATAATCATACAATGATACAGAAAGGCTTTTCACATGGTATCTATCTCTTATACCTGAAAAGACACCTAATTAAGGTGTCTTTTTATTTTTCACCTTTCAAGGAGAACAAGCATATATTAGAGTATAGGACGAGCTTGACCGCTTTTCCTCCATTCTAAGTTTTGGTTAGAACTCCTTATACATTAAGAGCATCTATTGTCCTGGATGCTCTCTTTTTATTGAATAAAATGTGCGTTTAATGTTCTGTAGACGGGGACATAGAGTTAGTAATAACAATTGAAATTGATAAAATTCTTTAAAATAGCATTATTTCACATCACTCATTTTTTCATGAATTTTCTAAAATTTTTAATGATAATACTTAAGATATGACGAATATAGTTGAGGTTCGATTGGAGTTTTAACAAAACATCCGAATTTGATTAATTAGTACAGCTATCAGTCAAATAACAAATGCTTGTACTAGTTTAGTAATGATAAATACGATTGGGGAAAATGTATTAAATTAAGATTCTACATAGAAATAACACGTATACATTCACATCGAAATAGGTTGTCTCATAATATGTTAAGACTGTTCTATTAAGATATTATAAGGGCGTGAGCATATGAAAGACGTAAATGTGAAAATTGATCTTCTAAAATCCGAACAAAAAGAGATCATACGTGATATTCGTAATTTAGAAACTCGAATAATAATTAACGAAAAAGACATTTCTACAATTAATAAGCAATTAGAAAAAATAAGCATAAATACCTCTTGGATTTTACGGATAATTATCAGTACGATAATTATGGCCGTTTTAGGTTTGATACTAAGAGGGATAATATAAAATTCCCAAAAGTACTTTTTGAAGAGAGACAAGTGTCTCTCTATTTATTGTGAGGAGACGCATATTGGAAAAAGATAAAACAATAATTTGAATCATATTTCTCAAAAGTAAATAAGTAACCCCAACTATAGAAACTACATAGTCCTTATAAATACCACTATTCATGAGTTTATTTAGCAATTTTTTTACCTGTCGTTCCATCTTTAAGTTCCATACCCATAAAAAAATCTATATTCACCATTATCCTTCTTAATTCAAGAGTAATTATCTTTCATACTTCGTAGACATAACAGTCTATATTATATGAAAAGTCATTATCCCAACTAATAAGCAATACTATTAAGAAGAAAATATAATGGAGGTGAAGTCATGGGGGTTGTTAATGCTACAGGTGCAGATATTGCACTTTTAGCAAGATTACTGAGAGCAGAAGCTGAATGGACTCAGGGTATGTTGCTAGTCGGAAATGTAGGAATTAACCGAGTAAGAGCCATTGTTCCGATTTTAAAAATCTTCGTACCATTAGACAAATGATTTTCCAAGAACATGCATTTGAAGCTGTTACACCCATGATTATTTCTATCAAAGAGCAAGAGAAAGTGAAAAACGCTTAGCTTGTCGAGTAATCAATGGAGAAAGGTATTGGCCTGGAAAATTTAGTTTATGGTATTTTAGGCCACCAGGTGATTGTCCTCAACAATGGTATAATCAACCTTTTGTCGGACGTTATAAAAACATTGTTTTTTCAACCAACAGCCGCAACCTGTGAACAGGTTTATAACACATTTTAAAAAATGATAAAAACAATCTGTACAAAAGTATATAGTAGCAAATATGTTGGTTTACGCTAACTGTAATTCATCATCCACTTACCATTGGATATCGCCTTGCGCACGCTTGAGTAAGGTGAATTCTTTCGGGAAATACGGTTAGAAATAATTTAAAGAAATCTAGATAAAACAAAAAAAACACAGATAAATTTCTATCCATGAATATATATTATAACGGCTCTAGATTATGCCATAGTTATGTAGGAGAATCGATGCCTAGGGCTAAAAGATTAAATGAAATGATTATGATGGTTAATCAAATGAAAAAATTTACTGTGGAAGGATTAGCACATGAATTGGTTGTTTCAAAACGAAGCATTTTCAATTAGGTTTGCACATTTAGAAAGTTAAATATATATAGGTAACTTTATGGATTGGTGGTATAGGATCTTCTAATCCTTAATTATATAGTATAAAAAACTTGGTAATTAACTTGTACACTTTTAATAAGTTTATTTGTTTTATGTAAAAGGTGCCAAGAAATACTTTGTAGTTTTATTTCTTGGCGTGGGTATTTATTTGGGTCATTTGGATGCCGACCTTACTATAGTATATGTCCGATATATGGAATGGTTTGTTATTTACGTTCAGTTCAGTAAATTTAGGAAAGAAAAAACACCTATTTTTGTAATAGGTGTTTTTTCTGCAAATTGGCTTATAAAATTAAAGGAAAGGTATTTCTATTCATTCATTTTTAATAATCATCTCTATGATCATGCTCATCATGTTCTTTACAATGCTTACGCTTGCAACAGAAACGATTACAATCAGGTGAATTTATAGAGATTACATTAATTTTATTAATTGCAATACGTGCCAATCCTGGGAAACAATCGAAGTCAGATAAAATGATTACGTTGTTTCCTTGAAAACCTTGGAATGTTGCACTTGTAGGTGGTTGGCAATCATATTGAAGAACAATACAAGTACCAGGAGTTAATGTTCTTAAGAATTGTAATAACTCTGGACTATTATTCACCTGTCTATTGTTTTCGTCTTTTCGGTGATGATCTCTATGATGATCTCTCCGATCATCACATCTATTAAAATCACAACCTCCACCAAAACCAAAACCCATAAAATTACCCCCTTTCGTTCGTTAGTACATCTTATGCTCGTCTAGAAAAGATGGTGTGAGTATAGGAGTCTAGTTAAGTGTGGATTTTTTATGTAAATATGAAAATTGTTTAATAATAACATCATTTTTTTCTTAATCTACTTAATATGTTCCAGTTTGATTTGTGGTGTTCGATGAATAAGTATTTCTTTTACCATGGTCACATCTTTTGTTTGTTTATAGAATTAACATCCGAAGGTTTTACGGAGCATATGGGTACCGATGGATTTGTTTCTTTTTCGAGAAGTGCACAACTAGATACTTTTTAGTGCTGGCGATCCCAAATATCGTAAAGAAATTTATATGAAAAGACAATGTCTTTTTTATTATTATAAAACATATATAATGATGAATGGTCGCGTGTCAAAACATATTTTTTATGAGTTTCATAAGTGAGGGGGGGATAGTGATGGATAGTCCATTGGTTGGTAAGGGAATATGGAACAAAGTTGACAAAGGGGAAATATTAAATGATCAAGATGATTCACGCAAAATAAGAAAAAATAAGAAAAGTGAAGAAGTAAAACCAAAGAAAGAAACGAAAGCAATACAAGCAGAGAAAGAAAGTAAAAAACCAGAGTCAAAAAAAGAAACGAAAGCAATACAAGCAGAGAAAGAAAGTAAAAAACCAGAGTCAGAAAAAGAAGCGAAAGCGAATGGATTAGAGGGAGTAGAGGTGAAAATTGAATCAGAAAAAGAAAATAAAACAAATGAATTAGAGAAAAAAAGTGAAGAAACAGATTCAAAGAAAAAAAGTATAGATTCAGGATCGAAAATAGAGACTTCAGTACGTTCAATAGAAGTGAAAACTCCATTTTCTATTATTTCGGATGTTACTAGTTTTATAAAATCTCCTAATATTAGTGTGAAAAATCAAGAAGCATTTGTATTTCGTAATGAAAAAGATGCAACAGGTCGTGAACTGGATTCTAAGTTATTAACTACAATGCAACATTATCATGGAGAAATTAATTGTAATTTAGTTTCTTCAACCCTTCATGAGAAGAGAGTACTTTTAGAACTTTTTAATCAAAAAGTAAAAGGAGATATGGAAGAGAGTTGGCTAGGTACATCTTCGTGGATTCCTATCCACGGCATAATATTAGAGAAGGAAGTTGAAGCTGATGTAAATAATTATATAAAGGTGAAACTACCAATAGAAATAGGGAGGTATAAAGGTGAAATTAGTTTAATAGAAAAGGTGGTTTTTAAAGAAAAAGTTATAGGAATAAAAGAGGTATCACAGGAAATTATTTTGACAAAAAAAGAATTCTTATTGCCAAAAATAATAAAAAAAGGACATAATCCATCTATAATTGAAAAAGGAAGCTTACGTGTAGAAGGCTATATATTTCAATGTATAGAACTTATATCAGAACAAAGTAAATCTCATGATAAACACTACCAGTTAATGCAAAATATCGTATTGGAGTTGACTATCCAATTATTGCAAGAACAGGAAGTTCGTGTGCAGATTACATAAATGATCATATTTCCATCAATCAGCTGAATTTTTTTCAAGAGTATGTAATAGAAAAAAACAAAAAAAGTGCAAGCAAGTTTGCAAATAAGCTAACTAACATGTATTAGAAGTAGAGGTGAAATAATTATATATTAGAGTGTTAGTACACAACATACAAAAGAATTGAGATCAGTATCAGAGTGAAGTCATATCTTTTAAAACGAACGATATACTATACTTTTCAAAAGAATCTGCTTTATAGAGGGTATTCACATTCATTGGTTTATTATATTTATTATTAACTATATATATATTGAGGTTATACATAATTGCATTATTTAAGTAGTATGTACTCTCATAATAGTGCCTTTTCCTAATTCTCGAATCCGCCGCCACAACATCTACATCTGATAATAATTAATAAGCTGAAGAGAATGATCAGTAAAGAAAAGTCGCTACTAAAACCACCGCAAGAACCACCGTAACTCATAATTTTTCCCCCTTTAATTAGAAGACCTAACAATCGGATAGGTTGTTGTTTTAATGGTTTTATAGTACTGTATGTTTTATGGAATGAATGGGCAAGTCTGTTTAGAAATAAAGAAAAAACACTCATATAAGAGTGTCTTTTCAGATAGTTTTTTAGCAGAAACAAGCAGCTCCAACTATGATTAATAAAATAAATAATACAACTAATAAAGCAAAGCCACCAGCAAATCCGCCACCATAACTACCACCGTAACTCATAATTTTTCCTCCTTTTGGTAAGAGAATAAAACAGGGGTTCACTCATGTGTCTTAACGGGTTCATTTTACCTTATGTTTTTATAAAGTAATTGAGCAGGTCCCTTTAAAAAAGAATAGACATCTTAAGGTGTCATCCGCAATTTGAATTACTGTATTTGCTAATTAGAAGGAGGAGGAATTTGAGATGCTGCAAAACATGTGCTGTTACTTCAACTATATCCCCCAGCATGTTAAGATATCAACTGTTTCTACAATACACTTATAGTATTGAACTACCCCCACTTTCACTTCGTTTAGAAGTGGAGGATTCCTAAGTAAAGAGTTCTATCGAACTCTAATTGATTAGGCTATCTCCGCAGTCCTTGCGGTTAGAAGCCTTATTGCTTCATTCTTTAGATTGATACTTGCGTTAATATCCCTATCATGGTGTGTACGACAAGAAGGACAGTCCCATCCACGTAGGTTTAGGTTTTTAACGTCTTTATTTTGATACCTACAACAAGAACATAATTGGCTGGAAGCAAATGTTTTCGATACGACAATGACTTGTTTGCCATACCATTTTGCTTTGTATTCTAACATGGATCGAAATTGCGACCATGATAC
>NZ_JAKUGG010000024.1:0-86002 GCF_022663835.1 Bacillus cereus group sp. BfR-BA-01347 | reverse complement strand
TGCTAGTAGTTCAGAATATGTGAATCAATCATTCTATGGGTATAAGGAGCCATCTTTTAATTCAGCTAAAACAAATGGTGGGTCAGAGTATGGTGCTCAAAATGTAGGAGTAGTGGAAAAAAGAGATAATGGCTGGTGGAAGATTGAAACATGGGAAGGTCCAGTTTGGATTAACTTAAATGGGGAAGAACGTGTCATGGGAGATTTCTATGCATATGATGAACCTTCTCTCTCATCAAAGGTTGCGAATGCTGGAGCGAAGTACGGACGACAAACATTTAGAATAGTAGATGGAACAACAGATGGTTGGCTTAAATTTAAGACGTGGGAAGGCGATAAGTGGATGAATCCTGCGGCTGAACAAATTACCGTCAACAAAACGATTTATGCATATAATGAGCCTTCATTTAATGCAAAGAAAGCAAATTATGGAGCACCATTTAACCCACAAAATTGGGGAGTAGTAGAAAAAAAAGAAAATGGCTGGATGAAAGTAAGTACTTATGAAGGTTATAAGTGGATCAATCCAGATGGAGAAGAAAGATTCATAAACAAATCATTCTATGCGTATAACGAAGCTTCATTTAATGCAGCAAAAGCAAATGCTGGAGCATTATATAATCCGCAGAATTTTAGAGTTGTGGATGGGACACCTAATGGATGGTTAAAGGTTAAAACATGGGAAGGCGAGAAATGGCTGAATCCAGATGGAGAAGAAAGATTTATAAATAAATCATTCTATGCATATAATGAACCTTCATTTAGTTCAGCAAAAGCAAACGCTGGAGCATTATATAGTCCGCAGAATTTTAGAATAATAGATGGGACAACTAGTGGATGGTTAAAGATTAAAACATGGGAAGGCGACAAGTGGATTAATTTAAATGCGGAAGATACAGGCTTAGAATTCTACGTGGAAGCTACTGCATATAGCGTAGAAGGTAGTCCACCACATGAAAGAATTACGGCAGCTGGAATAGACATAGGAAAAAATCCTAACATCAAGTTAATTGCAGTTGATCCTAAAGTTATTAAACTAGGAACGAAAGTTTGGGTTGAAGGATATGGTGAAGCAATTGCTGGAGATACAGGTGGAGCTATTAAAGGGAATAGAATTGACGTTCTGTTTCCTACAGAAAAGCAAGCACTTGAATGGGGACGTAAAAAAGTGAAGATTAAAATAATGAAATAGGATATATCTATTCTTAGCTTTGAAAATTATATATTAGAGAAAATAAAAGGGAGGATATTTTTATGTTTAAGAAAAGTATAGGAATTTTATTGTTTTTAATTCTATCTATTTCTACATTTAGTATAGTAACTCACGCTGCTAGTAGTTCAGAATATGTGAATCAATCATTCTATGGGTATAAGGAGCCATCTTTTAATTCAGCTAAAACAAATGGTGGGTCAGAGTATGGTGCTCAAAATGTAGGAGTCGTGGAAAAAAGAGATAATGGCTGGTGGAAGATTGAAACATGGGAAGGTCCAGTTTGGATTAACTTAAATGGGGAAGAACGTGTCATGGGAGATTTCTATGCATATGATGAACCTTCTCTCTCATCAAAGGTTGCGAATGCTGGAGCGAAGTACGGACGACAAACATTTAGAATAGTAGATGGAACAACAGATGGTTGGCTTAAATTTAAGACGTGGGAAGGCGACAAGTGGATGAATCCTGCGGCTGAACAAATTACCGTCAACAAAACGATTTATGCATATAATGAGCCTTCATTTAATGCAAAGAAAGCAAATTATGGAGCACCATTTAACCCACAAAATTGGGGAGTGGTAGAAAAAAAAGAAAATGGCTGGATGAAAGTAAGTACTTATGAAGGTTATAAGTGGATCAATCCAGATGGAGAAGAAAGATTCATAAACAAATCATTCTATGCGTATAACGAAGCTTCATTTAATGCAGCAAAAGCAAATGCTGGAGCATTATATAATCCGCAGAATTTTAGAGTTGTGGATGGGACACCTAATGGATGGTTAAAGGTTAAAACATGGGAAGGCGAGAAATGGCTGAATCCAGATGGAGAAGAAAGATTTATAAATAAATCATTCTATGCATATAATGAACCTTCATTTAGTTCAGGAAAAGCAAACGCTGGAGCATTATATAGTCCGCAGAATTTTAGAATAATAGATGGGACAACTAGTGGATGGTTGAAGATTAAAACATGGGAAGGCAACAAGTGGATAAATCTTAACCAAACAGATTCTGGTAATTCTGGAGTGGTTGATCTTGCTTTAAAACAATTAGGAAAACCATATGTATTTGGAAATAGTGGACCTAATTCATTTGATTGTAGCGGTTTTATTTATTATGTATTTAAAAATAATGGATACAATATTGGAAGAACAAGCGTAGCTGGATATTGGGGAATGGTTACAAAAATAAGTGATCCTCAACCAGGAGATTTAGTATTCTTACAGAATACATATAAAGCGGGTCCTTCTCATTTAGGAATATATTTAGGGAATGGTGAATATATTCATGCTGCTGACGAAACAACAGGTGTAATTAAAAGTAAGATAAATAGTTCATACACTCAAAAGCACTTCTTGGGGTATGCTAGATTTTCAAAATAATTAAATTGGATTCAATAAAAAGACAGTTATCTATGGATAGCTGTCTTTTTATTATTTGTGTTGACTTGACTACTTATATATATTCACAAGCGAAACAACATAATATTAATACGGAAAAATATATTAATATGAATTTTTGCATATTTTAAAATTCAATATATCCCTCAAAAACTTTTAATTGTATAATATATTTTGTCATATTTTTAGATTTTTCGACATAAACCAACAAAAATAGAGAACGTATTGGGAGAAGACATTATGTATACAAAATTATTAAAATCAATTACATCATTATCACTTATTGGTGGTGCGTTGTTATATACAAATGGCAGTGATGTGAAAGCTGCTGAAGTGGGTGTTTTTTCTGATGTGCCGACATCACATTGGTCATATCCTGCAATTAAAGATTTAGCGAGTAAGAATATTATTTCCGGTTATGGAAATGGGATATTTGGTTTTGGAGATGTTGCGACAAGGGAGCAAGTTGCGGCTTTAATTTATCGAGTGTTAGTACCGAATAAACAAGGCGGTTCGTTTAGTAATGATGGAACTCGTTTCGTATTAAAGGATGGGTCTACGTTTAAAAATCCTTACGGTGATATTAATCAAAGTTCTACAATGTTCCCAGAAGAGGTATTAACTTTAACAAATTTAGGAGTTTTTAAAGGTGATGAAAATGGCCAATTTAGACCGAAAGCTTCTGTGAGTCGTGCGGAAATGGCACAAATTCTTACAAATGCTTTCCATCTTGCGGCAAAACAAAAACATACCTTTAAAGATGTTCCAAATCCGTTTTGGGCAGAAAACGCAATTAGTGCAGTGCAGTCAAATGGAATCGCAGATGGCACAGGAGACGGAAATTTTGAACCGTATGGTACAGTAACACGTGAACAGTATGCGCAATTTTTATATAAAACTTTAAAATATAAAAATGCTAATGTGAAAGATACAGGAGATGCGGCATTATTAACAGGGTTTAAAGAGGAAGTACAAAAGCGTATTAATATGTATGAAACGAATATTACACTTGCATATAAAACGAAAAATAATAATACAGAAGAAGTGATGAATACACTCTTTAACGCATATAAAGAAGTTGCAAGTAAAAATGAGTATACAAATAATAATAGATCGAATGTTTCATATGGACTTTCTGGATCACCTGGAAATTATACGTTTACGCTTAAGATTACATATCGTGAAACGAAAGAACAGACGGAATATGTCATGAAACAAGCGAAAGCAATCGTTTCTTCTATTACTCAAGTTGGAATGGATGATCACGAAAAAGTGAAGGCGATTCATGATTATGTAGTAAAACATGTTTCTTATGATACGTCTTATAAAGCTTATACAGCATATGAAGCACTTGTAAATCGTTCTGCAGTTTGCCAAGGTTACGCACTATTAACCTATCAATTATTAAAAGAAGCAGGAATTGAAAATCATTTCGTGACAGGAACTGGGGACGGACAACCCCATGCTTGGAATTTAGTGAAAATCGAAAACAAATGGTATCATCTTGATACAACATTCGATGATCCGGTTCCAGATGAGCAGGGCCGCGTAACGTATTCGTATTTCAATTTATCAGATGAACAAATCGCAAAAAATCATGAGTGGAACCGCGGAGACTACCCGCAAGCTACAACAAATTATTATAGTACACTGACAAATAAAATTGCGGCAGATAGTACGAAAACGCCTGCATATCAGCAAATATTAAAAGATACAAAGTTAAATTATTTAGGAAATGAATATATCGCAAATAACTATACTGAATTAAAAAATAAAATGCAGCAGCGCTATAGTACAAAGCCAGAAAAGATAGAAGTACTTTATAAGCAATCAATGAACGGTGCACTGCAAGATGTGAAAAAGGCAATTGGGGAAATCGGTTATCCGCAAGGGGCAAATCGAGTTTCTTATAAAGCGGAGCCTTACAATGCGAAAGAAGGATATTCTTTAGTGACGATTACGTTTACGTATTAAGAATGAAAAAAAGCATCTGTTTTAGATGCTTTTTTTATTGTATTAATTCGACAGAATGTGCCAAGTGAAAGGGATTTGGTCTGTTATGATAATTTTTGAAATTTTACATTTTGGAGGATTAATCATGAATAAAAATAAGATTTTCGCTGCGTTAATAGGAATTGTAGCCTTATTTGTAATTATTAATGTAGTTGTTACGAAAGAGAAAACGACATCAACCAGTGAAAAAATGTACTCTGAGAAAGAATATAATAAATTAGTAGATGAACATTTTGAAGAAACGCAAAAGTTGAAAGGTGATATGAGTGTGTTAGAAACTGAAAAAAAATCTCTTGATGAGCAAGTGAAGAAGTTAAAAGATGAGTTAGCGAAAAAAGAGCAACAAGTAGCGCAGCAGCCGGAAAAGAAAGAAGAGCCAAAACCGGAACAACCTACTGGAGCATTCGAAAATCCAATGAAAAGCATAAACAAAACAGAGGCAATGAATAAAGTAAAAGAAAAGGCGAAGAAAGACTTCCAAGATGATTATATGACACAAAACTTTGTTGCGGAGGAACAATCAAAAGTATTTGATTTCTTAAACAGTATTGAAATTAAATCACAAGAAGAATTAAATGTAATGAAGAATGCATTGAAAGATTTTTCTAACGACTTTATGACAGCGAAGTTAAATGATCTAATAGAAAATTAGAATTAGTAGAACTGGTAAATAAACTTTGCTTTAGTCATACGAAAGTCCTCCATTTAAGTCAGGAAATTGATAAGTTAATTAATAAATATATGATTATAAAAAAAGGAACCCTATAATAGTAGGGTTCAAAGGGAACAGATACGTAAAATATATAAAGAGAATAATTCAATGTGTAATTAATATAGAATTGAATACTGAGATATTTGAAAATAAAGCCAGTCAGAAACATACTGAAGGTTTATCGACCGATAATAGGTTGAGGGAACCAAAGGATATAGCTGACATTATACCTTTTCTTTTTTTACCAGACAGTTGTTGAATAAATGGTGAATGAATTGATGCAATTAACGAATTTTGTTTATTATAACAAAGGAAAAAATAACTTATTATGAGCTGTATTTTTAAAAAGATAGTTTTTATTGAAAGTCTATCGTTTAGGTAACTTACTTATAAAATTTGAATCTTATGTCTATTGTATCTACGTCATTCTTGTTAATTGTATGGATTATTAAATCATTTTGATATACATACTTATTTTATAGTAAACTAAAAGTGGTAAGGGTACTGAATGATCTGTTATTCTAAAAACACAGTACTTCAAGGTTTTGAAGCACTGATTTCCTTTGATTAAATATATTTAAATACTCATATTATGTTTTTTAGAAGAAGAAATAGGTTGTTCCATCTTTTGATGAACTATATGGAACAATAGAGAAGCTAGAATTCCAATCGCTAAAAATATTAACCAGTAGACCGATATGTGATTAAATTTATTTAACCAAGCTCCAAGATAGTTACCAATAGTGCCTCCAAAGGCCCAAAAGGCTTGGAAAATACCGAAAAATAAGCCTGCAGGTTTATTGTTACTAAACTGGGCAACAGTCATTTCAGCACCTGGAAGGGCAAGTGTTTCTCCAAGAGTATAAAGAAATATACAAAATAACATCCAATAAATTGATGAAATTAGTGGAATAGCACCAATTGAGAGTCCCATAATCAAAACGCCTAGTTTTACCATAATCAAGGGATGCTTACTAATAAATATTTTTCTTAATAAGAACATTAATAATAATCCGGAAACACCATTTAAAATAAAAATAGAACTTACTAATTGTTTATTGTCAGTTAAATTGTATGCTTTGACTGGAAAAGAAATATTTAATTGAACAAACATAATCCAAAATAAAGGCATAATACACATAAATAGTAAAAATAACTTATTTGAAGCTGTATCCTTTAAGCTTGCCAATATTTTTTTAGTATCTTTAAACGTCTTAGGATACTTATTACGATATACAAAAAGAACAAATGCTAAAAGTAGCATAGCGATACTTGCAATCGTAAATGGATATACTGGATCAAATTGAACTAATAAGGCCCCAACTAAAGGCCCCACAATTACGCCTGCATTAAGCATTTGGTTAAAATAAGTAAATATTTTCTTTCGTAGCGCCTCTTTTTGAGTAGTAAAGAAAGCAGTAATAGATGGATCAAATAATGCTCCTCCAAAACCAATAAAAAATGAGGCGATACTTACTGACCAAAAATCACTAGCAAAAACAAATAATCCAAATCCTACCGCTCTTATTACAACTCCTAGAAGAATATTTATTGTATGGCTTACTCGGTCACCTATAAAACCAGTGAATATTGGCAACCCTCTTTGTGAAATAAGAATTGTAGTTAAAATGGTCCCCACTTCCCAAGAAGAGAAGTGGAGATCATTAGTTAAATGTATTGCTAAAAAAGGCATTATCATAAAACTTCCTGTATTCATAAATAAAACAGCTGTAAGCAAAATCTTGATGGGAACAGGAATTTTTTCGCTAACCATTGACTTTGATTGCCTCTCTTTTTTCTTCTAATTTTTTTGAGAATTTTTCTTTTTTTACTACAGCTCTTTCATGAAAACCACTTAATATTTTATTACTTTCATCGAATGCCTCAACTTCAAAAAGCAATTTATTTTTATCAACTTTAATTAATTTTGAATGAATTGTTACTTTCTCATTATAAAGAGATGGGGCCAAATGCTTCATTTCATAATGACCTAGCCCTAAAGACATATAATTTTCTTCAATTTGGTTTTTAATAGCATCCATACAAGATACTTCTGCTAACCAGAGTAAAATGGGGGTTGCTAATACTTCTACGTCATTTTCCCAGTTGTTTGCTAAGTCCTTTTCTTGAACTACATATTCATATTTTCCTAAAGAATCAACTTGAAAGTTCATAATCTAATTCCTCCTATTTAGAGAGTTAATTTTTTTGTGTATTAGATTTACCACCATCTTTGTCTCAATCCACATGGAACTGGAACACGTATAAAATAGTAGGTTAAATATGGAATTTTTAAATGTATTTAATTTCAATGTCGCTCAGATTTATTTCTATTATTTTTTCTCTACCTTTAATATGTGCTGCTCTAAACTTAATAATGAATCTGTCAATATATTAAATAATTCCTCTAATTCATTTTCTGTGATAGTAAATGGGGGAGCTATTAAGAAAGCATCACCCTCTGAATAGTTAATCATATTTTTAACAGGATATATTAATAGTCCTTTTTCTAAAGCAATATCTACAATAATATCTGCAATATTAAGATTCCGTGGGAAAGGACTTCGTTTTTCTTTATTGGAGACTAATTCTACCCCCCAAAGTAAACCTATGCCTCTTACATCGCCAATAAATTCAAATCTATTCTTTAATTCATTTAGGTTTTTTCTTATAATTGCTTCGTTTTTACGAACATTTGTTATAAGATCGTTAGACTCAATATAGTTTAATACCCCTAATGAAATGGCAGCAGAACCTGGGTTTCCACTGTATGTGTGCCCATATACTGCTATTCCAGAACCAGCATGTATTGCATCATAAATTTTTTGATTAAACAAAACACCTGAAATTGGGGTATAGCCTGCACTCATCCCTTTACCAAGAGCAATAATATCTGGCTCAACATTCCAGTTGTTGATTCCAAACCACTCTCCAGTTCGACCTAAACCCGTCATCACTTCGTCACATATTAGCAGAATATCGTACTTATCACATATTTTTTTAACTATCTTAAAGTAGCTCTCAGATGGTGTAATCGCTCCACCTGATGCTCCTACAACAGGTTCCATGATAATCCCAGCAATATTCTCGCTTCCCATTTCTTTAATTACAGACTCTATAGCGGTTGCACATTCTAAATTACAAGTTTCAGGATCCTTAGAGAAAGGGCATCTATAACAGTATGGTGTTGGAATAGCTGGTTTATAAGTTAGAATATCTTCAAATTTTATTCTACGATCACTCCCCGACATCGAAAGGGCACCTAAAGTTACTCCATGATAACTAATCTTTCTTGATAATATTATGTTTTTTTTTGCTTTTCCAAGTTCTTGCCAATATTGAATAGCTAAACGTAATGCCGTTTCAGTTGCTTCTGATCCACTATTAGAAAAAAAGATATGATTGAGATTGGGGGAGAGTTGCGTAATTTTATTACCTAGCTCTTCTAAAGGCGAATTAGTAAATTGTGTTCTATATGTAAACGCAATTTTTGAGAGCTGATTGTATGCAATTTCTGCAATTTCTTTTACACCATGACCAATATTAGCCACTATCGCTCCAGAGCAGCCATCTAAATATTTCTTATTCTCTTGATCATATATGTAAACTCCTTTTCCATACTTTACAATAGGATATGATTTGGAAATATTCGGTTTTAAGACGGATGATTTTGAAAGGCTGAATGTACTCATTGAAATACGCTCCTCTATAGATATTAAATAATAAATTCACTTAAAAATGCCCTGAAAGATTTTTCTAAATCATAAGCTTTTTCTCTTGTCTCACCTATAATCATATATTCGATAGATTTGCTTTGATTTTCATCATTTAAAAGAACGACACCCTCTTTATTCTTTGAAGCTAATAAGCTATTTACTTCAAGTTCTTTCAACAATTCACCAAATGTTTTGTTACCTATACTAACTTTATTTTGAGTCAAAATTGTGTAATTATCTCCATAATTATCTCCGTATAAATGATGAGCAACGACATGTACATGGGTAGAGCCGCCTGTACGTCCATTAATCTCGGAAATCATGATTTTTCCATCACTAGTTAAAATACCGTCAATATTTATCAATCCAATATACCCTCTTTGCATAACAACTTCAGTAAGTTTTGTACAATTAGAAATAAATTCACCTATAGCGTATGGTCTTAATGATACGGTTGGTATTTCAAATCCATTCCATACTGGCTCCATTCTCATATCTCCAAAATTCAACAAATAAGGTCTAAGGACACCTTCTTTAACTTCTAGTTCAGCATAGAACACTGAAAATGTTTCGTAATAAGCTTCAACTACTAATTTAGTATTTAATTCACCTATCAATTGCATCCAAATGCCTGAATATATTTCTTCTAATTCGGATTCTTGATTAATACATAATGTTTTGTATGCACCAGGTGATTCAGTTCTCTTATCATATGTAATGACAATGTTGCCTTGACCACTTGCATTCGTGTCTTGTTTTACAATTATTGACCCTGTTATATCAATAAGTTCTCTCATAGCCTGATTCAATTCTTTTGATGTATAACAATTTATTCCCTCTGGCACAGGAATATTATATGCTCCCGCAATTCTACGATATTCAATCTTACTATTTAAAACTTCTGATCCACCTTGTCGAAAATAATCCAAAGTATGAGATTTAATTTTAACTGGTAAGTTTTTTACTAATTGAGCCACAGACCTGTCAAAAAAATAAGGTATAACTTCCCAATCAGCTCCTCCCATTAGACCTAAGAGTTTTTCTTTTAATTTAGGGCTATTTAAAGTCTCATAAGTTAATAAATCTTTTTTATGTACACTTTCAGGTACTATTACATGTATGTCATCCAGTTGTAATCCTTTAATGGATAGTATATAAGTTAAAAAATCATTAGAGATTTCTCTAGGTATTAGTAAAATATCACCCTTTTCAAGTAACCAAGCTAAGCGATAAGAAAATGATGACCACATTGATCCAGCCTTTTCAGTTAATTTATCAGGCTCACCAACTAAAGATTCGGCCCCTACGTTACCAATAATAAGTTTTGGTGATTTATTCAAATTAGTAGGTATTTTTTGTGTATTTGAAGTGAAACTGATTTCCATTGTAGAACCTCCTTAATATTGTTTAATAAAATTAAATTGTTATCAATGCAAACAATACACCGAAACAAAACAGGTTTGATTTTTTTAATAAAAAGTAAATTTATAGTAAATGATAATATGTAGGACTGTTTATATAGAGTAATCTTGATAGACAGCTTTTTATGTTCGCATTTTTCACTAAAACGTTCTTTTTATTACACTGAACATAATTACCTACTACAACGGTAATAATCACCACCTTTCAAGCACTTGGGAATATAGAAAGACATTTATTAACCATCTATTTATTTTAGCGGTTAACAACTATCTTTTATTATGTTATCAACAGTTGTATAATAAAGTCAATCCTAAAAATTATGAGGTGAGTGGTATTGATTAATAATCAAATAGCTCCAGGAAGATTAGAGATCATTCGTGATTTCTTAAATACTTGGGAAATTCCCAATGATACTCGTAAACCAACTGATCGTTTGAATACCAAAAAAGATGTAGAGGATTTTATTTTTAAGTATTTTGGAGATATACATTTTTCTAGAGATTTAGAGATACTGCATCAATTTCGTAAGGATTTACGAATATCAATAGAGTTAAATACAACTAATAGTTTAAATAAATGGTTAACTCAGTACCCTATAGAAATATCTATTGTTAATCCTGAAAATATTCAATATAATCCTAAAAATAAACAAGACTTTTTTAGTGAGATATTGATAATTATCATCGAAAGTATTGCAAAAAATCAGTGGAAACGGCTTAAAGCCTGTCCAGACTGTCGTTGGGTTTTTTATGATAATTCTCGCAATGCAAGTAAACGTTGGTGTGGAATGTATGCATCTGAACCTAAAGGTAGATCATGTGGCACCATTGCAAAAGTTCAGCGGCACCGTAAAAAAAATAAAATTCAATTATGAGTATTTAATTTGTAAGAATGTCCATTGATAGATATATGGGCATTCTTTTTTATCTTTATCTTGTTAGTCAATAAACTTTATTTAATTCGAAATATATATATTCGTAAATATACATTTTTCATTATATGGAAATCACTTCGTTTTTAATATTGAGAAAAATTTATGAGATATGTACACAATTTTTTAATTTGAGAACTTTATTTTTAAAAATTTCTTAATAATACCTCTATGCTAATACTAAAATTAAAGTAGTTTTTTAGATACAGAACATGATATATGATAGGATTCTAATATTTTTCTTTATATTCAGAAAATTTTTGAAAAACGATAGTATCCTAAAAAAACTTGTTTAAATAAATTTACATTTGTGGTAAAAATTTTAATATAGCAAACCCAAAAGGCTAAATTGAAAACTAGATAGTGATTGGGATGTCGTTAACCTAATTAACTAGGCTATCAATATCTTTTTTTAACTATAATAGTGGATAGTTAGTTTTTTAAAAGTTATTTTGAAATAATTATATGATGTATTTGAAATCATACATTGTATTATTTTAGAGAAAAACATTAAATTCTTACTAATAATCTCGGTACATAATGGGACTACAGATGATTCACTTATCCTGTATTTCATTGAATTATTTATCCAGGTACACATGTATAAGAGGAAAATTTTGTGGAATTTAATAGTTAAAGTAATTAATGTGTGGTTTCACTAAAATTAAAAGCATTGGAGGGAAAAAATGTTACAGGAGATGGTTTATTCAATTGGGGAACGTATAGAAGAGTATGTACGGATAAGGGGTAACAAATATGCCATTATAGAATTTGAAAAAAACAATGAATATATTGTTGTTATTGAGTCCGATACAGTTATAAATTACTATATAGAAATTTATAACTGTATGAATATGAACATTCCCATCATTTCGTTCCAAACTGGACTTTACAAGACTTTTTACGATAGTGGAATTGTCCACCGTTCAGAAGCTAGTCCGCAACTACAGTCACTTGCTGCAGTAGTAGATTTACATTTAGGTACTGAACATTATTATGATTAACATAATGTTTTATTTAGCATAAAAAAAGAATTATAGTATGATACGGAATTAATATTCTGTATTTTAAAATAATAAATTATAAATAGAGAAGAGGAATTTTAATGGAATTTAATTGGAATAGTGTTCAGCAAGCAATGAAGACAAAATATACCCAGTTTAGCACAACATTAAATGAAAACGCAGCAGAATGTTATCAGAACAGATCGTTTGATTTTGAAACATGGAATCAAATTACTAAAGAAGGAATCTGGAAAATTCCCGTACCAGAAGAGTATGGAGGATTAGGAATGTCTTGGTGGGAATTTTCGGCAGCCCTTGAAGGGTTAGCGTCACGCTCTACAGATTTAGGGTTTTTATTATCTATAATTGCTCATATTGGTTGCTTACGAGTTCTTCTTTTACATGGAACAGAAGAACAAAAACATTATTATTTAAATGAGTTGATGAACGGTAAGATTGGTGCAACTGCTATTACAGAATCAACAGGTGGATCCGATGTAGCACGAATCCGTACAGCTGGTGAATATGATGCAAACCAAATTATTCTTAATGGTAAAAAATCGCATATAACAAATGCACCAATCGCGGATATTGTTGTTCTAGTTGGAAGAATTCCAGAATTGGGGAAACAAGATATTACTTTATTTATCCTAGAAAAAGACCTGGAAGGGTTAAGTTTTGGTGAAAAAGAAGATATGTTCGGAAATCGGACAAGTCCAACAGGTGATATTTATTTAAATAACGTGAGTATCACGAATAAATCTATATTAGGTCACCCAGGGGATGGCTTACAAACTTTATATAATATGATTTCTTTGGATCGACTTTTATATGGACTGGTTGCTGCTGCATTTATGGAAGGATTGATGTTTAAAAGTTTGGAATATTCTAACGACAGGGTAGCGTTTAAAACTCCAATTGCAAATCATCAATATATACAACAGAAGCTAACAGATATAAAAATGAACATAGAAACTACAAAATTAATTACTTATTCTGCTTTAGAAAAATTAATAAAAAATGATGACGAGGCGTCTTTAATGTGTTCAATGGCTAAATATATTGGAACTGAGTCTCTTTTCCAGACAGCACAACATGTAATGCAAATACATGGTCATAGTGGGTATATGGTAGGTCAAATATCTAAACTATTCCAAGATTCTGCAGGAACTAGAATAGCAGGGGGAACTAGTGATATTCAAAGAGTTAATATGTTTAATCAAATGCAAAAAATATATCAAAATCGGGAGGCAGTTGTATGGAATTAATTGCGGGTTTAAAAAGTAAGTTTACCCATGAGATATCAGAAAATGAACTTGCTACCAATTGGAGGAATGATGTACCGGTATTAGCGACGCCAGTGTTATTATGGCTGACTGAATTAAGCTGCATGAAAACAATTGAACAAAGCGAATTAAGCACAAACCAAATGACAGTAGGATATGCGCATGAGATGAAACATTTAGCTGCTACTCCAATGGGGCATACTATAAATATTGAAAGTGAGCTTGTAGAAGTAAGTGGAAAAAAGCTAATTTTTAAAGTTGTAGGTTATGATTTTCACGATAAGGTAGTAGAGGGATATCATACTCGTTTTATTATTGATAAGGAAAAATTCCTAAAGAATTTAGCACAGAAAGAATTGGTCAAATGAGGGAACATAAAGAAAAACTTCCTCTCCATATAAAAATTTTGATTGTATCAGCATTCCTAATGAATGCTGGTACTTTCATGGTGAGTCCTTTTTTAGTAGTTTATCTATCAATTAATCTTAAATTCACGCCAATAGAAGTTGGTACTATTATTTCAGCGAATCTGATTTGTGGTAGAGCACTTCCTATTGTAACAGGTCTATTAGGGGATAGAATTAGTCATCGACTCACCTTGTTTATTGGCATAGCGATTAGAGCATTTGGGTTTATTGGCTATGGACTATTTACAGATTTTTGGGGGCTTGTATTTGCATCTGCATTAACTGGGATAGGAGGGGCTTTTTATGATCCTTCTGTTACATCAATTTTTGCTACACAAGATTCAAAAAATAGAAAAAGAATTTTTACCTATTTAAATCAAGCATTAAATGCAGGTGCTGTTTTAGGTCCGTTATTTGCTGCCCTATTACTCGGAATAGATGCTACTACACCATTTATAATTAGTGGTTTAGTATTAGTTTGTATTTTTGTTACATTATTTATGTTTAATAAACATTTCATAACACAGACTACAACTACTAATGTATTAAAAAGTATAAAAGAAATTATAGGTAATAAAGCATATTTAAAATATATTTCTGCAATGATGTTATTTTGGGCGATGTTTGCACAATTAACAATATCGATCCCGATACATGTGTTTAATATTACCCAAAGTGAAAAGTATATTAGTTTTATATTTATTGCAAATGGAATAACGGGTCTAATATTCATGTTTTTCTTACGAAAATATTTTGAAAAACATGAAGCACTAAACTTAATAAAAATAGGGATGTTAATTTGTGCTGCTAGTTTTATATTAATCCCACTAACTCAATCCTTAGTGTGGCTAGTATTAATTATAGTTGTATTTACATTGGGAGAAACATTAATCTTACCAAGTTCAGATATGGCAGTTGCAGACTATAGTCAAGGAAACAATACTGGAGGGTATTTTGGATTGTTTGAAATTTCTTTTGCAGGAGGAACCCTAATCGGAAATTATATTGGAATGTGGCTTATGGAAATGAATTCTATTTATCCATGGATTATTTATTGTGGCATTACATGTTTTACTTGTTGGTTAATTAGTAGGCTAAATACGAAACAAAATGTCATTTCCTTAAACATGGAAAAAGAAACGGGGGTTTAATAAGTGGAAATATTAATGAAAAAAGATAATAATCTAGAACATCAAAAAAAAGCTAGTCGGAAAATTATTATTGGTAACGTAGATGGGGAATCCTTAGTGGGTGAAACAAAAAATCACACTCCATACATGTTAGCAAGTGCGTCTATAGTCGCAAATAGATTAAGTTGGTTTGTGGAAGAGGGTGATATTCTTTTACTTCCTTATTCTATTTCAAGAGAATTTCAAGAATATATGTGTAAACTTCTAAGGATTAATCCGGACAAGATTAGTATATTATCTCCACCTGATTCTGAGGAGGAGAAAACAAAATTACTAACATTTGATATATTAACAGATGAGAGATTATATGAAAAAGTAAGGGGATTAGCAGGAAGTAATGATTCCATAGGGATTTTACCATATTATTTTGACCGTGCAGTTGCACAATTTGCACAACATATGAATACAAACGTTTATCCACATACAGTTGAATTTCTATTACAAGGTGGGTCTGAAGTACTAAATAGTAAAGTAGAGTTTAGAAGAATTGCAGCTTCCCACAATATTCCTGTAGCAGAAGGGATGAATTGTTATTCTAAAAATGAGCTTCAAAAGGCCATTCTAGCCCTAATAACAAAAACAGGTTCTGTAATTGTAAAGCAAGATGTAAATGCAGGGGGAGATGGAAATATAGTTTTAACGAAAAACATTGATAAAAAGGAATCTAAAGGTGCCTTTGAAACAATTTATTACGATCCAAATATACCTATAGAAGAGACCGTTTCTTATTTATGGAGCAAACTAATAGGATTTCGCAACACAGCATTAGTAATAGAAGTATATTATGAAACGGTGGGAGTTTACTATTCAGAACTTGCCGTTTCAAGACAAAATTTACGACCTTTGTTGTTAAATTTTGGAGATATGAGAATGGAACCAGTATGGAATGGTTTTGAAATTCCTACTTCAAACATGGACCCATATACATTAGCAGAATTTATTTCAAGTTCTACTGCATTGGCAAATGTTGCTCGTGAACGTGGATATGAAGGTAATATTAATATTGATGGATTATTAACAGATGATGGGAAGCTAATGATTAGTGAAATTAATGGTAGAAATGGTGGATGCAGTCATATTCATTATTTAGCTCAAAAATTATACGGGGAAAATTACGCTAAAGATTACAAAATCCTTACCAGAAATAAAATTAAAGCTGGGAAAAGCCTTGCAAAATTATTGGATTTATTACAGCAGGATAATTTATTGGTAACGAAGGAGTATCAAGAGGGCGTAATTATTTTAACTGAGGATTTTGCAAGAACTGAAACTATTGAATATATGGTTGTGGGTAAAGGGGATATAAATGCAAAAAAAATAGAAGATAAGGCACTTCATCTATTCGAAAGCCTTAACAAGTAGGATTTTATTCAGAGATTATAATCAAAGGTAAGTGTTTGATAGAAAGTTATTATTGTGAAAATATTTTTTTGTTGAAAATAATGGTTATATCATTAGTAATTACTTCGTCTGTATTGATTTATTCTTTTACAGAGGTAACACATCAATTTTATTAAAATAGTTTAGATTATAGGAATGCTAAAAAAATAATATTAGGAGGGATAACAAATGAAAATTGGAATTATGGGTTGGGATCATGAAGAATACGAATCAAAACAACTAGATGAAATAGCAAAGGAATTGGGTTATGATAGTTTATTATTTAGTCTACAGGATGTCAAAATGACTGTAATAAATAATGATTTTAAATTAACAGTGTTTAATGTAGATTTAAAAGAATTTGACACTATTATATCAAGAGCGCAAATTAGGCCAGAATACTATCAACAGGATTTAGAATTATTGAAAAGCATTCAGGAGTATACAGATTGTATAAATGAGAATTTCGATAATTACTATATGTCGGAAAGTAAAATGATTACCCAAAAACTATTAACTAAATGTGGTGTGAATGTTCCAGATACTTTTCTAGTTCATTCAGTAGAGGAGATAAAAAATTTATGGCTGACATATAAAAATATAGTTATAAAGCCGTCATTTGGTTATGGTGGGACTGATGTAGAAAGAATTAATGAAGATTTTGAGAGTTATTTACCTATTGTAGAAAATTTATTATCAAAGTACAAAAACCTTTTAGTACAACAATATATTCCTCATCCTGATGGGGATATACGAGTTACTACAATGGGGAATGAAGTATTTTATGCATTTAGAAGAATTCCTAATGAAAAAACATGGAAAGCAAATGTGGCAATGGGAGCAAATATTGAAGTTGTAAAAGATTATACATTATTAAAAGAAATAGCTTTAAAAGCTTCTAATGCTATTGGTCTATCCTTATCTGGAGTAGATATTATTGAGTACAATAATCAATTTTATGTGTTTGAAGTAAACAATTGTCCAGGATGGTATCCTTTATCTGTTGAAGAGGGTAGAGAAATATGCAAGGAAATCATTGAATATAGTATTAACTTAGCAAAAGGTAGGTTGGTACTAAAATGATAAAAATAGCTGAAGATTTAACTTCATATTTCAAGGAAAACGAAGAAAATGCTATAAAATATCATAATAAAATTTTTTCAGAGATTATAGAAAAAAGACTTTTTTATTTTAATACACAAACACCTATTTTTTCAGTTCCAATTGTCCAAAAGAAAGAGGAATTAGAAAAGATAAATGTAGATTGTAAAACAATTTTGGATTTAATTGTATCGCTTAATCAACGTTTGTCCAAGGAAGACAACGCTCAATTATTTGATAAATTAGGGTACAGCGTAGAAGAAAGAGAGTTGATAGAAACAACACTTCATAATAATGATGGTATGTTAGCAAGAAGTGATATGATTTTAGAAAACAGTGGCTATAAAATTATAGAGTTTAATGTTGAAAGTAGTGTTGGTGGTACTGAAATTGGCAATTTGAACAACATGATATTAAAAGAGGGTTTTTTTGATTCTGATAATTGGAAATTTAAAGATCCAAACAAAGAAATAGTAAAAGTATTTAAAGATATAATAAATAAAAATAAATTAAATAAAAAACAAGTGACAATTGGGATAATGGATTGGTACCCTGACATGATGCAATATATATATGCTCATGAGGAAATGAAGCAATTATTTATAGCTGAAGGGTTAAAAGCCGTGATATGTCACCAAGAAAATATAGAAATTAGAGAAGGAAACTTATTTACTCAAGGCGAGAAAATTGATATTTTATTTCGACTTTTTTTATTAGATGATATCAAAGGCGATAAAGGGGAGATTAAGAGAATTTTAGAATTATGTCGTTTAGATAATCTAATAATCACCAATGGTATTCATACGGATTTATATAGCAATAAGGGTAATTTTGCTTATTTATCCGATTTAGAATATCAATATATGTTTAATGAGGAAGAAAAACAAGTTATAAATAGATGTATTCCTTGGTCTAGATTTCTTGAAAAAGATAAATTAGTTAATTATGAAGGTGAAGATTATTTACTGCATAATTTGCTTATAAATAAAAAAGATACCTTTGTCCTTAAACCCCTAAGAGGATATGGGGGAGATGGTGTTGTTATAGGAAAAGGAATGAATCAAAATGCATGGGAATTACAGCTAGCAAATATTTTTCAATCAAATAGAAAATACCTTGTTCAAGAAAGGGTAGAATCCCCAAAAATTTTAATGCCGTATGTTGAAGATGATAAGGTGTCATATTTAGATACTGAAATCAATTATGCAACTTATATTTTTAATAATGAGTATTCTGGAACATTAATACGAGGTATTTCAAAAGATAAAAATACTGTAAACAACATAGCACATGGAGGCTTAATGGGAAGCTTATTTTATATATAAAGGTAAGATTCGAATGATTTAAGATATACATCAATTAGGATCCCAAATTGAAGCAATAGAGTAAGTAAATGAAGAGGGATGATAATAAGATTGGTCACTTTACATTTGAAAAAGGAAAGGAAGATTTTCAAAGTGCCTACGATGAATCAATGGCACTTCTTCCAAAACCTAACGATACGAAAGATATAGAAAAGAAATATGGCATAATTTGTGCTTATTATTTTACTAAAGAGGAAAACAAACATAAGGAACCAATACTCTTACTCCCTGGACGTGGTGCATCTACTCCAATGTGGGTACCTAATTTAGAAGGTCTAAGAGAAAATGCATCTCACGCAATCAATGGTGAGTTCTCTAACGCAGTTAATGCTAGGATCCTTGATTTTGTAGAAAAGCATTCTAATGATAACTAAGTTGAAAGTGGAAAATATGTTGTAATAACAACTTCATCTCTATATAGCTATTTAGGGGATTTTTATTTTTGCACATGTTAAAATCTGAGCCTGATGGGTATGGAACATGCCCACAATGTATATTTTACTTCTTCTATTTTCATGAATATGTATAATTACATGAAATTTCAGTGAAAAAGAGAGTATACTTTCGTATTGTGTAATAAAGATAAAGTCTGCCTACGGAAATAGGCGGGCTTTTTTTACTTATAAAGAAAAGACAACCTTTAAGGTGTCTTCCTTCGATTTGAAACATTTTACTAAGTTAAGTTTTTGTGATAATAAACTCTTTTAATTGGAATGAACCTACGCAGTACATCACTTTATTTTTAAGCATCATTCTCAACAAAAGTGAATATTTTCATTATCCTTTTCACTACAAAGGGTAGTAATTTAGAAGCTAAAAATGCAAGTACGAAAGCAATTCCCCATGTTTTCATCCATGATTTGAGAAATAAAGCTGTATATCCAACATTCATTGAAACCATGACGAAAGAGATAATACTAGATATACCTAAAATCATAAAGATATTAAAAATTAATGGTTCGAATTTTTTATTGATTTTCAAAATTAACACCTATTTTCTATATATGCTTTGCTGCCCGATTTCACCAACATCTAATCTTACAGTTTGAAATCTAGGTTGTCCAGCTTGTTGTACTTTTCTGCAATAGGAACAATAGGTATATAACTAAAGCGTAAATAAACGTCTTCATAATATATCATTAATATTTCTGCTTTGGATGATAAGGAGCAGAACTCGATAGGCTGTATGAAGAGAGAAAGAATCCCCTTAAAGGAGATCCTTTTTACATTATTAAAAGAAATCCTTCATCATTTTAGCATCTTTAATATTCATTATCACACCTTCTACCTTATCTTTCTTCTCATCTTTAGTGATTGTAATTTGTTCCTTATTATCAACCCACACAAGAAATTCTTCTTTTGAGTCATCTTTATATGTAACGGTAATAGTAGAATGTGCAGATTCTCTCTTTTTTTGATCTAAAGTGATTGTTTTAGGTGTTCCATTTTGAACTGCTGAAACGATAGATTTTATCATTTCTTCGTTATCTGTTTGAGATTTGGAAGTAGTATGATTTGTTGTTTTTAGTATTTCAATATCTGAAATATTTGCGGAGTTTAATTGAAAGGTATGTTGAGTGCGTTCTTGCTTAACTTGTGAAGCTTTATCTGTAGCCGAGGTGCTTGTACAACCTATTAAAGTGAAAGATAGAGCGGTTAGAGCGCATATAGATATGGTTTTTTTCATAGTATCCCTCCTTAAGTTTAATTATAACAATTTTCTTTTATTTTAGGTGGTTATTGTAAGAAGAAGATGTTTTAAAGTGGTAAATGATGTTGTTCATTTTCTATTAAAATTAAAATTCACATAACTTTTTTCATATTTTATGTTTAACATTTCGAAAATAGGTGTACTACATATAATATAACAAATAATTCATTTTAAAGGAGGAAGTTAAAGATGGAAACGAAGTATAGTAAACCTTTTGTATATGAATTTATTACGGAGAAAGAGGTCATGAATGCGGCGAATGATCTAGTGAAGAAAGGAATAGACCAAAAAGATATTTACGTGTTAACACATGAGAAAGAGAGGACAGATAGAATCGCAGATAATGCAGACGTGAACACGATTGGAATAAAAGAGGAGGGACTTGGGACAAGTATTATTAATGTCTTTCATAAAACGGGAGATCAGTTAAGAAATAAGATGCAAGAGTTAGGACTTAATGAGGAAGAAGCTAACTTTTATGAAGAAAAGCTGGATGAAGGAAAAATCTTGTTATTCGTTAAAGATTTAGAAAGAGTCGGTGAATGGTTACAAGAAAGAAGATGCATGTATTCTATTTAAATTTGTATCCTGTAAATCTATAAATCTATTACGAAAAGGAGATTGTAAATATGAGTGAGAACGGACTAAAAGAACAAATTACAGGTAAAGTTGAAAAGAAAAAAGGACAAGTAAAAGAAGGAATTGGTGAAGTTACAGAAGATAGAGAGTTGAAAAATGAAGGGAAGTGGGAAAAAACGAAGGGAACGATAAAAGAAAAAGTCGGAAAAGTGAAACAAAAGATAAGCGATGAATTGGATAATAAAGAATAATATATGTTCATCAAGCTTTGGTTACATACTAAAGCTTGATGAATCCAATATAAAACGAATATAGGAGGTTTAATTGTGGGACTTATTATTACGTGTATTGTAGGTGGACTTATTGGTGCGTTAGCTGGAATGATTACAGGAAAAGACTTTCCGTTAGGTATAGTTGGTAACGTGATTGCCGGATTAATCGGATCTTGGGTAGGTAGTGCGTTATTTGGTCATTGGGGTCCTGAATGGGGAGGCATCTTTATTCTTCCGGCGTTATTAGGTGCAATCGTCTTTATTTTAATCGTTACATTCTTTTCTAGAATGCTACGGAAAGCGTAAGTATGGTAATGAATAGTAATCTTGGGTTTATTATATATAACTATAAAGTGAATAAACTGATAAATATACATAAAAAAGCATCCAATTAAACTAATTTGGATGCTTTTTTAATGTAATCTACATAGAAATGAGTGGAGGATGAAGAACCCCCACTCATTAAAATTACACTTTCTATTATGTATTAAGCCATCGTTACTTTTTTACAACTATTTATTCTTACGACCTGCCGTGGCTCTATATGAGATAAGTCCTCGTTATTACCTATATCAACTACAATTGTATTCGTTAGTATGTTAATAATGGAACCAACTAATTTTGTAGCATGATCGTGTCGATAAGAAAATTGAACGAAATCTCCCTTTTTAAAGTTGTGCTCTTCCATAGATAGATCCCCCTAAAAATAATGTTTATACATTATACATACACAAATTTATAAAGTTTAAACATTTGGTAGTATTTTTTTAGTATTAAGCTGAGAAAGGTGTAGAAAATTTATTTATAATTAAAATGAAAAAATATGTTTAAAACTAATTTTTAAGGGTAATTAAATAGTAGTAGTTTGAGATAAGGGGGCGGAAATGATGAATTTGGAAATAAGTATTTTGCAAAATGATGTAGGTTATACGGTACAACTTAATGGTGAAATTGATGCATATACAGCATCAGATTTGAAAAATAAGATCATGCCTATTGCAAGTGAAAAAGAGGTTCATATTGTAGTAGATTTTGATAACGTAGATTATATGGATAGTACAGGCTTAGGAGTTTTTATAGCTTTATTAAAAGCAGTTAAGAGAAATGATGGGAAGTTAGAGTTTACTGGTGTGTCTAAAAGGCTAAAAAGATTATTTGATATTACAGGGCTAACAGAAATATTAAATTTGAATTCGGATTTTGAAAAAGTAGAAAGAAGGTGACTAGGGATGATGGAGAGATTTGAAAAGATAGAAATGAAAATTCCTGCAAAAGCAGAATATGTGGCTATTATTCGTTTAACAATGGCTGGTGTTGCGAATCGAATGGGTTTTGCTTATGACGATATAGAAGATATGAAAATTGCTATTAGTGAAGCATGTACAAACATTGTACAACATGCATATAAAGAAGACGTTGGAGAAATTACAATTGTCTTTGGCCTATATGAAGATCGATTAGAAATTATGGCCGCGGATAATGGAGTTAGCTTTGATTTTAATAGCTTAAAAAGTAAAGTTGGTCCGTATGATATTAATAAACCAGTAGAGTATTTGCCAGAAAATGGTTTAGGTTTATATTTAATCAATACGTTAATGGATGATATACAAATTATGCATGATGAGGGCATGACAGTTTTAATGACAAAATATATACAAAGAGAGCAGGTGGAGAATGATGGAAATCCAATCTCAACCTACAAATCTTACTAAAGAAGACATTATTAAACTAATTGCAGACTTCCAACAAAACCAATGTGATGAAGCACAGGAAAGATTGGTTAATCACTATAAAAATCTCGTATATTCCATTGCATATCGCTATTCAAAAGGTGGGCCGATGCATGAAGATATTATACAAGTAGGAATGTTAGGGCTCTTAGGTGCAATAAGAAGGTATGATTATTCGATAGGGAATGCTTTTGAGCCGTTTGCAATACCTACAATAGTAGGCGAAATAAAGAAATATTTACGTGATAAAACTTGGGGTATTCACGTTCCAAGGCGAATTAAAGATTTAGGCGGGAAGATTAAACTTGCGATAGAGGAGCTAACAGATCGTTTGCAGCGTTCACCCAAGATTATAGAGATTGCAGATCATTTAGGACTATCCGAAGAGGAAGTGCTAGAAATTATGGATGCGAAAAATAATTATCGCGTATCTTCCTTAGATGATGTAGTTGAAAATTCATCTGATGGCAGTTCGGTAGCGAGGATTGAATCTGTAGGTGAAGTAGAGCAAGGATATGAAGAGACAGAAAGGCGTCTCGTTTTAAAGGATATTTTTAACGTATTAAATGAGACAGAAAAGAGTGTTATTCATTATATATTTGGAGAAAATTTAAATCAAAAAGATACAGGGGAACGGTTAGGTATTTCACAAATGCACGTTTCTCGTATTAAAAGACAAGCGATAAGTAAATTGAAGCAAGCAGCATTTTTAGATACATAAAAATTTAAAATCATTATGTTTAAAACATGAGAAAAGGGGTAGTTATTAAGTATAGGAGGAGATATAAAAATGTCACACGATGTGAAAGAACTAATCGAAGGATTGAATGAAGATTTAGCAGGAGAATACTCAGCAATTATTATGTATAACCATAATGCAGCTACAGTTTCTGGTATATATAGACAAGTGTTAAAACCTTTCTTTGAATCTGAAATTAGTGATGAACAAGGACATGCCCTATATTTAGCAGAGAAAATTAAGACGTTAGGTGGTACACCTACTACGATCCCTTTACCAGTGAAACAAGTAGAAGATGTTAGAGAAATGTTAGAATCCGCTAGACAATCAGAATATGAAACAATTAAGCGTTATGAAACGAGAAAAGAACAGGCAGCGAAATTAAATATGACAGAATTAGTTGTAAAGCTAGAAGATATGATTGCAGATGAAACAAATCATATGGAAGAATTAGATCGTCTTTTAAATGATAAAGCAATGGTGTTAAATTAAAAGTAGAAATTTATAGAGTGAAAGAACAAATTCCTATTTCTAGGGGTTTGTTCTTTTGTTGTATAAAAAATATATATGAGTAGGAAATTTTCATTTTGTAACTGAGTATGTAATACTAGAAAAATAGAAAATGATAATAGATTTACATTTTAAATAAGAAAAGGGGAAATAACTTGTGTCCATTTTAATTGTTGATGATAATCCGGTTAACATATTTGTAATTGAGAAGATTTTAAAACAAGCCGGATATCATGATCTTGTATCGCTCAATTCTGCACAAGAGCTCTTCGAATACATACAGTTTGGAAAAGATTCTTCCAGGCATAATGAAATTGATTTAATACTATTAGATATTATGATGCCTGAAATTGATGGACTTGAAGTTTGTAGGCGATTACAAAAAGAGGAGAAGTTTAAAGATATTCCTATTATTTTTGTTACAGCTTTAGAGGATGCAAATAAATTGGCCGAAGCTCTTGATATGGGGGCAATGGATTATATTACCAAACCTATAAATAAAGTTGAACTATTAGCACGTATGCGTGTAGCGTTACGCTTGAAATCGGAATTAAATTGGCATAAAGAACAAGAAGAAAATCTTCGGAATGAATTAGATTTAGCTACGCAAGTACAAAGAAACTTATTAAGTAGCCCATTAAGAGAAGATCATATAAAAATTGAAGCAAGTTACTTACCTTCATTTAAACTAGCTGGAGATATGTATTATTGGTATAAAATCGATGAAAATCGCTACGGTATTATATTATTAGATGTGATGGGACATGGTGTATCTGCTTCATTAGTTTGTATGTTTATTTCGTCTGTATTACGTGAAACAATTAAATGTTTAATTGATCCAGAACTCGTTATTAAAGAATTAAATAAATATATGACTCTTTTACATAATGAAAATGATAATATTCCCTATTATTTTACGGCTATATACTTAGTTGTTAATACAGAAGATAGAACAGTTGAATATGTAAATGCAGGGCATCCTTCTGGATATGTTTTAGTTGATGAAACAAATGTAGTTGAACTAGATCGCGGGAGTTGTGCGGTAGGATTTTTTGATGAAATAAAAGTTAAAAAGACAGTTATACCTTTTGAGAAGAACGCTCAAATATTATTGTTTACAGATGGTGTTCTTGAAGCAATTGCAAATGATGAATTTGAGGCTGAAGAGAAATTACGTACTTTTACAGAAAGAAAATGGGGAGATTTAGAAGAAGAGATAGAAGGGTTTTACAAGGAAGAACAAAAGAAAGCGCAATCAGATGATATGTGTCTAATTATGATACAAACAAATGCGAAATAAAAAGCGTATGAAATCCAAACAGAGGATTTCATACGCTTTTATTGTATTTTTTGATAGATTTGTTCGTTCGGATTAAATTGGATATAATGCGGCATTATATCGGAAAAACGTAGAGTTTCTTTATTTCCTAAACATAGGAATCCATTGTGACCTAAGCTTTCATAAAATAGTTGTTGTACTTGGTTTTGAAGTTTACTCGTAAAGTAAATTAAAACGTTACGGCAAAGTATAATATGAAATTCGTTAAAAGATTGATCAGTTACTAAATTATGCTGCGCAAAAATAATGTTTTGTAAAAGTGACGGATTAAAATAAGCAAAGCGATTATCTGTTGAATAATAGTTAGAAAATGCTTGTGTACCGCCAGCTTGTAAATAATTTTTCGTATAAGTTTGCATTTTATTTAACGGAAGGATAGCTTGTTTTGCTTTTTCTAACACATTTGTATTCATATCTGTTGCGTAAATAACAGCTTTTTCACTTAATCCTTCTTCGTGAAGTAAGATGGACATGGATAATACTTCTTCACCAGTTGCGCATCCAGCGTGCCAAATTCTAATTTCAGGATACTTTTTTAATTCAGGAATGACATGCTCTCTTAGCGCTTTAAAAAAGTTAGGGTTACGGAACATTTCAGTTACATTAATGGAGAAATCATTTAATAACTGTTCTAAAAACCCTTCCTCATGAATTACTTTTTCAATTAACTTTGAAATGGTTGGGATATTAGAGATCTGCATTCGATTACAAATTCTTCTATAAATAGATGTACGAGCATATTGGCGGAAATCGAAGCCAGATAGTTTAAATACCGCTTCTAATAGTAATTCAATTTCTAAGTTCGTACGCTTATCCATATCTACAGATGGATCAAAATTATAATACTTATTTTCCACTTAAACTAAACCTCACTTATTTTATTAACCATACACTCATTACCGAATAAAGTTGATGTAAATTTAATGGTTTACTTATATAATCTGAAGCACCAGCAGATAAACATTTCTCTTTATCATTTGGCATTGCTTTCGCAGTTAATGCGATAATAGGTATTTCATGTAACCCTAAGTTCATTCGGATATGTTCCATCGTTTCATAACCGTCCATATTCGGCATCATAATATCCATTAAAATAAGGTCAATATTTGTATTGTTTTTTAGTATGTCTAAACACTCTATACCATTTTGTGCAGTAATAATGTTGGCATGTTGTTTTTTTAATGCATTTTGTAATGCAAATATATTTCGGTGATCATCATCGACAATTAAAATAGTTTTCTCTTGGAAGACGTTATTTGTTTCTGGAGTCACGATAGTCTCTTCCGCAACTTCAGCAGGAATAACATCTTCTATCGTTGCTGCAACTTCTAAATTGGATAACTGTATATCATGTAATCCATTTGGAAGGTTAGGAATATATACAGTGAAAGTACTGCCTTCTCCTACATGACTCTCTAACGTAATCCAACCACCTAACAATCTAGCAAATTCTTTACAAATAGATAATCCTAAGCCTGTACCACCATATTTCCGAATCGTTGCGCCATCTGCCTGTTGAAAGGCTTCAAAAATAAGTTGATGCTGTTCTTTAGCGATACCAATACCAGTATCTTTTACCGAAATTTTCATCCAATCATTACTGATAGATTGCATATCAGGACTTAAATTAGTTGTTTCTATTGAATCGAAATGTAAAGAAACGGATCCTGTTTCCGTGAATTTAAATGCATTGGATAATAAGTTTTTAATAATTTGTTCAATCCGTTTTGCATCTGTATAAAATAAATCAGGAATTGTATCACTATCTTCAATCGTAAATTCGACATTTTTTTGTGCAGCTATATGTAAAAAGTTTTGATGCATACTTGCTGCCATGTCATTTATATTTGTTGCTTCAAAAATTACATCTAGTTTCCCAGCTTCTACTTTCGATAAATCTAGTATGTCATTAATTAAAGTAAGTAAATCTTTCCCTGATGAATGAATGACGGTTGCTAATTCAATTTCATCGTCGGATAAATGATTATCATGATTTTCTTTTAACATTTCAGATAATAGTAAAATACTATTTAACGGTGTGCGTAATTCATGTGACATATTTGCTAGAAATTCAGATTTGTATTTTGAGCTACGTAATAACTCACTTGCTTTTTCTTCTAATTCTGATTTAGTAATTTGTAAGTCAGCTGTCTTTTGCTCCGCCTCTTCCGTTCTAGACTCTAGTTGTTCATTCGTTGTTCGTAATTCTTCGGCTTGCATTTGTAGTTCTTCAGCTTGCGTTTGTAATTCTTCTGATTGAACTTGCAGCTCTTCTGTCATTGCTTGTGATTCATGTAAAAGAGTTTGAATTCGCATACGTCCCATAATACTATGGATTGTCAAACCTAAATTATCAACAGTTTGTTGAATTAAATCTTGATGCAAGTCTGAAATCTCAGTTACACTTACTAACTCCATTACTGCAATTACTTCATCCTCAAATAAGATAGGGATGACTAGTAGGTTTTTAGGGCGTATTTCTAATAATCCAGTAGTAACGTAACGGAATTCTTCAGGTATATCCCTGAGAATAAAACTTTTCTTTTCTAAAGCAGACTGTCCAATGAAACCTTCACCCATTTTAATAGACTGTTTTCCAACATCAGGACCTTGACCAGCGAAAGAAGCTTTCTTCACATAGTAGACAGTGTCTTCAATTTCTTCACGAACATAAAATGCACCGCAAGAAGTTTGCGTTTTTTGTATAACCCCACTAAGAATTTTGTTACCTAACATCTCAATAGAAGATACACCTTGATACATTAAAATTAATTCTGCAAGCTCGGTTTGCAACCACTCTCTTTTCGATATTTCGTCTAGTAAGTGGTTCGTTGTGTGAGCTAGATCTTTTATTTCATCACGTGTGTTTACATGAATTCTTTCCGTAATTTTTTCTTTAGAAGAAATGGATTTAATAGCTTGAATTACATTTTTAATCGTTTTTGTAATGGAATTCGAAATATAGAGTGAAATGATAATAGAAATACAAGAAAGTAAGAACAATAAACTGTATAACCAAATCTCTAATTTATTATTTTCAGTATCTAATTGTGCTGCTCTTTTTTTCGTTAATTGCTCCTCAGTGCTACGGAAGTTAGTTACCTGTGACTGTAAGGACTGAATTTGAGTCGTGTCGATTGTTTGTACATTATTACTATTATTATTTGTAATGAGTGGGTGAATCTCTTTATTAATCCAACTAGTAATGTTTTCGTTAATCTGTTTTAATTTTTCTTGCTGAGATGGGTTATCCTCTAATAATGAGAAAAGATCTTGATAATGTTTTTCGTAATCCTTTTCCGCAGCGTTAAGGGATTGAACGTAATTTGCATCATTAGAAGTGATAAATCCTTTCGTTTTATTTTCAATTGTGAGTAAATCTTTCTCCACTTGATTCGTTAAATTAAGAACTTTAAAATCGTGCTCAATAATAAAATTACGAGATTTTTGTAAACTGGAAATCTCATTGTTTAGCATAATGAAAGAAATAAGTAAGAACAAAATGATAACTAAATAACCAGCCATAATTTTGTAACGAATACTAAATTTTGCTTTCGATTTCATCAAAAATTCCTACCTTCAAGATTATTAAAAGTTTTCAATCGTAAAGAATGAAAACGTAATATATATTATATCAGTTTTCGTAAGGCCAAACTAGAAATCCCCCTATTGTATTAGGGGGTTCGTTTTTCATAGAGGAAATCATGTTGAAATATAAAACTATATATGAAAAGTAACAATCGAGGGAATAGGGGGATCATAAAACTTTTAAGCAGGAAAAAGTGTTCTTAAAGCTTTTTTTGCATCTATTCCTTCAAAGATAAATAATACAAGTTCTTTCTTTTTGACAGTAAGGAAAAAGGATACTAATGTGCTTAAGTTTTTAATAGAAGTAAGTGCTCCATGTTTACCTATAAATACATTCGTTTGAAATGTTGTCATTAAAGCATAAAAATGATGAATCTGCGTTATTGTAGGTGTTTCATTATAAGAAATAGTAGTAGATTGAATGACATTCATCGTAATATTCCTTTCCATATAGTAAGCATAACAATATAAACATACCCGTTTTAAAAAATGTTAAACATATAAATAAGAAAAATATAATTATAGTTTTTTTACGTTTAGAAAAGGTTAGGAAGGGTATACATATACTACAAAGAGATTAACTGAAGATGAATTGTAAGATGTCTATGTTTAGTAGATTAGTCTATCAAAATATACTTTTACTTTAAATAAAAAGGAGCCTGGTATACATGAATGAAATGATGATTAATATTACATTTGATTTAATTTACTTGTTAAGTAGTTCACTTGTAGTGCTTTTACTATTCGCTTTTTTCGTAAATGGTTATGTTAATAAGAAGATTAGTGTATACAGAAATGAAGAAAAATAAAGATACATTATATAAAACTTTAGGAGGTTAATAGTTATGAATGTAGATAGAAAAATAGTAGGTGTTTTTAGAACAATTGATGATGCGGCACTCGTTATTAATGAATTAAATGATAAAGGATACTCAGCAAATAACATTTCAGCTATTGCAAAGGATCAAAAGGAAATTGAACATCTGGAAGAAAAATCGGGTGAAAAAGTGAATAGCGAAACTGCACATAAAGCAGATATCTTTTCAGCGACAGGGCTCGTAGCTGGAGGAGTAGCAGGCGGACTCGGTGGTTTATTAACAGGTCTTGGTATACTTGCCGTTTCTGGAATGGGTCCAATCGTAGCAGCAGGACCAATCGCAGCAGCTATTGGAGGAGCCGGTATTGGCGGAGGAGCTGGAAGTTTAATAGGAGCATTTATAGGATTAGGAATTCCAGAAGAACATGCTAAAAAGTATGAAGAATACATTTACAATGGCAATATATTAATTTTAGTAGATGCAAAATTAGATGATAAGTTAGAAATCTATAAAATATTTGATAAGCATAATGCTTATAACTCTGATTTCTTTAAATAAAATGTAAACAAAGTAAATATTATTTTTGATCTTACAACTTTGGCGCGACCGAGGAGTCGTATGACTATAAGAGAGGAAGGGCTTATAGTAAAAGATCAAGTCCTATTATGATATTGAGCAGGGAAGAGGTGTCTATTCGTGATTGTAAAAATATTAAAGGATAGTAGTAATAGTTTCCTTTGTACAGTTCAAAATAAAAATGGAGATCAGTATGTGAAAAAATGGTTTAGTAAACATGAAAATAATAAAGAATTAGGGCGACCAACTTTTAAAGAAGTAGAAAAGGATTGGAAAGAAAATAGAGAATCGTTTATGTATCCCAATATTAAAGCGCTTTATTAAAATGAAACATAAAGCGCGTTTTATTATTACAAAATTGTCACACTCCTGTAAGGTAATTCAATAGATTAGTTACTTTTTCCATGTCATAATAAAGATATAAGAAAGCTAATCAAAAATTATAATTTATAGGAGAGTGTCAGTCATGATTGTAACAACAACGTCTGGAATTCAAGGTAAAGAAATTATTGAGTATATCGATATTGTAAATGGTGAAGCTATTATGGGTGCAAATATTGTCCGCGATTTATTCGCTTCTGTTCGTGATGTTGTCGGTGGTCGTGCTGGTTCGTATGAAAGCAAGCTAAAAGAAGCTCGTGATATCGCAATGGATGAAATGAAAGAACTTGCAAAACAAAAAGGTGCGAACGCTATCGTTGGTGTTGACGTAGATTACGAAGTTGTTCGTGATGGAATGTTAATGGTTGCTGTAAGTGGTACAGCTGTACGTATATAAGTAAATAAAAAACAGGCTCACCCCTTGAAGTTTATGCTTTGAGGGGGTTTTTTGTTTTTAAGTTATAGAAGTAAACTCCAGTTGTAAGGGCGAGATGAAAAAAGAAACAGTGATGCTACATATATGTAATGTGAGTGCAAACTTTATAATAAAGTTGTTATTTGAGATAATGGAAGAATTAGTGGTATAAATAACTTTATAGATAATAATCAAAATAGAGAAGACAGAATGTTCATGGATGGAATGGTTAAGGGGATTTTCCAATCTGTAATAAAAAACCGAGGTACCGAGAGCGGTTTACAGATGTCTACTACATAAAATTTATAATGGATTGGGGGCAATTTTTATGTTTTGGTTAGGAGGCTTTTTAGGATACATTGTAGGTTCTATTACTACATGTGCGCTACTTTACTTTGGTTATAGAGCCGAGAAGAACAAAAAAGCGGATATGCGAAAGAAAGAGGAGAGAAACATCAATAAAAAAGGTGTATAGGATGTGGAAGAAAAATTGATAACATTGATGCAAAAATAAAGGACAGTTACATATTTTATATGATCACTATGTACTGTCCCGCTTATTCCTTGTGGCTTAACAAAAATTTTTTGCTGTCTTGCTATAAAATTCATAGGCGAAAAATCCAAATAAATAGCCTATTCCGGATCCTAAACTAATTGAAAGTAGTAAAGAATCAGGAGAAAATATGCCGACAATAATACCGATCAAACACCCTAAAAGCATTGCCATTGGTATTAAACTGTCTAATAAAATTTGAGCCTCATTTGATTTTTTCTTACCCAAATTGCCGTGCTTATATTTATGTTCCAATCTTTTTATTACAAATACTACAATCCCCCCGACTAGTATAATAGGCCAAATTGCCGAAATTAGCCACATGTTAGAAGCTCCTTTCACCTTTCAATATAATTGTACCAAAAAATTACAATTATAGACTGCTAAACGTACTATCTAGTCTATTTAAAAGGTAAATGCAAAAGACTTCTTCTTTTGCATTTAATAACTCGTCAAAAACACTTTCCGATACGATAAACTTAACTAAATCTATACAATTCAATCAAATTTACACAAGTTAGTGCTTCAAAGTGTTCTCGCAGCCCCAAAGGGACGAGGGGTATAACACTCCACACGAGGCAGTATCGTTACCTCCTATTATCAAGCATTTATTTTACCCATCTTGATAAATTTATCGTAGCATTTACATCCCTATCGTGATGGCTATTACATGAAGCACAACACCACTCACGTATTTTTAAACTCCACTGTCCTTCTGGTTGAACTGAATGGTCGTATTTTACGCCGCAATATGAACAAATCTTGCTTGAAGCGAACCATTTATCAGCTTTTACATACGCAATGCCGTACTTCTCGCACTTGTATGACAAACATTGAAAGAAGAAGTTTAATTTTTGAAATGAAAATGCTTTCGATAGTTTTTTGTTTTTTAACAGGTTTGAAATAGATAAGTCTTCCACAACAATCCTGATTGGTTTGGTTTTCACCAATTTAGCTGTTGCTTGATGGATATGGTTAGTTCGGATATTCGTAATTTTCCTAGATAACCGCAGGTGCTCAGCTTTCGCTTTTTCATATCCGGCAGATTGAATTTTTGCACCTTTTTTAAATCTCCTAGACATATCTCTTTGTGCTGACTTTTTCCTTTTCAAAAGTTTTTTAACCTTGGCATCTTTGTTTATATTTCGTTCTTTCATACCATTAGAAGCTACAAAAAGCTCTTTTAAACCAACATCCACACCAATCGACTCATTCGTTAGTTCTTGTAATTCAAAGTCTTCTTGGAACCCTACACTAATCCACCAGTGACGACCATCAAAGGTAACTCTTGGATTGGATGGTTTTTTATTTCTTGGTAGTTGTTGGCTTGTTTTCACTTCTCCAATAGACTGAATGTGAACTACTTTCTTTCCTATAATCAGTCTTTCATAATTAGCATAAAATCCTTGGATTACATCTTTTTTGGATTTATAAGAAGTGTGAGAACCATTTTTGTACTTTTTGAACGAATTTTTTCTCGCCGCATCAAAATCTCTTGAAGCCTGTTTAGGAACTTGTGCATTAATGTCTTTTAACCACTCATATTTCTTTCGCTTCTTGATCTTTGTAAATCGTTTCTGTAAAGCTAACTGTGAAACAGATTTTCCAAATAGCTTATAATATCTATCACTCATTCTTTTACAATAGTTATAAGCAAATCTTGCAGCACCAGCATGGTTTCTAAGCACTTTTTCTTGTTCAGGCGTTGGAATCAGTCTAACTTTCTTCGCCAATATCATCAGAATGTAACTCCTTTAATGAAAGATTTGTTCTTCTGAATCGTAGCGTGTTCCACCAGCATTCTCCTGAGACCACTCGGATGCAAACCTGTTAATTCCGATACTTGACTAACTCGTGAAAATTTCATTATTATTCTCACCTCATCGAACCAAACATAGCACGTACGTTCGATAAAATCAATAAAGTTTGATAGATTCAATAAAATTTATCTCGTTCAACTAAGGGCGCAACTCCTTAGCCAGTTCTCTTATGAACTTCTCATGTTTTCACATGAGCGCAGACTATATGTTTATCTACTTAGAGATAGAGGATTTTTCCACCACCATAGGCTTGTGATGTACTCTCGTCAGTTATACGAGATAGTCGTTGAACGTTCATCTTATCCATTTTGACTTAGATGATTCGAGGCGGAAGACCCATTGTTCTAGTGTTTAGGATTTAACCTTGCACGATCTGATTGATTTTTTCTGCTTTCGCGACATTCACGCTCGCTATTTCTAGCCACGTTGTAGTTCAATCAGCTTTAGGGATTGCCCGCAGTTAACCCTCACTACTAGCCAATCACTTGACTAGCAGGGCTTACTGATATATTTAATTAACTTTCGTTATAATTGGTTAAATAAATCGTAACAGTTAGTTACCCTTTCGTTTTCTCAGCGGACTGCACAACATCAACTGCTGCTTTCACATCTGCTAAGTCATACGTAGAATGTACCGTCATAAAACACAATTGCTTATTTTCTACTAAGCGAATTAAGTGACGAAACGTTTCTTGCCATTTATATGGTGACACTTCTTTATTCCAATGTCGTAAATGAAATATGTTCGCGTGTACTTTGGCTTTCGTGACAATTTCTGCCCAGTTTACTTGTATTCCTGATAGAAGACCGATCGTTAAAAAGTGCCCGTTTGGACGTAAGGAGAAAGCTAATTCATTTCCAGCCGTTCCCCCGATAGAATCAATTGCAGCATCCGCACCGAGCCCGTTTGTTAATTCCATAACAGTTTCATAAAGCGGGGCAGTGGAAGTATCAATTACATATGCAGCACCAAGGCGCAGTAATTCTTCTGTATGCTTATTATTTCTTGTAACAGCAATTAATCGGAAGTTTAAAATTTGTGATAACTGCGCAAATAGATGTCCAATAGCGGATCCACAAGCATTCACTAATAAAACGTCATTACTCTGTAAGTTTAACGTTTCTGTACAAGTAACCCACGCCGTAAGAGGGTTAATATACATTTGCGCCGCTGTAAAATCATCGATGGAATCAGGGATAGGGACTACAAAATCAGCTGACGTCTTCACATACTCCTGCCAAGTACCTTCTCCGCGTAACGGTAAAACACGTTTACCGATAAGGTCTCTCGTAACGCCCGCACCTACATCTTCTACAATACCAACACCTTCATAACCAGGTATGTTAGGTAAAGGAATTCTATGAGCGTACGCTCCGGTTATTGGAATTAAGTCAGATGGATTAATCGGTCTAACTAACATACGGACCAAAACTTCATTCTCTTTTAGTGGTTCTATATTTTTATATTCAACTTGTAATACATCTTTTGGGTTGCCAAACTTGTGAAATTGAATGTGTTTTCCGTGCACGATAAATGTTCCCCCTTGGTTTGATAGGATTAATTATAGCATTTTTGGTTGGAGTGATTATTTGGTTATCAAAAAATAAAAGGGAACAGAAATTCTTCGTTTATCTATTTGATAAAATCGGTTTCTTCTGAATACGTAGTAATATAAGAAAAAGACGCTCTTGTGAGCGTCTTTTTCTAACTTGAGATAGATGCATTATTATTGTTCTACTAGGTTACATAGTTCTCGTATAAAGTTTTCTCACACAAATGATCTGTATATCAATTTGCTTTTGATATACAGATCATTTGTATGATAATTATTATAGATAATTGCTGAATGATAACCTTACATGAATGCTTTTAAAAGTTCTTGAACTAATGGAATTACTCCACCTACAAATTTTAAAACTGCCATTGCGATTTCCATATGAGTGCCTCCTTTTTTAATGGTAAGATACAATAAATCTTTATACGCTTATTATAGTGAGCGCTTACAATTATATCAATGCATTTCGATATGCAATATTTCATATTTGTATTCTGTAATGGGGATGGGAGAAAGCCCCACTAATTAAAGTTTCACTTTATCAAAATGTAAGCTGCATCTTGTATAATATAATGGTGGAGGTCGAATATGAAAAAAGTGAATTCAAATATAGACGTGGATACAAATGTATTGGAAGCGGTATTTATTCCAAGAAGGTTTATTGTTTTATGGATTACACTCGTATATATAGCTTCAATGCTTTTAGAATTTCGTAATAATATTCTCTCAATGGATAGTTTCTTCTTCACAATAATTATTGTTATTCATACTATCTTTCATTGGTATGCAAGTTCATTAAAGAATAGACAATTGTTGTATTTCTTTTTTGTACAACTCTTCATTGTGTTTCTTGCTGCATTTATTGTACCAAATGGTTCAATAGCTATTTTTGTTGGATTAACCCCTATTTTAATTGCCCAAAGTTTATATGTTTATAACAATATATTTAAAGTAATGGCGGTTTTCACTCTCATGTATGCCATATTTTGTACTGCGATTAGTATGAATTATGGTGTGAATAAAGTAGCTATTCTTATCTCTATGTTCCTTTTAGTACTAGCAATTATTATTCCTTTTTCTTATATTAATAAGCAGCAATATGATGCACGTAATCGTATACAGAGCTACATTCAAGAGTTAGAGTCTGCATATATGAGAGTAGAAGAATTGACATTAGCTAATGAAAGGCAACGAATGGCAAGGGATTTACATGATACGTTAGCGCAAGGTGTAGCGAGCTTAATTATGCAATTGGAAGCAATAGAAGCCCATATGCAAAAAGGGAATACAGGGCGATCGCAAGAGATTATGAAACAAACTATGATAAGAGCGAGACAAACTTTACATGACGCAAGGCTGGTTATTGATGATTTGCGTCATACTACTAATTCATTTAATAAAGCTGTAGAGGAAGAAGTTCAACGTTTTTCTGAGGCTACGTCTATACATGTGAGATTTACTATTCAAAGTCCCCCGCATATTTCAAGATTAGTAAAGGAACATTGTTTATATGTAATTAGTGAATGTTTAACGAATATCGCAAAACATTCACAGGCAAAAGATGTAAATTTGAAAGTTGAATATAGTGATAACCTTGAAAAACTTACTATTGAAGTTGAAGATAATGGAATTGGTTTTGACACTGGATATATCGGTAAGAATCCTGGACATTACGGCTTAATTGGCTTAAATGAGCGAGTTCGATTGATTAATGGAGAAATACATATATTGAGTGAAAAGATGAAGGGTACGAAAGTGTGTATTCAAGTACCTATTAATAATGAAGGAGATAGCGATGAAGTATAACGTATTAATTGTGGATGATCATTTCGTTGTAAGGGAAGGTCTGAAATTAATAATAGAAACGAGTGATTCATTTCAAATTATAGGTGAGGCTGCAAACGGAGAAGAAGCCCTTTCTTTCATAGAAAAAAAGAAACCTGATGTTATTTTAATGGATTTAAATATGCCTAAAATGAGTGGTTTAGAAACAATTGAGGCTTTAAATAAAAAACAAAATCATACGCCGATTATTATATTAACAACTTATAACGAAGATGAATTAATGTTAAAGGGAATTGAGCTAGGAGCAAAAGGATATTTGCTAAAAGATACGGATCGTGAGAATTTGTTTCGAACATTGGAAGCGGCTATTCGAGGTGAGATTTTACTACAACCTAATATTATGGAAAAGATAGTGAATTATAAAAGGAAAGAAGTATATGCTGATAAGGTTGAAGAAAATAACTTAACAGAAAAAGAATTGTTTGTGTTGAAAGCTATTGCGCGTGGAAATAAGAATAAAGAAATTGCATTCGATATGGGAATAGCTGAACGAACAGTAAAAGCGTATTTAACAAATATATATAATAAATTAGGTGTTAATTCAAGGTCAGAAGCAGTAGCTGTATCTATTGAAAGGAAGTTAATTCATTTTTAAAACGTTATATATGCCCAATCGTACATTATAGGCTTGCCCTTTTGTACGATTTTTTTATTATTTTCTCATGTTATGCTTTAGAAAGTATGAGAGATTTAAGAACGCTCTAATTGCATTACACAGACGTTTTTAATGTGGGAAAGGAAGAATGGGGGAGTTAGCGTAGATGTTTCTACTTATTACTACATTTGATAGGTTTATTTGGCTGGGGAATGTTGCTTCGTCTTCAGAAAAGATTAACAGGAATCTAGCGTTTTCGAGGGCTGAAGAAAGTAATGCTAATTTGCGTAAAAAGAAATGTATAGGTTCAATTAATAATATGCATCAAAAAATAACGATAGCTTCTGTGGAATATGGTCATAATTTTGTGTTGGGTCGTGCAGAACCTCATTCAACAATTGTCATAACAAGTGGTGATATGTATGTTGGAAGCGGACGGGTTAATAAGTATGGGAAATTTAAAGTATGTACGAATGATTATCTAGAAAGAGATTTGGTAATAGAGATTCAGTTAATAATGGGTGGTTTTTATCAAGAGAGTATAACGGTAAAGATAGAACGTTAAGATAGAATTATTTCTTTTTTTCCACTATATAAAAAGGAAGCAACCGTAGTTGCTTCCTACATCAATTAAGCCGAAGCCTTCTTCATTCTCTCAAGTAAACTAGATAACACATGCGTACGATAAGATTCTAGTTTTTTACCTTCATAAGTACGGATACCTAATTTTTTAAGTTCTTTTACATACCAACCTTTGCTTCCGAAATACATGTGATCGCTCCCCTTCAACTTTGTTTTTATTTATCCTGATTGCATATGGAGGTACAGGAATTATAATGAAGGAAATGAATTTCGCACGAAAATGGTTAACTTTGTTGCAAAAGACATATATACTAAAGATAGTATACAACGAGGTGGACAAGACGTGATTATAGAGAAGCACGAAATTCAAATTGACCAAATTACGAGTGGTAAAGTGAATATCTTTACTTTCTATAGAAATAGAAAGCAAATTGATGATCATTTTTTACGATTACAAGAACCATCGCTTACAGCAAACTACTTCTTCCATTTTCATTTTGATGCAGAGAGCTTGCATCTATTGCAGAAAGAGTTTCCGAGCGTATATCCGTACGACGGTAGTGAAACGATTCACGACTGGACGGAAAAGATGAAAGCAGAATTGCAACATCAGATCCAAACAGGTAAATGGAATAAACGCGTACGTATCGGTAATCGCATTCTAGATGTGGTGTTTACGTGGTGTGACGAAGATATAGTAGAGTGAAAAAGAAGCGGATGACGCTTCTTTTTTTAGCGCTGGAATAAAACGAGCTTACCTGCAGAAGATGTGCAGCGATGTGTTTTCTCATACAATCCTTTTTCTTTTAAAATAGATTCACCTTTTGCTTTCGCTTCTTTTTCAGTTGCCGCCTCGAATGATTCGTCTAATGCTTTAGAACCATCTTTTTCAAAGACTGTTAGAACGTATACTCCCATGAAAATTCCCTCCAATAATAAAATCAGAATCTTATAACTATTTTGGCATAAATCACTAGAATATGCAAAGAAATATATGACATTGCGTGTTACAATAAGGTGAAACTTTTGAAACATAGAAAGGATCGTTATTTGTGAAACAAGTAAAGTTTATACATGCGGCTGATTTGCATTTGGATAGTCCATTTAAAGGGATGGAGATGAGTGTACCGCAGTCTGTTTGGGAAAGAATGAAGCAAAGTACGTTTGAATCGTTCGAGCGTATTGTTGATAAAGCGATTCAAGAGCGCGTTGATTTCGTATTACTAGCCGGGGATTTGTATGATGCGGAGACGAGAAGTTTGAGAGCGCAAGTGTTTGTGCGCGAGCAAATGAAGAGACTTTCGCAGTACGATATCCCTGTTTTTATTATTCACGGTAACCACGATCATTTAGGGGGAAGCTGGGCAGCAATTGAGTTTCCGGAAAATGTTCACGTGTTTACGGAGCCTTATGTAGAAGAGAAATCATTTTATAAAAATGGTGAGTTGTTAGCTTCTATTTACGGTTTTAGTTATTTGCAGCAAGCGGTAACGGATAATATGACAGCGCAGTATACGAAAATGAGTGATGCGCCTTTTCATATTGGTATGCTTCACGGAAGTGTGGAAGGGGATGCAGAGCATAATCGCTATGCGCCGTTTCAAATTCGTGAGCTGAAAGAAAAGCAGTTTGATTATTGGGCTCTTGGCCATATACATAAACGTGAAATTTTATCAGAAGAGCCGTATATTATTTATCCGGGGAATATACAAGGTCGTCATCGTAAGGAGACAGGGGAAAAGGGTGCGTACCTTATTGAACTTACAAAACAAGGATCGCAATGTTCATTTTTCCATACGGCGGATGTTGTGTGGGATGAGATAGAAGTGAATATTGATGGACTTGAAACTGTTGATGAACTGATGACGAGCGTATCGAGTGCGATGAATGAATGCCGAAGAGAAGAGGAAGGGACGCTACTTACTGTCGTATTTACAGGACAAGGGCCACTTTCTCCTTATTTACGTGATGAAAAGCGCGTAGAAGAGATTTTTCATATTTTAGCATCTGGTGAAGAGCGAAAAGATTTCGTATATACGATGAAGTGGAAAAATGAGACAGTCTCTTTTGCAGAAATCGAGCGTTTGAAAGAAGAAAATCATTTCGTCGGTAGTGTGCTGAAGGAGTTAGAAGCTTTCACCAATATGGACGGTGTGTTGCGCACGATTTGGACATCTCCTGTAGCACGTAATAGTATTGAATCTTTTACAGAGGAAGAGAAGAAAGAGATTCAAAAGGAAGCAGAAAATATTATTTTAGAACAATTATTCCAGCAAGAGAGGGATAAGAAATGAGAATTGAAAAACTCCATATTTATGGGTACGGAAAATTAGAAAATGTGGAAATGGATCTGTCAATGCTGACAGTGTTATATGGTGAAAATGAAGCGGGGAAATCAACAATTCGCTCATTTATGAAAAGTATTTTATTCGGTTTTCCGACGAGAGGACAGCGCCGTTATGAGCCGAAAGAAGGCGGCAAGTATGGCGGTGCGATGACTGTGCAAACAGAGAAGTACGGCCGTTTGAAAATTGAACGATTGCCAAAGATGGCAGCTGGCGAGGTGACCGTTTATTTTGAAGACGGGAAAACGGGCGGCGAGGAAATTTTACACGATATATTAAGCGGGATGAATGAAAGTTTATTTGAATCTGTCTTTTCATTTGATATGCATGGCCTTCAAAACATTCATCAGCTTGGTGAAGCGGATATTGGCAATTATTTATTTTCGGCAAGTGCAGTCGGGAGTGATGCGCTATTGCAGTTAGATAAAAAGCTAGAAAAAGAAATGGACCAGCGCTTTAAGCCGAGTGGTCGTAAACCAGAAATTAACGTGTCATTGCAAGAGATGAAGAAACTTGAAGAGAAGATGAAAGAGTGGCAAGGGAAAATTGGCACGTATGAAAAGCAAGTGGAGCAGTTAAAAGAAAGTGAAGAGAAGCTTGCTTCTGTTCGCGGGGAAAAAGAGAGTGCAGAAAAACGAAAGCAAGATTATGAAATATTAGCAGCGCTTGAGCCACTCGTTATTGAAAAGCGTGCGCATGAGAAAGTGTTAGAGAACGAGAGCGGGCAGTTTCCTGTAAACGGAATGGCGCGTTATGAAGCAATTAAGGCGAAGATGGAGCCGCTTCAATTACAAGTGGACTCACTTCATAAAAAAATTGAGAATGTGCAATCTGAAATGGAATCGATTCAAATAGATGAAGAGTTTTTGCAAAAAGAAAGTTATGTAGAAGAACTTCGAATGCAGCATATGTCTTACGAAAATGCACGCCAAGAAATGCGTGATCTGACAGGAAGTATTACGAATATAAAAGAAGAAATCGCAGAACTGGAACAACAAATTGGTGCTACTTTTGAAAAGGAAACAGTTCTTTCATTTGATATGAGTTTGGCAACGAAAGAGTTAATTACGCAAACAGTGCAAAAGGCGCGCGAATTAGAAACGCAAAAAGCACAGCTCGATGATCGTTTTAAAGTAGCGCAAGAGCAATTAGAAGAACAAGAAGAAAATATAAGGCAGATTAAGAAACAAATGTTAGTGGATGAAGAGAGAAATGTGTTAGTTGAGAAAGAGAAATCGTTCCAAGATGCGGCGTTTATCGGTATAGGCGCAGAGAGAATGAAGCGCAAGTATGAGGAAAAAGCAGGAACAGCTAAGCAAAAGAAAAAGCAGTGGCAAAGAGTTTGTCTTCTATTACTTCTTATTAACACAGGCGTTTTATTCACAAGCTTATTTATAGATAACCGAGCGCTCTTATTTATTAGTGTCATTGTTTTTGTAGGGATTGTTCTCGCCCTTGTTTTATATAAAGATCCATCAAGTGGATTACAAGAAGAGCTCCTTACACTTCAGCAAAGTGCTGGCGGGAGACAAAGTGAAGAAGCGATGTCTGTGCGCTATGAGTTAGAAAAAGATGAAGAGATACGTAAACTATTTGAGCGTGAGTCATATAAGTTACAGCAAATGGAACGAGCGTATGATAAAGTCGTTTCATCGTATGAGGAATGGGAGAGAGAAACGTTCCAGGCGGGAGAACAAGTCGATGCATATAAAACGCGCTATATGTTTCCTGAATTTTATACGTATGCACACATATTGCCGGCGTTTGAGCGTATGGAAAAAATGCAGCAATTATATCGTGATTTAGAGAAGAAAAGTGAGCGCAAATCTTCATTATTTGAAATGATTTCGCAATTTGAACATAAACTAGAAACTGTTATCGGTAGTGCGGAGTATAGTAAGCTACACGAGGCACAAAGCCGTATGCAAAATGAGAAAGAGAAGCGCCAAACTTGTAAGCAGTTAAAAGAAAAACTGGCGGAATGGCAAGAAGAATATGAGTTTATGCAAGAACGATTGAAACATCTGTTAGTAGAACGAGATGGTTTATGGCATATTGCAGAGGCTACAGATGAAGAGATGTTTTTAGAAGTAGGTAAACTAGCGGAAAAACGTGAAGATGCTGAGAAACAAGTGGGGCGTTTATTACCGCAAATTGATCTGTTGGAACAGCGTTTAACGAACTTATCATTAGCTGAACATTATGAAGCTGACGGTTATGAAGAGAAATTAAAGAGAGAAATGACAGTCGTGCAAAACTGTCTTACGGAAGAGAAAGAACTGACAGAGCGTATTGCGAAACATCGTATGGAAATTGCGAATTTAGAAGAAGGTAGTACATACGGCGATTTAATGCATGAATGGGAAATGAAAAAAGCGCAAGTGCGTGAACAAGTGAAGAAGTGGGCTGCTTATGCGGCCGCAAAAACGGTGTTAACGAAAACGAAGCAATATTATCACGAAGTACATCTTCCTCGTATTTTACAAAAATCAGAAGAGTATTTCGTCTATTTAACAGGCGGACGATATAGTAAAATCTTTTCACCGTCAGAGGCAGAACCGTTTATCGTTGAACGTAACGATGGTATGCGTTTTTACAGTCATGAACTAAGCCAAGCGACAGCGGAGCAGTTATATTTATCGCTGAGATTTGCACTCGCGAAAACATTCGAACATGATTATCCATTTATTATTGATGATAGTTTCGTGCATTTTGATGCGGTAAGGACGAATCGAACGATTGAACTTATAAAGGAAATTGCAAAGGATAGACAAGTCATATTCTTTACATGTCATGCGCATTTACTCGCGTATTTTACAGAAAAACAGATTATAAAATTAACACATATGCGTAAAGAAAATGAGTTGTAGTGTGCTATACTAAAAGTAACTGATTTGGTGGAGGAATTCGAATGAAAAAGAAAATTGCAGAATATGAAGTTGGTGAACAAGTCGATATTTTCTTGTTAATTAAAACAGCGACAAAAGGTATCGCAAGCAATGGAAAGCCATTTTTAACAGTAATCTTACAAGATCCAAGTGGAGATATTGAAGCGAAGCTATGGGACGTATCACCAGAAGTTGAGAAACAATATGTAGCGGAAACAATCGTGAAAGTAGCTGGAGATATTTTAAACTACAAAGGCCGTATTCAATTACGTGTGAAACAAATTCGAGTTGCGAATGAAAATGAAGTAACAGATATCTCGGACTTCGTAGAAAAAGCACCAGTGAAAAAAGAAGATATGGTCGAGAAAATTACGCAATACATATTTGAAATGAGAAACCCGAACATTCAACGTCTAACAAGACATTTATTAAATAAGCATCAAAACGAATTTTTAGACTATCCAGCAGCGACTAAGAACCATCATGAGTTCGTATCTGGATTAGCGTATCACGTCGTATCGATGCTTGATTTAGCGAAAGCTATCTCAAATCTATACCCATCATTAGATAAAGACTTACTGTATGCAGGCGTTATTTTACATGACCTTGGTAAAGTAATCGAATTATCTGGCCCAATTTCTACAACGTATACGTTAGAAGGAAATTTACTAGGTCACATTTCGATTATGGTGAACGAAATTGGGAAAGCAGCAGATGAGCTGCAAATCGATGCAGAAGAAGTATTAATTCTTCAACACATCGTGCTTTCTCACCACGGAAAAGCAGAATGGGGTAGCCCAAAACCACCATTAGTAAAAGAAGCAGAAATTCTGCATTACATCGATAACTTAGATGCAAAAATGAACATGATGGACCGTGCATTAGGACGCACGAAACCAGGCGAATACACAGAACGTGTCTTTGCACTTGATAATCGTTCGTTCTATAAGCCGTCGTTTCATAATTAATAGTGTGAATAAAGTGGCCTCATTAAGTGTTAATATGCTTAGTGAGGCTGTTGTATAATGATAATAAAGTTATTGAATTTTGATTATTAAAAAGCTAAGAGCCTTACTACATTCTACGTAGCAAGGCTCTTTAAAGTTGTTTCAAATTACATCCATCTGTTCGTTCAAGTGTAACTATTCGTAATTATTTGATATTATACAGGTGAATAGAAAGATGAATTAAAATTTAGTTTCGTAGTTGTAAAAGGAGGTTATTTATATTATTCTCTTATAATTTTCCAAAAAGGAGAGTTTATGAAAAAGATTATTGTTTTTGTATTAACGATATTTATATTATTCTCAGGATTTGCAACACAAAGTTATGCGTTGTCAGATTCTCAATCTGCGGCAATACAAGCGTTGCTAGATGATGCCTGTCGTATATCAGGTGTGCCGGGAATGTCAATCTCAATACTTGCTGATGATGAAGTGTTCTACTTTTCTTCAGGGTATGCAGACCGTGAAAAGGGGTTGTCTGCAAGTGAAAATACACTCTATGAGTTAGCCTCGGTCAGTAAAGCTTTTACCGGTATGGGTATTATGCTATTGGAAGAGCAAGGGCTGCTTTCAATGACTGACCCTGTCCAAAAATATTTACCTTGGTTTACATTAAAGTATCAAGGGAAACTTGTTGATATGCAAAGTCTTACACTAAATAACTTTCTTCACCATACCAGTGGTCTAACAAATATTAGGCATCTTCAAAATATTCCACAAGGCAATACACCAGATATGTTGCAAAGGACTGTAGAAATGCTCGTGGATGCTGAATTGGCGTTCCCTCCCGGTGAACAGTATAACTATGGAACCGTTAATTATGACGTATTGGGTTTGGTTATTGAGATTGTGTCGCGACAAAGCTATGAAGACTTTATGAAGGAACAGGTATTTCAGCCGTTAGGTCTTCACCAGACGTATGTTTATAAAGAAGCTGCTCAAGCCACTGGACAGTTGGCACAGGGCTACCGTTCTTCCTTTTTTATGACAACTCCATTTAAAGCTCCGGATTATGCTGGGAATAAACCCGCAGGCTACATCATTTCTAATACAAAAGATATGGCGCGTTGGATGGGCATACAGATGGGGATCGTGCAGGACATACCCGAAATATTTCACATGGTTATCGAAAAATCACATAGGGGTGATATGTCTGTTTCGGCTGTCAACGGTATGTATTATGCGGCAGGCTGGTCCGTAAACGCCGAACAAACGATTATAGAACACACTGGGGGCAATCCAAATTTCAGAACCGAAGTAGTCATACTGCCAAATGAACGAACAGCCGTCTCCTTGCTGAGCAACGGCGCAAATACCAATACAAACATGGTACTAAAAGTTAAAGATATATTAGAAGGCAATCTCACTCAGTCATATGAAATAAGCGGCACACAGCTTTTGGATATCATTTTGTCGTCTATCACAATTATTCTTTGCCTATTGGCCGTTTTGCTATTTCTCTTAGGATTACGCAGAAGGAGAACGAATGAGCGGCAGCCAATGACAAAAAAGAGAATAACCGTAACAGTTATTTTCCTGACTGCTACGATTGCCCTAGGTATACTGTGCTGTGCTTTCGATTGGTCAACAATACTTATGTGGCAAACATATAGTGTTCTTACAGCTTTGATTTCGTCAGCATTATTAACAGCAAGCATTACATGGTTTGTATACACTCACCGATAAAATACCTCGCTCCCAAGATAAGCATAATGTTAAGTAATTAAATTTTAATTTATCGGTATGCTTAATTTGAAAAAAAAGACACTTCGGTGTCTTTTTTAATATCATCGACAAAATTCCCAGCCAAACCTAATTACCATAGATTCCACGAACCTGCTCCGTTCGTGGAATAAGGATTTTTAAACAACTATATTATTTCTGCACAGCTGTTTTTATAGGAAGTACATAAGACTTTATAAAAAATATCTCGAATTTGAGATAAATCTCTTGCTTTTTAATCACTTGAGTTGTAAAGTGATAGTAACGAAAGCAATTGAGCCATATGAAAAACATACACTCAGTTGTTTTCGATTAAAAAACGAAGTAACTTATTTAGTAAAAACTAAGATGAATTTACAAAAACATAATGAGAATAAATTGAAAAGCTAAGAAGCATATTATTTTTTAGTTATCACTTGACTAGTAAAATGAAACGGAGGAATTATCAATGTATGAAATTAAAGGGCATCATCACATTTCAATGGTTACGAAAAATGCAAATGAAAATAATCACTTTTATAAAAATGTGCTTGGATTACGTCGTGTGAAAATGACAGTAAACCAAGATGATCCGTCAATGTACCATTTATTTTACGGAGATAAAACAGGAAGTCCGGGTACAGAGTTATCATTTTTTGAAATTCCATTAGTAGGAAGAACATATCGCGGTACAAATGCGATTACTCGAATTGGATTACTCGTTCCTTCAGAGGAAAGCTTACATTACTGGAAAGAACGATTTGAGAAATTTGATGTGAAACATAGTGAAATGACAACATATGCAAATCGTCCTGCTTTACAATTTGAGGATGCGGAAGGTCTTCGCTTAGTACTACTCGTTTCAAACGGGGAAAAAGTAGAGCACTGGGAAACTTGGGAGAAATCAGAAGTTCCTGCAAAGCATCAAATTCAAGGAATGGGTTCTGTAGAAATGACAGTTCGTAGACTTGATAAAATGGCGAGTACACTTACAGAGATGTTTGGTTATACAGAGGTTAGCCGCAGCGAAGAGGAAGCAATTTTTCAGTCCATTAAAGGAGAGGCTTTTGGAGAAATCGTTGTGAAATATTTAGATGGTCCTACTGAAAAGCCCGGCCGCGGTAGCATCCACCATTTAGCAATTCGTGTGAAAAACGATGCAGAGCTTGCCTATTGGGAAGAACAAGTGAAACAAAGAGGCTTCCATTCTTCAGGAATCATTGACCGTTTCTACTTTAAAAGCTTATATTTCCGTGAATCAAACGGAATCCTTTTTGAAATTGCGACAGATGGACCAGGGTTTACAGTTGATGGAGATGTGGAACATTTAGGAGAAAAACTTGATTTACCACTGTTCTTAGAAGATCAGCGTGCAGAGATTGAAGCGAATTTAGCACCTATTGAAGAGAAGTAATAGAAGAAAATATACAACTTTAACATATAAATGAAACCCATTGGAGGAATATAAAATGAACCAATTAAAAGGAATTCACCACGTTACAGCGATTACAAGTAGTGCAGAAAAGAATTATGAGTTTTTCACTCACGTTTTAGGAATGCGTTTAGTTAAAAAAACAGTAAACCAAGATGACATTCAAACGTATCATTTATTCTTTGCAGATGATAAAGGTAGTGCAGGAACAGATATGACATTCTTTGATTTCCCAGGTGTTCCGAAAGGAGTACACGGTACGAATGAAATTTCAAAAACTTCATTCCGAGTGCCAACTGATGCAGCGTTAGCATATTGGGTGAAACGTTTTGACCGTCTTGAAGTAGAACATACAGGAATTAAAGAGCAATTTGGTAAGAAAACTCTTTCTTTCGTTGACTTTGATGACCAACACTATCAATTAATCTCAGATGAACTTGATAAAGGTATCGAATCAGGTACACCATGGCAAAACGGACCAGTTCCATTAGAATATGCAATTACTGGTTTAGGCCCTGTATTTATCCGTATTGCAAACTTTAGTTTCTTCAAAGAAGTGTTAGAAAAAGTTTTGTTATTTAAAGAGGTTGCGCAAGAAGGAGAATTCTATTTATTTGAAGTGAATAAAGGTGGAAACGGTGCTTCTGTCATTGTAGAACATAATACAGTTCTTCCTGAAGCACAACAAGGTTTTGGTACAGTGCACCATGCGGCATTCCGCGTAGAAGATCGCGCTGTATTAGAAGAATGGATTGAGAGAATCAGTAGCGTAGGACTTCCTTCATCTGGCTATGTAAACCGTCACTTCTTCGAATCATTATACGCAAGAGTTGCACCACAAATCTTATTTGAATTTGCAACAGATGGCCCAGGATTTATGGGAGATGAGCCATACGAAACACTTGGCGAAAAATTATCTTTACCTCCATTCCTAGAGCCAAAACGTGAAGAAATTGAAAAATTAGTTCGTCCAATTGATACAGTGAGAAGTACGAAGGAATTTATTAAAGAGTAAAAATAGAGATAGTAAGTAGGAGAGCAAGTAGTTTTAGCGGAGTGCTGGAACTGCTTGCTTTTTTATTTATCCTAGTAAGTTTTCTGACAATTCTTTCTCAAGTTATTAAAAAGGAAAACTTTGGTATAATTAATCAAAATATTAAATTTTCTGATAATTATTTTTCAATGCATAGAAAAGGAGTGGTAATATACAATTTTGATAATTGTATAAAAATACTAATTTTGTAAGTTTGAGAAAAGGAGATGCGAGTGTATGGGAGCAGATGTAGTAACGCGGGAGCAAATGAAACATTCTTTAGATGATTGGTATCGTGTAATGTTACAGCAAAATATAGAGAAAGCTACGGAAATGAAAGAGGAGATTGAAAGTAAGATTAGTGGGTTGGACGTAGATCAGGATGTATTGCTTTATCATGCGTTGTTGAATTTTAGATATGATGCATTAGTTGATTGGATTGGGGTTAGAGAAGATAGTTTTGATAAAGTGGAATCTTTTGAAATCCCAGCAGAAGGTGTTCTAGCTTATTACTATCACTTTTTTAAAGGGTTTCATTGCACATTAATTTCAAATTATAATGAAGCGAAAGAACAGTATGAGCAAGCTGAGAAGTTATTGAAATATATTGCCGATCCGATAGAACATGCGGAGTTTAATTATCGGATGGGGAATTTCTATTATCAAAAATATGACCAAGTTCATGCAATAGATTACTTGAATAGGGCAAAAGCAGCATTTTTACAATATCCAGGCTATGAAATAAAAGTAGGATTATGTGAAAATGCTTTTGGACTATGTTGTGTAGACATAGATCACTATGAATTAGCGGAAGAAAACTTTAATTCTGCTATGGAAGTATTGCAAAAAGCAGATCAAAAAAAATATATGCTAATGGTTCGGCATAATTTAGCTTGGCTTTATGCTAGTCAAAATCTTTCAGAATTAGCGATTCGTCATATATCTGAGGTGACCAAAAATTACCCAGAACACTTTAAAGCCTTGTTTGTAGAAGCACATGAACATTACAAATTAGGACAATATAATTTAGCGAATCCAATTGTTGAAAAAGGTTTAAATATTTGTGTTGATTTAGGAGAAAAAGAATTTCAACATCGGTTTAAAATTTTGAAAGAACTCAATGGAAAATCTTCAGTATCAATTATTGAAGATGTAATTTTAGAAGGACTTTCTTATTTTGAGAGAGAAAGATTATGGGATTGTATTCAAGAATACACTGAAATTTTAGCACTGAAATTTTATGAATTTGATGATCATGTTAAGGCAAGTAAATATTTTTATATGAATAATAAGGCTCAAAAAAATATATTGGAAAAGGGAGCGTTAAAATAATGAAGAAATTTCGTTTGGCTATTGTTGGGACTGCATTAGTAGGGGTATTATCAATTGGGTTCAATAGTTCTTTTACAAATCAAGCTGTAAATATAGGAGACACAGGAGGAGCACCAGCAAGACCAGACTACGTTAATATAGGAGACACAGGAGGAGCACCAGCAAGACCAGACTACGTTAACATTGGAGACACAGGAGGAGCACCAGCAGATAATAGAGGCGACGGCGGAGTAAGCCAACTATAATAACAAAGAAAGGGACTTCAACATGAAGTCCCTTTTTCTATTTTCAGGCCATGTAGAGAAAAGAATTGACTTACTTTAAATATGTAACTATAATAGTTACAGAATAACCATTAGTAATAGAAGTGAGTTATATTTTTTTAGTATAATTGTAACTGTTTTAGTTACAATTAAAAAGAGAACATAAAATAACCAAAAAATGTAAAAACTTTAAATAGCCATTCGAGAAAGGAGACGGGAACTTTGAAAAGGTTTAAGTTTTATATGATTAGCGGTATTGTGCTCGTTTTGTTAATTGTTTGTAATTTCGTCGATAAGCCGATTGCGAAGGTTGGAGAAGTGAAAGATACTGTTATGATGAAGCTGCATACGAAAGAGAGTATGGCGCAAATTGATGGGCAGACAATTTATTTTAAGCAAATTGGAGAGGGGAAGCCGCCTTTACTTATGCTTCATGGGTTTGGTGGTTCATCTGATGGGTTTAGTGATATTTATCCGGAACTTGTAAAGGATCACACGATTATAGCGGTTGATATTTTAGGATTTGGGCGTTCTTCTAAGCCAGTTGATTTTCAGTATTCGTTTCCTGCGCAAGTGAATTTATATTATAAGTTAATGAAGAAGCTCGGATACGATCAGTTTGCGGTGCTCGGTCATTCGATGGGCGGAGAGATGTCCCTTAATTTAGCGTATTTATATCCGGATGCAGTGACGCATCTCATCTTGGCGGATGCTACAGGGATAGAGTCTTTCCAGCAAAAAGACAGTTATGAAGTACCACCGCTATCGACGGACTTACAAACTGTAACTGAGATTACAAAGTATAATAAAAATGAAGTGAAAAATAGTCGTGATGATAAAGAGCATTATGATCAGCTTACGAAAATGAGAGAGCGCCGCATTGCGATGGAAGCTGATAAAATTAAGGTGCCTACTTTAATTATATGGGGACGACATGATAAGAGCGTTTCTTGGAAAAATGGTGAACTGTATCATGGGCTATTTGCAAATAGTACGTTTCATATTATTGAAAAAGGATACCACGCACCGTTTCGTCAAGAACCAATTGAGTTTATGGAATATGTACAAGCATTTTTCGCGAAGCATCCACAATAAAAATTTTAAGCATAAATTCACTTCTTTCCTCATAAAGTGAAACTAATAAGGCTTGTCTAAGGAAAGGAATGAAGTGATTTGGAAACTTTACCATGGTGGGTGTATCTTGTGATTGTCGGGATTGTACTAAGTGGCTACATGGTTTTATATACTTCGAAAAAAGAGCAAGATATGGATAATGAGTTTATTGAAAAAGAAGGCGAAGTATATATGAAGCGCTTAGAAGAAGAACGCGAGAAACGTAATCAGGATAGTGATAAAGATTCGGTATTGCTTTAATAAAAATTTTGAAAGGCTACCACCTAGTAGGATTTTACATCTAGGTGGTAGCTTTTTTTCTTCTGCGGGAGCAGTATATGTTCATCAAGCTAAGGTTATATTAGTTTAATTTTACATGTATAAGAGAGTCATCATAAACTTTTATTGATGGTATTTATATATATTTTTACTCATAAGAATGGAACTAGTAGGGATTTTACTGGGGGGGATTAACAATGCATAGGGATGAAACTTCATTACATCCTGATACAGGTGTTACATCTGTAATGTTTGTTGAGCGTTCATTAAATGAAATTCGTTTTTGGTCTAGAATCATGAAAGAGCATTCTCTTTTTCTTCGCTTAGGGTTTAGATGCGAGGATACGCAATTAATCGAAGAGGCGAATCAATTTTATCGATTGTTTGAACATATTGAACAAATAGCGCATTCCTATACAAATGAAACAGATCCTGAGCAAATAAAAAGATTTAATGCAGAAGTACAACAAGCCGCAACTAATATTTGGGGATTTAAACGAAAAATTTTAGGATTAATTCTCACATGTAAATTGCCAGGACAAAATAACTTTCCACTTTTAGTTGACCATACAAGTAGGGAAGCTGATTATTTTAGAAAACGTTTAATACAATTAAATGAAGGTAAATTAGATGCGCTTCCTGATGCTATTATTAAAGAAAATGTTTTCTTTTTACGGATTATGGCAGACCATGCTAAATTTATTGGTCATCTTCTTGATCCATCGGAAAGAAAGCTTGTAGATACAGCACGAAATTTTAGCAATGATTTTGATGAATTGATGTATCAAGCAATTGACTTAGAATCTATGAAACCACAATCCCAAACAGCTCCTCTTTTAGATCAATTTTTAGATCAAAATCGCGTGTCGGTTGCATCTCTTCGGGATTTTAAGAAAACAGCACGTGATTTAATTGAGCAATGTAAAATAAAGAGTATCATTCATCCATTATTAGCAGACCATGTTTTCCGTGAAGCTGATAGATTTCTTGAAATCATTGATATGTATGATGTTCACCTTACAAATATTCAATCACAACCTAGATATTAGAAGATAAGGAAAGATACTATTTTTCCTTAAGCTGAGAAGTTAACAATTTATTGTTAGCTTCTTTTCTTTATGATTAAAATTTTCTTTTAAGGACTACATAAATCCCTTTGACCAAATATGTAATTCTTTGTAAAATGTTATATATGGAAATATTATGAATATGCAGGAAATCTATGGATAATAGATTTTAATAAATTATTCAAGGGAAATTTATTAGTTAAGTATATTAACTTGTTTGCACTACATTTTACAAATAAAGGGGTATTAGTAATCATGAAAGCAAAGAAATTAGTAAGTTTAGCGCTACCAGTTATGTTATTGAGTGGTTGTATTACAATTGAAACTGATGGTAAGAAAGCTGAACCAACGAAAGAAGAAACGCAAAAGGTAGAGAAAGAGAATAAGACTTCTGAAAAAGAGAGTAAGTCAACTGATAGCAAGAAAGAGGATAGCTTATCTGTAGCGAAAGGTGAAGGTACAAATAGTAGTTCATCAAGTAGTCAACCAAGTTCTTCTTCAAATAATTCAACTTCTTCTAGTTCTTCAACTGGTAAGGTAACTGGTTCAGATGTTGAAAGGTACAAGGCAGATATCATAAATAGTGCTACTCAAATTGAAGATACAATGAAATTAATTGAAGGAATAGCAGATTCAGACGTAAAATCATACAAACAAAAGAAAAGTGAAGTACAACTGAGTTTAGGTGGAGCAAAGGCAACTGCAACGAAACTGAAGAACCTACAAGCGCCTCCTGAGTTACAGGGAGAACAGGCGAAGATAAAGCAGTCGATGGAACTATATGCGGATTGTTTTCAACTTCTATTTGATGCATTGGACCAAGAAGACGAAAGTAAAATGCATCAATCATTAAGTAAAGCACAAGAAGGTTCGAAACTGTTTGAAGAGGCAGCGAAGAGTATCGGTAGTAAAACCAACTAAGAATAAATTATTTTAAGGGGTACTTGTGGGTGCAGTTGGTGCAAGTGAAGAGTTAGGAATTAGTTATGGAAACACATTACAAATTTATCAAATGGACGATAATGTTCGTATTCGATATGTAAAACAATAAATAATTGGTGAAAAACTCTGTAATAAATTTTACAGGGTTTTTTGTTAGTTCTAGTTTATTTTTTTGTCTTCCTAAGCGCTAAGCATACTAGTATAAGTTGAGAAATGAACAAAACGATAATGATAGGCAAACCTTTCTCACGATGTAACTGTAACCATCTAAAGCCCAATTCATACACTATGATGGAGGCTTTTTACTTACTAATCGGATGAAAAAGGAGTGTAATCATGAAGAAATGTACTGTTAATGAAGCGGGAGGGAATGTGCCACAACCAATCCGCAGCGACGGAGCTGGTGCGATTGATTTTGGACCTCGTAATGTTATGCGGGATATTCAAAATCCGAATATGCTTGTTCCGCCTATAACGGATGCAGGGTTAGTTCCTAACTTGAAGTTTTCATTCTCGGACACTTCTATGATTTTGAAACAAGGCGGGTGGTCTCGGGAGATTACTGCTCGGGAACTACCGGTTTCGACGACGATTGCGGGAGTGAATATGAGTTTAACGGCCGGTGGAGTACGAGAACTACATTGGCATAAAGAGGCAGAATGGGCGTATATGCTTTTAGGACGGGCGCGCATAACGGCTGTTGATCAAAATGGGCGTAATTTTATTGCTGATGTTGGGCCAGGTGATCTTTGGTATTTTCCTCCTGGTATTCCGCATTCCATTCAAGGATTGGAACATTGTGAATTTCTACTCGTTTTCGATGATGGGCATTTTTCTGATTTATCTACTTTAGCTATTTCTGATTGGTTTGCGCATACGCCAAAAGAAGTGTTGTCGGCTAATTTCGGAGTACCTGAGAGTGCTTTTCGTTCTATTCCTTCAGATCAAGTTTATATTTATCAAGGAGAGGTGCCAGGTTCGCTTGAAAGTCAGGAAATTCAATCACCTAAAGGAGAAGTTCCTTTAACATTTAAACATGAATTGTTAAAACAAAAGCCGATTAAGACTCCTGGTGGTAGCGTTCGAATTGTAGATTCTACAAATTTCCCTATTTCCAAAACAATCGCAGCAGCGCTCGTTGAGGTTGAGCCTGGCGGAATGAGAGAACTTCATTGGCACCCGAATAATGATGAATGGCAATATTATTTGACAGGGGAAGCGAGAATGACTGTGTTTCTTGGAAATGGTACCGCTCGTACATTTGATTATAGAGCTGGCGATGTCGGATATGTACCGTTTGCGACGGGGCATTATATTCAAAATACAGGTACCGAAACATTATGGTTTTTAGAGATGTTCAGAAGTAATCGTTTTGAAGATGTATCGTTAAATCAATGGATGGCACTGACTCCTAAAGAAATAGTGGAGAGTAATATACATGTTGGCCCGCAAGTAATGGATTCCCTGCGTAAGGAGAAGTGGCCTGTTGTGAAATATCCGGGGTTTTTATATAGTCCGAAAAATGATGAGTAAAAATGAAAATTTGCGTTATTCTTTCTGGAGACTGATAAGAAGGGATGGCGTATTTTTTATGCCTAATCTAGTCTTTATCCCGCTATTTGCCGGGCAGTAAGACCCCCACCTCAAAATTCAGCGGAAGCAAAGAAGTTAGGTGGGGGATCAACAAAACCCCCACTGATTAAAGTTTCAATTTATTAGTATCCGTCCTTTGTATTATTGTTCGGGAAATTATTATTGGAGCATAGTATAGGGAAGATACATATAAAATAGCGCCATTATAAGCTGTAACGCATAAGTTGCGCAGGAAATGCAACGATAACTCGCTTTACTCTTCATCATTTATTTGAACATAATGGGCATAGAGAGGTGATAAACACAGTATGATTTTTAGTGAGCGTTTAAAAGAAGAAAGGGAAAAAAGAAATTGGTCGCAAAATGATTTGGCTGAAAAACTTCATGTGAGCAGGCAATCTGTTTCGAAATGGGAGACGGGAAAGAACTATCCGAGCATTGAAATTATTATTCATTTAAGTGATCTGTTCGGTATTACAATTGATGAACTGCTGAGGAGTGATGAAGAATTGACGCAGAAAGTAATTGAAGATAGTAAGCAATTGGCGTATCCAAAATGGAAGGTGTTTTTTGATAGTCTATTTATGATAGGAGTATTGTTGTTTATTGCAAAAATCGTTGTATGGATGCTAAATAAGTTTGCTGGAGCAAGTATTACAATTGTAGCAGATGCGCCATATGTAATGAATCTTTTGCCCCTTGCACTAATGATTATAGGTGGTATAGGTTCCGATAAGTTGAAGAAAATATATAGATAAGAGAAAGATTTGAAAGAAATCCCCAACACTAGCTGTTCTTTTCACTTAAATTGTGTACTATAAAGGATAGGATGACATAAAGAAGGGGACATATAGAATGGAATTTCATGAACAGAAGATTTTGCCGGCAGTGAGGCAAATTAAAGATTTGGAAAAGCTATTACATAGTTCGTATGAATATATCGTTATTTTAGATATTCATGTCGGTCAATTGAAGAGTGTTATATCACTTGCGAAGCAATATTGTAAAAAGGTGTTTTTACATGTGGATTTAATTCATGGTTTGCAGAGTGATGGGCATGCGACGGAATATTTATGTCAGGAGTTTAGACCGTACGGGTTACTTTCAACAAAGGCGAGCGTTATTATGAAGGCGAAGCAAAAAGGTGTTGTGGCAATACAACGCATCTTTTTAATCGATTCGAGTGCAATGGAGAAGAGCTGCAATCTTTTAGATAAGACGAAACCGGATTATATTGAGGTACTTCCTGGAGCATTAACGGACGTTATCGCTGAAGTGAAAGAGCGTACTGGTGTACCGATTTTAGCAGGTGGTTTTATTCGTACTGTAGAAGATGTGGAAAGAGCTTTAAACGCTGGTGCGACAGCAATTACGACATCAAAACGCGAACTATGGAAACATTACCAAAAAAAGTGACGGAAATGTGAATTTTTTCGTTGACACCGCTTTCATTTACGGTTAACATTATAGACAAGTTAATAAACGTGACGGAGAAAAGTAGAGATCCACATTTCATTGTTTCTATATAAATTTATATAGAAGCGTGCAAAGCTGTGGGTCTTTTTCTTTTGACAAAAACGAATGGCCATTCATTTTACCTCTATCACATTTGGAAGCGTTTAAATTGATTGTGGAGGGATACTATGTCAGCATTTTTAGGAGAGTTAATAGGGACTGCGTTGTTAATCGTACTTGGTGGCGGCGTTTGTGCTGGTGTAAGTTTAAAGAAATCGTTTGCGAAAGATTCAGGTTGGATTGTTATTACAATGGGCTGGGGCTTAGCAGTAGCAGTTGCAGCGTATGCGGTTGGATCAATTAGTGGGGCACATTTGAATCCAGCTTTAACGATAGGACTAGCATTTAAGGGAGCGTTCCCATGGAGTGACGTACCAGGTTATATCGTAGCACAAATGATTGGGGCAATTATCGGGGCAGTTATCGTATATTTACATTACTTACCACACTGGAAAGAAACAGAAGATCCAGGAACAAAGTTAGGCGTATTTGCAACAGGTCCAGCAATTCCGAACACATTTGCAAACCTTTTAAGTGAAATGATTGGAACATTCGTTTTAGTATTTGGTATATTAGCAATTGGTGCAAATAAATTTGCAGATGGATTAAATCCATTCATCGTAGGTTTCTTAATTGTAAGTATTGGTTTATCATTAGGTGGGACAACAGGATACGCAATTAACCCAGCACGTGATTTAGGTCCGCGTATCGCACACTTCTTCCTTCCGATTGCAGGAAAAGGCGGTTCAAACTGGAAGTATGCATGGATTCCAGTAGTTGGTCCAATTTTAGGTGGATCACTTGCAGGTTTATTCCATCAAGTTGTATTTGAAGGAAAACAAAATTCAGCACTTATTTATGTGATTATCGCAACTGTGATTGTACTAGCAATCTCTTATATGACAAGTAAAAAAAGCGGAAGCAATACAAATAGTAGAAAAGTAGCATAAGGGGGAAACCGATATGAAAAAATATATTCTTTCATTAGACCAAGGAACAACAAGCTCACGCGCAATTTTATTCAATAAAAAAGGTGAAATTGTTCATTCAGCTCAAAAAGAGTTTACACAACATTTTCCAAAGCCGGGCTGGGTAGAGCATAATGCACAAGAAATTTGGGGATCTATTTTAGCAGTTATCGCAACTTGCTTAAGCGAAGCAGATGTAAAACCAGAACAAATCGCTGGTATCGGTATTACGAACCAACGTGAAACAACGGTTGTCTGGGATAAAACGACTAGTAAACCAATTTACAACGCAATCGTATGGCAATCTCGCCAAACAGCTGAAATTTGTGATGAGTTAAAAGAAAAAGGTTATAGCGAAATGGTTCGCGAAAAAACAGGTCTTTTAATTGATGCATACTTCTCTGGAACGAAAGTAAAATGGATTTTAGATAACGTTGAAGGTGCAAGAGAAAAAGCAGAAAACGGCGATCTATTATTCGGAACAATTGATTCGTGGCTTGTATGGAAACTATCTGGTGGTAAAGCACACGTAACAGATTACTCAAACGCATCACGTACGTTAATGTTTAACATTCACGACTTACAGTGGGATGATGAGCTTCTAGAAATGTTAACAGTACCAAAGAGCATGCTTCCAGAAGTACGTCCATCATCTGAAATTTACGGAGAAACAATTGATTACCACTTCTTCGGTCAAAATGTACCGATTGCAGGTGTAGCTGGTGACCAACAAGCAGCATTATTTGGACAAGCTTGTTTCGGTGAAGGTATGGCGAAAAATACTTACGGAACTGGTTGCTTCATGTTAATGAACACAGGTAAAAAAGCAGTAGCTTCTGAGCACGGTCTATTAACAACAATTGCATGGGGTATAGATGGTAAAGTAAACTACGCATTAGAAGGAAGTATTTTCGTAGCAGGTTCTGCAATTCAGTGGTTACGTGACGGAATGCGCATGTTTAAAGATGCAAGTGAGAGTGAAGTGTATGCGAATCGCGTTGAATCAACTGATGGTGTATACGTTGTACCAGCATTCGTTGGACTAGGAACACCTTATTGGGATAGTGAAGTACGCGGCGCTATGTTTGGTGTAACACGCGGTACGACGAAAGAGCATTTCATTCGTGCAACGCTAGAATCTTTAGCTTACCAAACGAAAGATGTATTATGCGCAATGGAAGCAGATTCAGGTATTGAACTGAAAACATTACGCGTTGATGGCGGAGCGGTTAAAAATAACTTCTTAATGAAGTTCCAAAGTGATATTTTAGATGTTCCTGTAGAGCGTCCAGTGATCAACGAAACAACGGCTCTAGGTGCAGCATACTTAGCTGGTCTTGCAGTTGGATATTGGAAAAACCAAGATGAAATTAAAGAACAGTGGCATATGGACAAACGCTTTGAGCCAACGATGGAAGCGAAAACAAGCGAAGAGCTATATGCTGGATGGAAAAAAGCAATTGAAGCAACAAAAGCTTTCAAATAATCATAAACAGTGTTATAATGGTGACAAGTTAATAATTCGGTAGGAGATTTGGAGAGACCACAACGCGCTATAGAGGCGAAATCTATAGCGGAGTTTGTGGTCTCTTTTTTCGTTATCAAAGGGAGGAATTACCATGAAATTTTCAAGTAAACAACGTAAAGACGTATTAAACGGAGTAAATAAACAAGAGTTAGATGTGATCGTAATTGGTGGAGGTATTACTGGTTCTGGTATTGCATTAGATGGAGCAACACGCGGGTTATCAACAATTGTGTTTGAAATGCAGGACTTTGCAGCAGGTACATCAAGTCGTTCAACGAAGCTTGTACACGGTGGTCTACGTTATTTAAAACAACTTGAAGTGAAAATGGTAGCAGAGGTGGGTAAAGAGCGTGCGATCGTATATGAGAACGGTCCCCATGTAACAACACCAGAGTGGATGTTACTTCCGTTCCATACAGGCGGTACGTTCGGATCATTTAGTACATCAATTGGTCTTCGTGTATACGACTTCTTAGCAGGTGTAAAACGAAGCGAGCGCAGAAAGATGTTTAACCGTGAAGAAACATTAAACAAAGAGCCTCTTGTAAAAAAAGAAGGATTAAAAGGCGGCGGTTACTACGTAGAATATCGTACAGATGATGCGCGTCTTACAATTGAAGTAATGAAAGAAGCAATTGAGCACGGCGCAAAAGCTGTTAACTACGCAAAAGTAGACAGTTTCTTATATAAAGATGGAAAAGTATGCGGTGTACGTGTAATCGATTTACTAGACGGTGAAGTATATGAAGTGTACGGTAAGAAAATTGTAAACGCAGCTGGCCCTTGGGTAGATACACTTCGTGAAAAAGATAACTCGAAAAAAGGAAAAGTACTTCAGTTATCAAAAGGTGTTCACTTAGTAATTGACCAAAAACGTTTCCCATTAGGTCAAGCAATTTACTTCGATACACCAGATAAACGTATGGTGTTCGCGATTCCTCGCGGCGGAAAAACATACGTAGGTACAACAGATACGTTCTATGATAAAGACGCAGCTGTACCACAAATGACAACAGAAGATCGCACATACATCATTAATGCGATTAACTACATGTTCCCAAGCGTGAAAATTACAGAGAAAGACATTGAATCAAGCTGGGCTGGTGTTCGTCCGTTAATTTACGAAGAAGGTAAGAGTGCATCTGAAATTTCTCGTAAAGATGAAATTTGGACTTCTGAATCTGGCTTAATTACAATCGCAGGTGGTAAATTAACAGGATACCGCAAAATGGCTGAAATGGTAGTAGACTACGTAACGAACTTACTACAAAAAGAAGGTCATAGCGCATATCCGAAGAGCGACACGAAACATATGCCAATCTCTGGTGGACATGTAGATGGTTCACACGGATTCCCAGCATTCGTTGCGAAAAAAGCTGGCGAAGGTACGAAATATGGTTTAACAACAGCACAAGCAGAAGAATTCGCGAAATTCTACGGCTCTAACGTTGACGTACTATTTGACTTAGCGAAAAAACATAAAGACGAAGCGAAAGAATACAACATGCCGCTTGACGTTCTAATCCCGCTTGTATACGCAATGGATTACGAAATGACAGCAAAACCAGTTGACTTCTTCGTACGCCGTAGAGGCGCTGTATTCTTCAACATCCACTGGGTATACGAGTGGAAAGAAGCAGTAATCAACTACATGGCTGCGAAACTAGGCTGGAGCAAAGAAGAACAAATGAAATATACAGCTGAACTAGAAAAAGCATTAACAGACGCTGTAATTCCTGTAGATCAACAAGAACAGGCAGCTGCGTTAGCATAAAATAGAGAACCACCTGAAGGGGAGCCTTTAGGTGGTTTTTTTATGGAATATTCTTCTAACTATATTGCATAACAACATATGTTGTTATACGATGTATATAAGGTGGTGGTATTGTTGGACAAAGAAATCTTGAAGGGAAGTATAGATATTTTATTACTTTCTATCATTGCAAAACGTGATACATATGGATATGAAATAGCTCAAAGTTTAAAGGATGCAAGTGAAGATTTGTATAGTATGGGGCAGGGAACTTTATATCCTGCTTTAAAGAGATTAGAGAAAAAGGAGTTTCTTGAATCTTATTGGAATGAATCTGAGAATGGGATGAAAAGGAAATTCTATACTATTACAGATAAAGGGAAAAAAGAATTGCAGAAGAAAGTGAACTCTTGGGAGAGTGTAACAGCATTAATTCAAGCTTGTCAGAAAGGAGTTATTTATGAGTGAATTTGATGAGTATATTAAGTCTATTTTAGCCTATTCAGAACTTAGTGATATTGAACAGGATGAGTTATTTCTAGAAATGTATGATCACTTGAACAGCTTGAAAGAAGAATATATGGAACAAGGTATGAATGAAAAAGCAGCGATTTATAAAGCGATTCAAAGTTTTGGAGAATCAAAAGTTATTGGCGTAGAGATTAATAAATCGGTATACGAAGTTCCTAGGTCATTAAAGGTATTATCAAAAATTTTATGTATTCCTTATATAATCATTTGTTTTATTGTCTTTTTAGGAACGTTTATTTCAACTTCTACATTTGACTCTGTTCGCAGTTTGACAGGTGGGACTGTCTATCATCCCATTGAATTTTGGCAGCAATTTTTACATATATCTGATTTAGAAACGTTATTACAACTTTTTGGAATAACACTTTGGCAAGTTGAAGATTTTATTGCACATCCAGGTCCTTGGGGAAACTCAACTTATTGGCTAAGCGTTTTACAACATATAATATTAGTAGTTCCATTTGGATTTTTCGTTCCAGTGCTTATTAATAAAGTGACTAACTACAAGAAAGCTCGTAAGTGGTATGTTATGACCTTTCTTGTTTGGGAGATATTACATTTACTAACTTTGTCTGATGTTTTTGATGTGTGGCGGATTGCTATAAATATGCTCGGTGCGTCGGTAGGATATCTTTTATTTATAAGCATGATACAAATAGATAATAAATTTAGGATAATGCGCAAGAAGATATTTGAAAATTAGCTTGCTATTCTGTAGTTTAAATTATAAAAATTTAGTTTGATGGTAATAGAGTATTGCTGAAAACATAGGTGCTATATAGTGAGAGGATTTTTTATATTCGTAATAGGTGTTGTTCCTTGTTTACTCATACTGTTATGAAGCGGGTACATAATCCGTCTTTATTGGTGCTATAAATGATGAGAGCGGCACAGCTGAACTAGAAAAAGTCTAGATCAACAAGAACAGGCAGCTGCGTTAGCATAAAATAGAGAACCACCTGAAGGGGAGCCTTTAGGTGGTTTTTTCTCTTGACTAAAAATAAATAAAATGTGTTACAATAATGATAGAGTATGTAGTATGAATTTTGCATAAAATAAAGAGGACAGAAGCCTGAGAAACTTCTGCCTTGTGTAACCTAACTTGCTATTGTGGTGGTAGTAGGTGCGGTTATAAGACAATTACATTAACGTTTTAGCCGAGAACCGCCCTTACCTTTTCCACGAAGCAGGGTGGTTCTCGCTTTTTTGTATACAGAAATTAGCCACGGACCGACGTATCTTCTACCGATGACAACGCCAGCTCCGGTTAGGATACCATACACTAATTTAATTACAAACATCGCGATCATATTATCACCTCCCCCTTTTTTAAAAATGGAGGAGATGATTGCCACACCTACTAGTTATAGCGTATTAAGTTACGTATTCATTGTATTATGTTTTAAAATAGGGAACAAGACATATGGATGAAAAGCCCTAGTTTTAAATGGTGGTTGTGTAAATTGTGGTTTATCATGTATAACCTGTTTATGAGTTTCCTACAAGTTAAGGTTTTCATTCAATTGCGTTATGTATAGAAGTTTAAATGCTACACTTGTATGAAGAATGTATTGGTTTTGATATTATCGATCCATCTTTGTATGGCCATGATATATTAGATTCTTTAAATGAGCATTAGAAAGAAGGAGGACTCGATTAAATCGGTTCTCTTTTTAATTTAGCGATGAGGGGAATCTTGGCGATATAAAACTAAGACAAAATCCTTATTGTAAACTTAAAGAGCGCCTTGGGAGAGAGGCGCTCTTTAAGTGAATGTATTGTAACGACTATTCGGTTTATTATATGTAAGTAGCTGGAAAGTGTTTTATAAAAAACGTGATTGCCGTCCGTATTTTTTATAAATTTATAAAACTTTTTCATACAGTGCGTCGTCTAATATATGGGAAGGAGGAAATGATGTGGATGAATTAACGGTAGAAGCGTTTGAAATAGAAGATAAGGAACTCCTTATCGATGAAATCATGAACAAGTATGGACAAGAAGTCCTGCAGCTTGTGTATTCATATGTAAACAATAAAGAAATCGCTGAGGATGTAACGCAAGATATATTTGTGAAATGTTATAAGTCTCTTCATACATACAAAGGGAAGTCGAATGTGAAAACGTGGTTATGGAGAATTGCGATTAATCAATGTAAGGACTATATAAAAAGTTGGTATAACAAAAAGGTGATCGTGACAGAGGATGAATCTGCTTATATGGGGGTTCAAAATGATAGTGTCGAACAAACTGTTATGCAAAATGCGGAGGATCGTGAGCTCGCTTCTGCGGTAATGAATTTACCGATAAAATACCGAGAAATCATTTATCTATTTTATTATGAAGAATTATCAATTAAAGAGATTGCTACTGTAATAGACGTGAAAGAAAACACGATAAAAACGAGACTGAAAAAAGCGAAGGAGCTTTTGAAGAAAGGATTGGAGGGATAATCAAATGGAAGATCGATTAAAAGGCTTGCGAAAATCAATGGAGAACACAACGTTTAAACATTTGAGTTTTTCTGATCAACACCAGAAGCAGGTGCGCGAAAAAATTAAGCAATCGTCCGAAAAGGAAGAAGATATCCTTTTAGCAGTGTTACAACTTCTTATGAATGAAAAAACAGGTTATGAATTGATGCAGTTACTAAGAGGGAGAGGGATTCAAAAATTCGAAGGTGATGAAGGGTCTCTATACACTTTATTACATCGTCTAGAACAGAATCGCTTTATCCAATCTAGCTGGGATCACGCAGGAGCTAAATATTATCAATTAAATGATAAAGGAAACAAGATGCTGCGAAAGGCAGAGAAGAATGCTACGAAGGCACGATTTATATTAAAAGGATTAGTACAGGAGTGAGAAAAAATTGAATAAAAAAGGGGAGCGTTTTTTAAAAGAAGTTACGAATCATATTAAATCAAAAGAAGCGAAGGACTTAGTAGCAACGGAACTAGATTTTCACTTGAAACAGACGAAGAATATGTGGATAGAGAAAGGCTTAAGTGAGGAAGTTGCTGAAGATAAGGCTGTTGAACAAATGGGAAGTCCAATTAAGCTTGGCCAGGAACTTAATAAACTACATAAGCCAAAGGTTGATTGGTTCTTAATTGGTTTATTAGTGGCTGCGATGGGGCTAGGTTTTTTGCCAGTTATAGCGCTTGGACATGCTGACTTATTAATGAATAAGGTGATATTTGTAATTCTCGGTGTTACAACAGCGATTGGGATGATGCTATTTGATTATCGGAAGTTAGAGAGACTTGGGTGGCTGTTTTATACAATTGGTGTACTTATCTTGTTAATGATAAAATGTTTTCCGACTGCTTCTTTGAATGGAGAACCATTACTAAAAATTGGTTCCGTCATAATTGATTGTTTAATGACAATACCATTCTTTTTTCTAGGCTGGGCTTCTTTTTTCAATAACAGTAGATTAAAGTTTATACATCTTCTCATGTTGTATTTATTTTCTTTATATTTATTTCTAACTACATCAACTCTTTTACCACTGTTCATCTATATCACGATGGTATTTGTTATGCTTTGGTGGAGTAAGTTAGGAAAGAAAACGGCATGGCTCATTACGATTTTACCTATTGTACCATTGATTATTAGGGATCTACTTTCCTGGTCTGCTGTAAAAGAATACCGTATGGCCAGAATTTTAGGAATGTTAAATCCAGAGCATGATCTATGGTATTTACGTTTAAAAGAGGCGATGTCTTCAGCAGGTTGGTTTGGTACATATGAAAATATAAAGTCTATCCGTGCTGCCCATACTGATTTTGTATTTGCAAGTTTGACTTACTATTATGGATATGTACTTGCGCTAGTTCTTGTCGTGATTCTTTCTCTTTTTGCAGTAAGAATAATGAACATAGCTTATAAAATAAATGATGGTTATGGTAAATTGCTTCTCGTTGGCGGAGTGACTCTTTTTGTAATCCATTTTATTTGTAACGTTGGCATGACCCTCGGGATATTACCACGTGTTTCTATATCATTACCATTTATTAGCTACGGATTGATACCAACTCTGTTTCATGCATTTATAATGGGAATTGTGTTAAGTGTATATCGACGTAAAGATATTCCTTTTAGAATGAGAAAAACACCTTGATAATCATCAAGGTGTTTTAGTTATTAGCTCAAAACTATACGAATCAGCCCCAAGCACAAAAGGACTAACCTCACCAACGCTATAAAGGTGCAACTCATGCATTGCGCGTGTGCAAGCAGTGTAGAACAATCTACGAATGCTCTCATCGCTGTACACATCTTTAGAAGCATTGTAAATAATAACAGCATCAAATTCAATACCTTTCGCTAAGTAAGCAGGGATCACGACAATGCCTTGCTCATACTCGGCTGAGTTACTCTTCACGAGCTTAATATTATCGATATGATTAAGTGCTTCGTATGCAGCGGCGCTTTCAGCTGCGGATTTACATATAATTGCGATTGTATTGTGCTGCTCTTTTTGTAGTTCAGCAACTTTGGCAGTAATATGTTCGTGCAGTTCGCTCTCATTCGCTACTTTCGTCACTGTGGGTTTCTCGCCGTCACGTTCAAAGGCGTGAATGTTCTTGCCTTCCGGTACGAGAGCGCGTGTGAATTCAATAATCGGTTTTGTGGAGCGATAGCTACGAGTTAAGTTAATGCCGTTTGTTTCGTCTGGACCGTATAAATTTGTAAGTGTATCGAAATTAACTGTTTCACTCGCATGAGCAAATATCGCTTGGTTAAAGTCGCCGAGTACTGTCATTCTCGCGGCAGGGAAGAGACGTTTTAAAAACTCGAACTGAAACGGCGAATAATCTTGCGCTTCGTCTACGAGTACGTGTTTAATCGATCTGTTCGTTTGGAAGCCTTCAATTAACTCTTTTAAAAGTAAAAATGGAGTTGCGTCCTCGTAATATAGTTTTCCTTCATCGAGCATGTTTACTGTTAATGAGCAAATGTCATCCCACTCTTTCGGTTTTTCCCCAGTAACCCATGATGCATCTGTGAAGAGCTGTTTATATATGCCTGTGAAATTGATGAAACGCAATGTTTGAACGCCTTTACGAAGTGGCTTCATTTTTTTACGGACAATCATACGTCCAAGTACTCTCGTTTCTTTTTCAAAATCATGAAAGGAGTTGTCGTCAAACTCGCCTTTTTTCTGTAAATATTTATAAGCCTTTTGGTATTCATCTTTACTAAGTAATTCAATTTCTTCTTCTACCCAAGGTTTTTTCAGTTCTGCTTTTTCAAGTGCATCTATTTGCTTATTTAGCCAATCCGTTAACTTCTCAATTCGACTATGGAAGCGGAGGGAGGAGTCAGTATTATAAAATTGCTCTGTAATTTCTTTAGCTGAGACGATTAGTTTCCCTCTAAATTTCATTCCTCTAAATAGCATACCTGAAGATTCAAGAGATTGTCTGTACGCTCTAATCATCTCGAAAAATTGAGTGGATGCTTTAAATCGGATGCTCGCATTTCTCGTTTTATAGGTAGGGCTATTCGTTTCAGTTAACATATATTCCAATTGCTCATAAGGATCTTCAACTTCAAATGACTTACTTAGTCTATGATTTAAATATTCTTGGAATGTAACTTGCTGCATATTTTCTTCACCGAGTTCAGGTAGTACGTTAGAAACGTAGCTATTGAACATAGAGTTAGGAGAGAAGAGAATAATTTGATCTGCTTTTAGCCATTCGCGATATTTATATAGTAAGTAGGCGATTCGTTGCAATGCAGCTGATGTTTTACCACTACCAGCGGCTCCTTGCACGATAAGGAGTCGGCCTTCATCGTGACGGATAATTTCATTTTGCTCGCGCTGAATCGTAGCAACGATGCTTTGCATATGTTTGTTCGTGCCTTTTCCAAGCGCTTGTTGTAAGATTTCATCACCAATTGTAAGGCTCGTATCGAACATAGAATCAATCTCGCCATTTTGAATAATGTATTGTAATTTTTTCTCCACATTACCGTGGATTACGCCGCCTGGTGTACTGTATTCAGCAGGTCCTGGTGGATAATCATAGTACACACTCGAAATAGGTGCGCGCCAGTCATATATAAGGAAGTTTTCTCCGCTTGCATCAGTAAGTGTAGCGACGCCGATATAAATTTGATCCGCGGCAGATTCTCCTTCTTCTTTGAAATCAATTCGTCCGAAATAAGGTGCTTTATGCATGCGTCTTAATGCGGCAAGTCGATTAAAGGTGTGCTTATGGGTAATTTGTGTGACAGCTAGTGACTGAGCTTGTTGTCTTAAGTTGATAACTGTTTCAAGATAATCATCGAAAGTATCAGTATTCACTTTCACGTCATCCCAAAAGTGTTTACGAATATTGATTACTTCTGCCCGGCGTCTGCCAGTTTCGTTTTCCAGTTTATCAATTTGCTCCGTAATTGTTTCAATTACGGTATCCAAACGTTTTTGCTCTAAATCAAGGTTTTTGTTCATACGGTAAGCACTCCTTTAAAAGTGAAAAATAGAGGTTGACTGAAGATGTATTTTGGTGTACAATTAAGATACGGATAAATACGTTCCTTTTGTTTTGTGAAACGTGTTTCTGTTCTAATTTAACATAGTTTTTTCATTTAATCAATGATAATAAGATAAACCTTGGTTCTACGTGGCGTGGATCAAGGTTTTTTTGTGTTTGAAGAGGGAGTCACGCTTGTTGTCGTTTTTTGTCGGTAAGTCGATATATTTCGAAAATCGCTGATATAATTGGAGTTGCGCTGATATATTTTGAAAATCGCCGATATATTTGAAAAATCGCCGATATAATTTCATTTACCGAATCTAGATATAACTACCGGGAGAAGAGGGGATAAAAAAAGCTCGGGCCTAAGCCCAAGCTTTTTACTGCATTATTTCTTTTCTTCTTTTTTATCGTCAGCTTTTTTCTCTTCGAAAAGATCTTTTAAATCTTTATCGTCAACTTTTACATCAGCTTTTTTGATTTCTTTCATCATAAGATCATTCATGAATGCAGCATCTTGTGCTTTCTTCTGAACTAGATCTTTTTTGATGTCGCCTTTTACTTCATCAAATGGTTTTTGTTCTTTAATGTCTGTTACTTTAATGATGTGGTAACCGAATTGTGATTTTACAGGCTCGCTTACTTCATCTTTTTTCAGTTTATAAGCAGCATCTTCGAATTCTTTAACCATTTTACCAGCAGTAAAGTAGCCAAGGTCTCCACCTTTTTCTTTTGAACCAGTATCTTCAGAATATTGTTTCGCTAACTCTTCGAAAGATTTACCTTGTCCAAGTTCTTCTTTTACCTTTTTCGCAGTAGCTTCATCTTTTACAAGGATGTGGCTTGCTTTAATTTCAGGCTTGTAGTTTTCTTTTAGTTCTTTATCAGTGATTGTTTTCTCGATAGCTTTTTCTTGAGCTAATTGAGCACGCACACCAGTTTTTATAGTTTCTTCTTTAATACCTTGTTGTTTTAATAGTGTATCGAATTGATCACCGTATTGTTTTTTCATTTCATCGAACTTTTTGTCTACATCTTTGTCTTCAACTTTGTAGTTTTTAATAAGTACTTTTTCCATAACCATGTTGTTTAGTACTTGTTTACCAGCTTGTGTCTTCATTTGATCGTAGAATTCTTCTTTTGTAATGTCACCAGCTTTAGATGTAACGATTTTGTCTGATGATGATGTTCCACATGCTGATAATGCGATTACACTTGTTGCGGCTAAGGCAAGCATAGCTTTCTTCATTCAATAAACACTCCTACTATTATGTATTTTTAATTTATCCTACACCAATGAATTTTGATTCATAAGAGCCCGATTAAGTCTCACTGATACTTTTGCTTTTTTATATTGGTAAAGCGCGCTTAACAGGGCTTACCGTGGCTGAGGATAAAGTTTTGATGAATGTTTTGTTCTATAGTATAAGCAATATGTACAAAATTTAATATATCATATTTCGAACCGTTTTCATATTGATAAAGAAAAATTAACCAGCACGTGTCAGATTTTGAAAGTGTGCCATATTGGGCGCATGCCGCATATACAGAATAGAGGAGGGGATGGGGATGAATTCTCAACTTATTTTATTACTTGTACTGTTTATTTTATTGGTTATTGTAGGTATAATTTGCTTATAGAGGAAAAAAGTGAGGAAGGGGCTTTCCTTCCTCACTTTCCATGAAATATAATTTCTATATAACTAGAAATTAATAAAATTGTTATACATACATTAATAACCCGAAAGACACCGGGCTGGCGGCTCGCAGCTATTTGTTTTCGTTCACACAGTGTATGTGTCATGAAATTCGTGTAAAATATAACAAGAAGTGCGAATGCGACAAAAACAACTGTTATAAGTGTCATGAGGCGAGACCTCCTTTTGGCTAAAATACATATACATATATTGTATCACACGATATTTTGTTCGTGTTACAAAATTCAGAAATAGAAGACTTTGTGTTAGAAAGTGAGGGAGAAAATGGACGTTGTTAGAAGATTAGAACAAGCTGAATACTATGTAGACCTACTATTTAAAATGATTGATGAAGAGAAGTGTCCATTTTATTCTTTGATCATAAAGAAAAAAGCTCGTAAGAAAGATATTGAACGTATACTAAATCTTTGTGAAAAACTGAACGAGCAATATGTAGTGGAGAAAGCAGAAGGGCTTCTTTTGTTCGATGCGCTGTTAGATCAATTTGAAAAAGCGCTTCCACATCAGCTCGAAGTACACGAAACTGCGGAAGCGCTAGCAAAACAAGGTTTATTTAAGCCGCTTATGAATGAATTCTTAAGCATGATTGCGAAAAAATAAATAGATTATTTCTTAACTAACTTTTGATCGGATTCTGTAAAGTTCTCTTCAATATCTTCTAATGATTTCTCAAAAATATCGATAAAGTCTTGTCCGTAAATATTACGCAGGATTGCAATCAGTTCGATATTTTCTGGGAACTTCCCATAAAAATTACGAAGTGCAAGAGCCCCATTAAACACTGAATTATTTTCAGGATCATACTCCTCCATTAAGCGAAGTAGTAATTCTTCCCCTTTGTCTGTAATTTCAATGTACGTATTTCGTTTATCATCTTCCTTTTTTGAGAATACAAGATAGCCGCGTTCTTCCAGCTTTTTCGAGAAGTTAAACGCTGTTGATACGTGCATAACTCCAAACTTAGCAATCTCAGAAATAGAAGCCCCTTTTAAATGATAAGCGATTGTTAAAATATGATGTTCATTAATATTTAAATCGTAAGGTTTAATCCACTGCTGCCAATCTTTCTCTACACATTTCCATAACGCTTTCGATAATTGAGCAATGCGTTGGCTGAAAATCATCGCTTCTTTTACCGAGTAATCTTTTTCTCCACTTTTCATTTACTCACCCACTTTAACATTCTTTTTTCATTACTATCTATTATGCCAGTAAAATAAAAATTAATAAAGTCTTTTTGTGAGAATTGTGAAAATTTTTCGGAAAAATGACATTCTATACAAATCATGCATAACTATGGAAGCGTTTTATGAGTCGTGAATACATACGTTGTCCTTACATGTTAAGTGATAACATATATTGTAAATGCATAAAAACACGGCATATCTATACGATATGCCGTGTCAAGGTCAATTTATATAAAAAATATTTGTTATATGCAAAAAACTAAGCAGGAATTTGTTTACGCTTTTTCTGGAACAGCTTCTTGTAGTTTCTCAATTGACTTTTGGATGTCCAAAATTTCTTTCTCAATATGGCGCTTGTTTTGAGAAATATCTTGCTTCCAGTTAGAAAGTGTATCGTGCATATCGTCTTTTAATTCTTGAAACACTTCTTTACCTTCTGAAGCAGTTTCAACGATTTGACGTTTTAATAATTTCGTATCAGCTGTAATATCAGCTAAAGTCTTTTTAATATCATTTCCTTTTTCTTTTAACTTGCCGCGCATGTCTTTACCAGAAGAAGGAGTTGAGAAAAGAACAGCTAGTCCAGCAACTGCTCCGCCGCAAATAACACCTGTAATAAAGGATTTAGCTTTTGACATAAAAGGAGACCTCCTTATTTTTTGTTCGTATTCATGATGGAAAAAATATGCATATCTTTCTTATATGTGCTATGCACAAACAATCATCCCTGAGCATTTTAAGTGAAGAAACAAGCCATGCGGAATTTGATGACTTCAGGGAAGTGGCTTGTTATGTATTACGCCTTCTTATAGTGTCATTATTTCACACTATTTGCAATTGTACTTGCGATGTTTTGTAAATTTTCCATAGTGTATTCATTTTGATGTGATTTCCAAACAGCACCGAAACCATCTTTTTCACCGTAGCGTGGAATTAAATGAAGGTGGAAGTGGAACACAGTTTGTCCAGCTTTTTCACCGTTATTGTTAAGTAGGTTAAAGCCAACTGGATTAAACTCTGCTTTAATCGCATTTGCGATTTTTGGAACGACAGAAAAAATGTGTGATGCGATTTCTGGCGTTAACGCAAAAATGTCTTGTTTGTGAACTTTCGGAATAACAAGAGTATGTCCTTTTGTTACTTGACTAATATCTAAAAATGCAAGCACATGTTCATCTTCGTATACTTTTGAGCAAGGGATTTGCCCGTCAATGATTTTACAAAAAATACAATTGTCTGCTGTATGATTCATTGATCTCATCCTTTCAAATATCCTTAGCCGTATTTTACCATAATTACATAAGAGAACAAACACGAAAAACAGGAAGCTGACTCAGCTTCCTGTTTTCTGAAGAGGGATTGAAAAAGCATTATCGTAATTTACGTTTCGCAGACACCTCATTTATTTAAGAAATGCACGGTAAATCGGCTAAAGTTTCTGCCGTAGACACCCCATTTTCAAGTGAAATGAATTGCAATCTTTTTTAAAATGAAATTGTTTATTTTTTAAAACAGTATATGCTCTTTCAGAGACACCCCGTTTCGAAAATGAAACAAATGATCTGGTTATGTGTAAATTTCATTGTCCAACTTGGACACCCCATTTCATGATGACTTCACTATGTTGTTGTACTCATCAATTGGTGGTTGCTTTTTCAATGTGTTCCTTCTTCAATAATTATGATGTCCGCTTTCGGAAAAATATATGCTAATAAATTTAAAAAATTTTTTTGAGTACATGGATACTATGTAGTACGGCATAATTTTTGGTAAGATGAATATAGAATGAATACTAATGAAGAAAGTGGTGTCGTATGAGCGAGTTATTGCGTGTAGAAAATGTTACAGGAGGATATACGAAACGACCTGTATTAAAAGACGTTTCGTTCTCTGTTAATAAAGGCGAACTTGTCGGCTTAATCGGTTTAAATGGAGCTGGTAAAAGTACGACGATTAAACATATTATCGGTTTAATGGAACCGAAAAAAGGAACTGTCACAATTAATGGGAAAACAATTCGTGATGATATGACAGCGTACCGTTCCAGCTTTTCATTCATTCCAGAAACGCCGGTATTATATGATGAATTAACGTTAGAAGAGCATTTGAAATTAACAGCTATGGCGTATGGTGTTGATGAAAAACAATATGAAGAACGTGTAGGACAACTACTACAAGAGTTTCGTATGAAAAATCGTTTAAAATGGTTTCCATCTCATTTCTCAAAAGGGATGAAACAAAAAGTAATGATTATGAGCGCATTTTTAGTGGAGCCATCTCTTTACATAGTAGACGAACCTTTCGTTGGATTAGATCCGTTAGCGATTCAATCGCTTCTTCAAATGATGGACCAAATGAAAAAGAGTGGCGCGGGTATTTTAATGAGTACACATATTTTAGCGACGGCAGAGCGTTACTGTGATTCGTTCATTATTTTGCATCAAGGTGAAGTAAGGGCGAAGGGAACGTTATCTGAACTGCAATCACAGTTTCATATGCCAGGTGCAACGTTAGATGATATTTACATCGCGCTAACAAAGGAAGAAGATTATGAATAGCACAGCGTTATGGAAAGAACGATTTCGTCACTTTCTAAAAGAAGTTCGTACATATAGTAAATACGTATTTAATGATCATTTGAAATTTATTTTCGTGTTCATCATCGGTGCGGGAGCGTATTATTACCAGCAATGGTTACAAACGTTAACAACTTCGTTTCCAACTGCGCTCGTAATGGCAGTATTAATTGGACTCGTGTTAACGGCTGGATCCATTCAAACATTATTAAAAGAAGCGGATCTCGTTTACTTACTGCCAGTTGAAGAAAAGTTAAAACCTTACTTCACAAAGGCATTTCTTTTTACATTTATGATTCAGTTATACATAATCGCAATCGTAGCAGCTGCGCTTGCTCCGTTATACTTCCAACAAATGAAGCAAACAGGAGCTGGCTACATATGGATCGTACTCGCATTTGTCATTGTAAAAGCGTGGAATTTATTTGTAGCGTGGGAAAAGTCATTTTTAACAGATCAAAATATACAAAGGGCTGATTGGTTTGTTCGTTTTATCCTAAACGGTTTATTTGTATATTTCCTTGTAGAACGTACTTCAGTTCTTTTCATTGGTGGAATCGTCCTTCTCATGGTTTTATACCTGGCTATCATGCATCAAATGGTAAAGGGAAAGCCGCTAAACTGGGAGTATTTAATTTCTGAAGAAGGTAAGAAGATGATGTTGCTGTACCGCATTGCGAATATGTTCGTTGATGTACCAGCATTAAAAGAGAGAGTAGCACGCAGAAAATGGCTTGATTTCATTCTTTCGATAATCGGCGAAAAGCGTACATATTTATACTTATATACGAGAACGTTTTTAAGATCAGGTAACTATTTTGGATTATATGTGCGTCTGCTCGCTCTTGGAGGAGTTATTTTGTACTTCATTCCATTTTTATACGGGCGATTTATCGTAAGTTTTATTTTCCTATACTTAATCGGTTATCAGCTATTAACTTTATGGAAACATCACCGTATGAAAATTTGGCTTGATTTGTATCCAGTAAAGGTAGATGAAAAGAAGAAAGATTTTCTTACTTTATTAAATGCGATTCTAATCATCGGGAGCGTAATCTTTACAGTTATATTTGCACTAGCAACGAAAGATTTCATGATGACAGGAATTTTACTTATCGTAAGCATATTATTTAGTATCGGTTTCGTTTACCAATACGGGGCGAAGCGCATTGAGCGTTTAAATTGAAAGGAATGAACCTATGATTACATACGAAGAGAAGGTTATAAAAGAATTGGAGCAGTGGAAAGCTACATTCATGAAAGATTCTTCTATGATGACACGGTTCTCCAAAAAAGTGCAGACGAAAGTGCAACAGCTCATTCCGGCGAAAGTACAAAAGGTACTAACAGAGACGATTCGTATGATGGTGCAAACGATCAGCGCCGGGTCAAACTTTATAAAGCCGAAGCTAAAAGAGACGACATGGTCACTGCAAAGACGTGACGATGAAGTGCGTAAAAAAATGGATGAGTACAAAAAAATAGCAGCGGCAGAAGGAGCAGGGACGGGGGCTGGCGGTATTCTCCTCGGTCTTGCTGACTTTCCGCTTTTACTTACAATTAAAATTAAATTTTTATTCGATGCAGCAACGTTGTACGGATTTGATACGAGTAAACAAGAAGAACGTCTTTTTATCCTTCACGTTTTCCAACTCGCCTTTTCAAGTGATGATCATAGAAAAGAAATATGGAAAGCAATTGAAACGTGGGATACAGAAAAAGAAAATCATATGGACTGGGAAAAGTTCCAAACAGAGTACCGAGACTATATTGATTTAGCGAAAATGCTTCAGCTCGTACCAGTAATCGGTGCCCCAGTCGGCGCATATGCGAACTATCAATTGCTGCAAAGACTTGGAGAAGTGACGATGAATTGTTATCGTATGCGATTGCTGAATAGGGATTAAAAAGAAGGCGTCCTACATGTGTAATGTGGGACGCCTTTTCTTAGAAGCCAAGTCCGATATAGTTAACTCCAACTATAATCAATACGATAAAAAGTACAATGATTAATGAAAATCCGCTCTTACCAGCTTGTCCCGCTTCACCGCCGCCATTACCCCCACTACCCCATTACCACCAAGTCCCATACGATATCCTCTTTATTGTTATATATTGCTTTTACTTTATAATTTTCGGTATTTTCCTATAAATACCTTATGTAGTACTAATTAAATTGAAAATCATTTCGTTTTGTTTTATAATTTACTTACCGACCGGTAAGTAAAAATAAGTGAGGTACAGTATGACGAAGAATTTACAAACATCGCAGAACATTGTAGAGGCATCATTTAAACTTATGGCAGAACACGGCATTGAGAAGATGAGTCTTTCCATGATTGCGAAAGAGGTAGGTATTTCAAAACCGGCTATTTACTATCATTTTTCTTCTAAAGAAGCGTTAGTTGATTTTTTATTTGAAGAGATTTTTTCTGATTATCATTTCGCAAATTACTTCGATGAAGAGCAGTATACGAAAGAAAACTTTGCAGAAAAGCTAATCACAGATGGTTTACATATGCTCTCTGAGTATGAAGGGCAAGAAGGAATACTACGCGTTATCAATGAATTTATCGTAACTGCATCGCGAAATGAAAAGTACCAGAAACGTTTATTTGAAATACAAGAGGATTTCTTACATGGTTTCCACGATTTATTGAAGAAAGGCGCGAGACTGGGCGTTGTGTTACAACATGAAACGGAAGAAAATGCTCATACGCTAGCACTCGTGATCGATAATATGAGCAACTATATGCTCATGGGATTCCAGTTAAAGTATAAAGAAATTTGGATTCGAAATGTGAAAAACGTAATGAAGGAGGAGTAAAAATGAAAATGCAAAAAAACTGGTGGCTCGGTTTTCTTGGATTTATTGGGGTTTATAAAATACCAGGTATGATTGAAGCTTTTCAAGCGGATGGAAATTGGATGAAGTTAATCGGTTTCATTTGGCTACTTTGGTTCGGATATTTTATTCCTGAGAAGAAAGAAGATTGAATTTCAATTTTCTGTAAAGTTACGTAAAATATAGATTAAGAGTATTCATATATTAGATTACTAGATTTGGAGTGGTTACATGGAGCCATTGAAAAATGAAATTCACCCTGACATGGTCAAGGTGTGGAAAGTTCGTGCTGTAATTGAAGAAGGGATCGGTATTCTCGTCATTTTAGCTTACCTTTTCCTCATGATAAAGTTTGATTGGTGGGCATGGATTTTGTATGTGATGATTGGGCTAACAGTTGTGTTCGCACCATTTTCGTACTTCTTATTCCCGAAACTACGTCAACGTTATTACAGTTATCAATTAAATGAAGAAGAGCTTGAAATTCAGCACGGTCTTTTCGTCGTAAAGCGCGTATTAGTACCGATGATTCGTGTGCAGCACGTGACAATTGAACAAGGACCGATTATGAGAAAATATGACTTAGCAGAATTACATATTTCTACAGCGGCAACTTCTCACAGCATCCCAGGCTTAACGATGTATGAAGCAGAAATGTTGAAAACAAAAATCGCAGAATTAGCGAAAGTGAGTGATGAGGATGTATAAGAGGCAGCATCCAATCACGATGTTATTGGAATTAAAAATAAGAGATTTTATACCACTCTTTATTTTCATGTTTAGCTTAAATGGAAAATTCCCGTTTTGGTACTTAATTCCCGCTGCATTTGGTTTACTCACTGTCTTTTCAGCGTTTGAAAAATGGTATTACACAACATACTGGGTTGAAAATAACGTATTACATGTGAAGCAAGGTCTCTTTGTGAAAAAGGAGAGCTACTTAAATAAAGAACGTGTTCAAACAATCAATACAAGCTCTAACGTGTTATATCAAATGCTTGGCTTAAAGAAAATCCAAATTGAAACAGCTGGTGGGGGCGATGATGCGGAGGTTAGCTTAGCCGGTATTACAGTAGAAGAGGCAACTGAGCTTATTGCTTTGCTAAATGAGCCAACTCCAGAAGTGAAAGCAGAAGGAACGCTAGACGAAAAAACGGAACATGAAGTAGAAAAAGAAATCGTTACAGAAGAAAAACAAACGACAGAATATAAATTGACTTGGAAAGAAATTTTACTAGCCTCTGTTACATCGGGGCAGTTTGGACTATTATTCTCGTTAATCTTTTTCGTGTATCACCAAGTACAGGAGTACATTCCGAAATGGATAGAGAATAGCGTAAAGTCATATGTAATGGAGTATGATATATATGGCTGGATTTTCATGGTAGCTATTTTGCTCGTCCTTTCGTGGATTATATCTACAATCGGTTATGCGCTAAAACATGGAGATTTCACAGTGAATCGAAGAAATGATGAAGTCCGCATTTCGCAAGGATTACTTGAGAAAAAAGAACTCGTACTAAAATTGCACCGTATTCAAGGTATTACCATAAAAGAAAGTATTTTACGTCAGCCATTCGGCTATTGTGCTGTGCAAGTAGAAGTGATTCAAAGTAAGGGAACGGATGATGAAAAAGAAAAAGTTACACTGCATCCAATCATTCGAAAAGATCGAGTACAACAGTTACTCGCGCATTTACAACTACCATACGAACTGGATACAAATATTATTTCATTACCAAAAGCAGCATTACGCCGCTATCTCATTGATAGTTTAATCTTTTTCGCTATGCTCGCAATCCCGCTTACTGGAATAAGCATATACTTTGAAAAGTATTACATCATGTGGGCATTACTACCGCTCGCAATCCTTATCTTTACACTTGGCTACGCAACATTTAAAACAAATGGTTACAGTGTTAACGGAGAACAAATTACACTTGTCTATCGTAGCGTCGGAAAATATACAGGACTTATTAGAAGAAGACACGTCCAATCAATGGAGAAGACACAATCATATTTCCAGCGCCGTGCGGATTTATGTACGTATAAGTTTTCGAGTGCATCATCTAGTTACAAAATAGAGCATACGAGAGTAGAAGATGCGGAGAGAATGCAGGATTGGTATAAGAAGAAAATAAATGAGAAATAACCAGAGAGAGCTTGCCTATTATGAAGGGCAAGCTTTCTCTGGTTATAGGGAAAAGAGTGGTTTAATCCATATATCAGTACAACTACAGCACACATGTACCAATACGTATGAAAAAAGGTAATATGCTTCTGTTTTAGGAAAATATGTGGGATTTTTGATATAAATGGTATAATAAAATGGAAATAGTATTAGGAGGTTATATATGATAAGTCAGTTGAAAAGAGAAGCACTTGATGCATTAAAAGGAAGATGGGGATTAGCGGTAGGGGCAACCTTATTAATTGGAATCCTTATTGGCGTTGTTGAAATGCTAACAACAGGTATTTTCTCGATATTTTGGGGTTGGGAAGAAGCAAGTGATTCATTTACAGTAAGTATTATTGTAATGCTTGTTATAGGTCCATTAACAATAGGTGCCTATTATCTTGTTTTAAATGCAATTCGTGGGACTGATGCTAGCATTGGTCATATATTTAGATGGTTTAGCGATGGAAGTAAGTTGATGAAGTCGTTTTTAACATATTTACTAATGTATGTATACTTGACTCTATGGACATTACTTCTTATTATCCCAGGTATTATTAAATCATTTTCTTATTCTATGACATATTTTATTTTGAATGATCATCCAGAATATACAGCGAATCAAGCGATTACTGAGAGTCGTCATATGATGAATGGACATAAAATGGATTACTTTTTACTATGCTTAAGTTTCTTAGGGTGGTTCATTTTAAGTATTCTTACTGTAGGAATTGGTTTCTTATGGTTAGTACCTTATTTCTACTCGACATCGGCAGCATTTTATGAAGAGATTTCAAAAGAATATTATAAAAAAGTGAGCACTACTTTCTAATAAAACATATAAACCACCTGTTCCCTATATTCTTTAGGGGATAGGTGGTTTTCTTTTTTGAGGAATTCGTCTAATAAATAGGTATAATTCTTTTTAGGAAAAATAAAAGGAGTAACAGAAATGAAATATACTTATCTATGTTGCGGATATAAAGTGAAACTTTAATCAGTGGGGATTTTGTTCATTCCCTACTAATTATTAGTTCTCACCAATCGGGCATTTATGGGCAGCCCGCCCCCGCCTAACTCCTTTGTTCTAGCTGAATTTTGAGGTGGGAGTTTTACTGCCCGTTAATGCGGGGTAAAACATTAGAAGAAGAACCACCAGGTACATATGAAATTTGTAATATATGTTATTGGGAAGATGATCCGGTTCAATTTGAAAATCATGACTATGAAGGTGGGGCAAATGAAGTCTCGTTAAGGCAAGCACAGAAAAATTTTATTGCATATGGTGCTTGCGAGGAATGTTTTATTGGATCAGTTAGAAAACCGACTAGTGAAGGATGCTAGTTGGCAGCGAATTTGTTAAGTAAAATGTTATTACTCAATTCAATGGGGGTAATAACATTTTTTATTTAGTGCTGAAAGAATTACTGCCGTCTTAAAGTAATAAGAAGGACTAAATCGGTAAATTTTATTAATGGATATATTTTCGATAAATACAAAAGTATAGATGTATAGTCAACTTTGTGTATTTAATGTTATCATATTGAATGATATGGAAATTTTTAATAGAATAAGTAACTAAAAATTCAAAGGTAATGCAGCTTTTGTTGTATAAAGAAAATACTTAGTAGTAATCAACAATATTAAAAATAAGATTCGTATTTATATAAATTTAGTAGAAATGGGGTTTTAAAAAGGAATGAGTATAAGCATAACGCGGCAAAAGATTTTAGCAGCTGCTTCTCAAATTGTACAATGTAAAGGGGTTGCTAAATTAACCTTAGAAGCAGTGGCAAAAGAGGCGGGTTTAAGTAAAGGTGGATTATTGTATCACTTTTCAAATAAAGAAGCTTTAATAGAAGGTATGATAGTCAGAGGGGTAGAGGATTATGAAGGGGCCATTTACAATAAAGTAGCGGAAGACTCAGAGAGGAAAGGGAGATGGGTTCGCTCTTTTGTAGAGGAAAGATTAAGTAATGAGAGAAGAACAGAAGAGTTGTCTAGCAGTATGATGGCAGCACTCATGTTAAAACCTGAATTACTTGAGCCGTTACAACAATCATTTCAGCAACTGCAAAAGAATATAGAAAATGATGAGATAGATTCAGTTTGTGCAACAATTATTAGATTAGCAGCAGATGGATTATGGTATTCGGAATATTTAGGGGTTGGAAGACTAAGGCCAGAGTTAAGAGAAAAAGTGATTCAAGCTCTTATTAGTAATTCATATAAATAGAATATACGAACTATATAATTTTAAAATAATTCACCATTGCTTCTTTAATGTAGTGGTGAATTATTTTTTTTATTAGAAAAATAGAACAATTTTATAGAGTATTGAATTATAACCGTCCAGACGGTATAGTAATATTTGGTTTAAGAGGAAAATGAAACAAAAAAAGAATAAAAGATATTTTTAGCACACTATTCGAAAGGATAGGCCGCAAAGCTTAGAGTCTACGGTAATACATATTGGTTACTAAGATCGTCTGGTTGCACATTTTTGATGCAACCGGACGATCTTTTTTTGTTATATAAATATAAAAATTTAGGAGGGAACTATGCAAATGAAAAGTACTAAAAGGCACATTTCAATGGTTTCATTAGTTTTTCTAGTATTATTTTCAGTGCTGAATGTATGGGCTCCAGTTATTCAAGCTGCTGTGATGAAAAGTCCAGTGGACGAAATTAATATTTCCCGTACTGATGGCACGACATCTGAACCGTATCAAGCCTCAGATGGAATGAAAGTAGAAGTGAAGTGGTCAGCTAAAGAAAAAATAAAAAGTGGAGATCAGTTCACAATTGATATGCCAAAAGAGTTTCGAAAAGACCTTATGAATATGAGTTTTCCCTTAAAAGATGCTGAAGGAAAAACAGTTGGTACATGTGAGATGAAAAAGGGTTTATTAACATGTACTATGGGTGATTACGTAGAAGGAAAGAATAACATTAAAGGTTCTTTATTCGTAGAATTCTACTTTGGTCTAGAAGCATATGATGGTGTTAAAGAAATTCCATTAGAATTTAACGTTGATGGTCAAATCGTCAATAAAGAAGTAAGTGTAAATAATACGACAGAGAGACCGAAGCCACAGCCCAATACGGAAAATTTATTGAAATGGGGTTCTTATAATCAAGAAGATCCTTCAATTGCTGATTGGCTTGTATATGTAAATGCAACTGGAACAGAAATGCAAGATCTTAAATTAACAGATACATTAGGACCTGGGCATGAGTTAATTACAGACAGCGTAGTATTAGAAGAGGCTGTATTTGAAGATGGTTATGCACCAACAAATATTAAGCCAGCAGATTTATCTAACATTAAAATTAATGCAACAAAGACTGGATTTACAATTGAATTTCCAGACAGTTCAAAAGGCTATATTTTGAGATATAAAACAAAGGTTACAAATCCTGCTGCAAAGCCTCATAAAAATACTGTGAAATTAGAAGGTAAAAATATTGTAACTGAAGAAAAAGTAGGACAAGTATTTGTAAGTGGTGGGGGAGGATCCGGTTCAGGTGACGATAATCCACCTAGTATTGAAAAAAATATAGTTGATGAGAATGGCAAGCTTGTAGAGAATGAGCAGCTAACACAAATGGATCAAGTTATTCAATACCAAGTTGGTACACATATACCAAAAGATCCTCTTAAATACACATCAATGGTAATTAGTGATGATTTAGAAGATGTTTTAGAAGTATTAGAGGCAAAAGTGTATGATCAAAATGGCCAAGATATTACATCTAAAGGAACGTTAAATATAGATAAACAAAGAAGTGAAGTAACATTTACGTTTGGTGAGAATTTTGACTATAAGTCATATGAAGACCAGATAATTAATCTCAGTATCAAGGCGAAAATTAAAAATGATGCAGACTTATCTTCTTACGTAGATAAGAAGATTCCTAATAAAGCGGAATTACATTTTGATGATAAAACATTAACATCAAAAGAAGTAACTATTACGCCGCCTGAAGCTCCAAAAGATGGTACAGTATCGATTCATAAAATAGATTCTGAGAATCCGAACAAAGGGTTAAAAGGTGCCGAATTTGAAGTTCGAAATAGTGCAAATGAAGTTGTTGCAAAACTGAAAACGGACGAAAAAGGTTTTTCAGTACCTCAAACTTTAGCTCCTGGGACGTATAAAGTTTATGAAACAGTAGCACCAGAAGGATATCAAAAATTAACAAGCCCAGTAGAGGTTACACTTCAAGCTGGAGAAACAAAAACAATTGAAATTAAAAATACTATGCAAAAGGGTCAAATTGAAGTAAAGAAAATTGATTCGGAAAATGGTGAAAAACCATTAGCAAATGCAGAGTTTGATATAGTAAAAGACGGTGTAGTAGTCGAACATATTGTTACAGATAAAGATGGTAAGGCAACTTCTAAACCGTTAGCACTAGGAAAATATATTTTAAAAGAAACGAAAGCGCCTGAAGGCTACCAATTAAAAGAAATAGAGTTCGAAGTAAATGTAACAGGGGACGGCATATTTCCAATACAAGTGGAAAATGCAATGGTAGACAAAGGTAATATAGAAATTACAAAAGTGGACAAAGAAAACGGGGCAGTATTAGCGGGTGTCGAATTTGAAGTCCAAGATGAGAAAGATGGAGTAGTAAGAAAAGTAGTAACAGATAAAGATGGAAAAGCAAACGTTTCAGATTTATCAGTAGGAAAGTACAAATTAGTAGAGACGAAAAGCTTACCGGGTTATAAAAAGCTAACAGAACCAGTACCATTTGAAATAAAAAAAGGTATGACAAAAGCTTTAGCAATAAAAGTAGAAAATGAGCAGTTAGACAAAGGCTCAGTAGAAATTACAAAAATAGATAAAGATAGTCAAAAAGTATTAGAAGGCGTAGTCTTCGAAGTGCAAGATGAGCAAGGCAAAGTAGTAACAGAAGTAAAAACAGATAAAGATGGTAAAGCAAAAATCTCTGATTTATCAGTAGGGAAGTACAAATTAGTAGAGACGAAAAGTTTACCAGGCTACAAAAAGCTAACAGATTCAGTATCATTCGAAATTACAAAAGGTATGACAACGGTCCTATCGTTGAAAGTAGAAAATGAACAGTTAGATAAAGGTTCAGTAGAAATTACAAAAGTAGATAAAGACAGCAAAAAAGTATTAAAAGGCGTAGTCTTTGAAGTGCAAGATGAAGCTGGAACAGTAGTAAAGGAAGTAAAAACAGATAAAGATGGTAAAGCAAAAATCTCAGATCTATCAGTAGGAAAGTACAAATTAGTAGAGAAAGAAAGTTTACCAGGCTATAAGAAATTAACAGATCCAGTATCATTTGAAATAAAAAAAGGCATGACCGAAGTTCTATCATTAAAAATAGAAAATGAAATGGTAGATACGGGAAATATAGAAATTACAAAGATAGATAAAGATAATAAAGCACCGTTAGCGGGAGTAACATTCATCGTCCAAGATGAAAAGGGTAATGAAGTTACAAAAGTAACGACAGATAAAGATGGAAAAGCAAATGTTTCAGATTTACCTGTAGGAAAGTATGAATTAGTAGAGGTAGAAAGTTTACCTGGTTATAAAAAGTTAGAAAAACCAATATCATTTGAAATAAAAAAAGGCATGACCGAAGTCCTATCATTAAAAGTAGAAAATGAAATGGTGGATACAGGGAATGTAGAGATAACAAAAATAGATAAAGATAGTAAAGCTCCATTAGAAAATGTTGTATTTGAAGTACGTGATTTAAAAGGAAAAGTAGTTGCGAAAGTAAAAACGGATAAAGAAGGAAAAGCAAACGTTTCAGATTTATCTATCGGGAAGTATGAGTTGGTAGAAGTAGAAACACCGGCAGGATACAAACCACTAGAAAAGCCAATTTCATTCGAAATTGAAAAGGGTAGAGTAACAGCGCTAAAGCTAACAGTAGAAAATGAATTAGTGGATACAGGAAATGTAGAAATTACAAAAGTAGACAAAGAAACGAAAGATGCTTTAGCTGATGCAGTCTTTGAAATTCAAGATGAAGCAGGACAAGTAGTCGCTAAAATAACGACAGATAAAAAAGGACAAGCACAAGCTACTAATTTATCAGTTGGCACATACAAGTTAGTAGAAGTAAAAGCACCAAAAGGATATAAACAATTAGTAGATCCGATTACTTTCCAAATTGAAAAAGGCATGACAAAATCTCTTGCTTTAACAGTAGAAAATGAAATGTTAGACAAGGGAAATGTAGAAATCACAAAAGTAGATAAAGATAGTCAAAAAGTATTAGCAGGTGTAGTCTTCGAAGTACAAGACGAACAAGGCAAAGTAGTAACAGAAGTAACGACAGATAAAGAAGGAAAAGCAACAATTTCAGATTTATCAGTAGGAAAGTATAAATTAGTAGAAAAAGAAAGCTTACCAGGCTACAAAAAATTAACAGAACCAGTATCGTTTGAAATTAAAAAAGGTATGACGAAAGTTTTATCATTGAAAGTAGAGAACGAACAGTTAGACAAAGGTTCAGTAGAGATTACAAAAGTGGACAAAGAAAGTGGCGCAGTATTAGCGGGCGTAACATTCGAAGTGCAAGATGAAAAAGATAAAGTAGTAACGAAAGTAACAACAGATAAAGAAGGAAAAACAACAATTTCAGATTTATCAGTAGGAAAATATAAGCTAGTAGAGGTAGAAAGCTTACCAGGATATAAAAAACTAGCGAAACCAGTATCATTCGAAATCAAAAAAGGTATGACAGAAGTCTTATCACTAAAAGTAGAGAATGAACTAGTAGACAAAGGCTCAGTAGAAATCACAAAAGTAGATAAAGATAGTCAAAAAGTATTAGAAGGCGTAGTCTTCGAAGTACAAGACGAACAAGGCAAAGTAGTAACGGAAGTAAAAACAGATAAAAATGGTAAAGCAAAAATCTCAGACTTATCTGTAGGAAAGTACAAATTAGTAGAGAAAGAAAGCTTACCAGGCTACAAA